>JASGFP010000148.1:0-7645 GCA_047605445.1 Rhodoblastus sp.
CAAAACCTTGTTCCACGAGTTCGGCCATGCGCTGCACGGCATGCTGACCGACGTGACCTACCCTTCGATCGCGGGCACCAACGTGCCGCGCGACTTCGTGGAATTTCCCTCGCAGGTCTACGAGCACTGGCTCTTGCAACCGCAAGTGCTCGCGCGGTTCGCGCGCCATGCCGAGACCGGCGCGCCGATCCCGGACGATCTGGTCAACCGCATCCGCGCGTCAGAAAAATTCAACGTCGGCTGGGGCCAGGTCGAATATTGCTCCTCGGCGCTCGTCGATCTCGACCTGCACCTGATGTCGCCGCCCGAGAATTTCGACATCGTGGCCTTCGAGCGCGCCGAACTCGACAGGATTGGCATGCCGAAGGAAATCGTCATGCGCCATCGCACGCCGCATTTTGCGCATGTGTTCTCCGGCTCGGGCTATTCGGCCGGCTATTATTCGTATCTCTGGTCGGCCGTGCTCGACCGCGACGGTTTCGCCGCCTTCGAGGAAACGGGCGACGTGTTCGATCCGGCGACGGCTCACCGGCTCGAGAAAGCCTTCTCGGCCGGCAACAGCGCTCCGCCCGAGGAGACCTATCGCGCCTTTCGCGGCCGCGATCCCGACACGCGCGCGCTCTTGAAGGCGCAAGGTTTCGCTTGATCTCGCGTCGCCTGTTTACGGGCGGCGTCGCCGCCAGCGCCGTCGCCCTGCCCGCCCGCGCCCAACCTGCGGGCGACGGCTTCCGCATTCTCGAAGCGCGCAAGACGGGCGCGAAGATTTCGCCTGCCGGCGAGACGGACGGCTTCGGCTACGACGGGTCTGTTCCCGGGCCTCTGTTGCGCGTCAGACAGGGCGATGAGCTCAAGGTCCGGCTCGCCAACAAGCTCGACCAGCCGACCAGCCTGCACTGGCAAGGATTGCTCGGCGACAACGCCAACGACGGCGTCGCGGGTCTCACGCAGAAGCCAGTCGCGCCCGGCCAGTCGTTCGACTATCGCTTTGCGGCGAATGCGGCCGGAACGTTCCTCTACAAGCCCGCGATCCAGCCGCACAATGTCGAACAGATCTCCCGCGGTCTTGCCGGCGTTCTGATCGTCGACGAGGCCGAGCCGCCTGAGGTCGATCGCGACATCGTCATCGTGCTGCAGGACTGGAAGCTCGACGAAAAGGGCGCGCTCGCCGCGCCCTTCGGCGAGCCGGGCGGCGGTCGGATCGGACCGTTGCTATCGGTCAACGGCGCGCCGGCGCCGCTGGCCGAAAGCGCGCCGCCCGGCGGGCGCGTGCGCATCCGCGTCGTCAACGGCTGCGCCGCGCGCATGGCGGTCGCGATCTTCGAAGGCGGCGCGCCGCGCTGCATCGCCATCGACGGGCAGGCCTGCGATCCCTTCCAGCTCGTGCGCAACACCGCGCCGATGGCGCCCGGCGCGCGGTTCGAGTTTATCCACGACCTATCCGCAGGCGATGCGCCCGATCTGACGCTCGGCCTGTGGGCTGGACAGGATAAGCCGCGTCTGCCGATATTCGCGCTGAAGGCGAAAGGCGAACCGGTGAAGGCGCGGCCCGCGTTCGCGACCCTGCCCACGAACCCGCGTCTGCCGGCGGAAATCCGTCTGCGCGAGGCCAGGAAGCTCGAGCTGGCGCTCGCGCCGCCGAAAGCGCCGGGCGCGCCGTGGACCTTCAACGGCCAGCCGCAATCCTACGCGGGCAAGCCGCTGTTTTCGGTGAAGCGCGGAACGCCGGTTTCGCTCGGTTTCGCCAACAAGTCGGACGCCGCCGTTTCGATGCACGTCCACGGCCATTGCATGCGGCTGCTGCACGATCTCGACGACGGCTGGGAGCCCTATTGGCGCAATTCGGTCATCGTCGCCAAGGGCGCGACCAAGCATGTCGCCTTCGTCGCGGACGCGCCCGGCAAATGGGCGCTGCGCTCGGACGTGGCGGATCAGGAGGCGGCGGGGCTCGCCGCATGGTTCGAGGTGACGTGAGCAAAAAGTAACCGAATCGCGACGGCTGCGCTGTTAGATGGCTGCGCACAATCTTCCGGCGCCATCCGCATGCAGTCCTTGTTCGCCCGCATCGTCATGTCGCCCGTCGCGGTCATCGTCATTTCGCTCGCCGCGCGGGCGATCCTCGACAAGCTGCTGGCGCTGCAGCCCGACATGGGGCTGATCGCCTACCTGGCGCAGGCGCAATCGCTGTTCGACCTGACCGCCGCCGTCACGCTGTCCGGCGTCGGGGCCGGCGTCGCCGTCTTCGCCGCGCGGCGCGACACGGATGCGCAGATCCTGATGCGCGACGCGCTGATCTGGGGCCTGATCGTCACCGGCTGCGCGGCGCTCGCCCTGCTCGCGCTGACGCCGGTTCTCAATCTGCTCGCCGGCCGCGAAGTGGCGCCTAGCGGGCTCGTGGGGTTCCTCGCAGTCGCCGGCGGCTTCGTCTACACGATCCTCGGATTGTTTCTGGCGCTGTGGACCGGGCGTCTTCAACGCGGGCGGATGATCCTGCTCGGCCTCGCGCAGGTCGCGCCCGTCGGACTGGCTTTTTCCGGGCTGTTCGGCGTGGTGACGGCGACGCTCGCCCTTGGCGTCCAACTGATCACGCTCCTCGTCATCGGCGCGTTTCTCGCCGCGCCCGTCATCGACAAGGCGTGGCGCGGGCGCGCGATCGCGCCGTCCTGGCGGACGTCGCCGTTGAAACGCTACATCGTCGCGGGCCTGTCGATCGGCATCATGAGCCCGGTGTCGATCATGTGGAGCCGCTCCGAACTCGCGCACGGTCTGTCATGGGACGAAGTCTCGCAATTGCAGGCCCTGTGGCGCGCGAGCGAATGGGTGACGGGGCTCGGCGGCAGCCTGATCGGCCTCGTCTACCTGCCGCGCATGGCGGCGGCGGCCGACCGGGCGGCCTTTCTGCGCGAGGTCGAGCACACCTGGAAATTCCTGTGCCTGCCCGGCGCTGCAGCCATCGGCCTGCTGTGGACGGCGCAGGGCTTCGTCATTCCCCTGCTCTATGCGGAAAAATTCCTCATGCCGGCCGCCGCGAGCGGCTTGTTCCTGCTCGGCGACGCGCTGCGGCTCGCCTCCTGGGTTCCGCTGCAAGGATTGTTCGCCACGGAGCGCACCAAGGCGATCGCCATCGGCGAATGGCTGTCGCTGCCGCTGTTCGCCGCGCTGCTGACTGCGCTGAGCGTGAAGTCCCTCGTCGTCGCGGGCGCCTGTTACGCCTTCACCTACGCAATCTATCTCGGGTTCAACGCCTGGTGCGTCTATCGTACGCCGGGGCGCTACAAAACCGCCGCTTTGGACCACGACCCTTCAGGCTCGCCTGCTTGAGGCTCGATTGCGAGCCTGAAGGCTCGCGGTCCAACTAACCCGCCCGCAGCAATCGCACAGCCTCGTCACGTCCGAAAATGTAGAGCAGCAGACGCAGCGCCCCGCCACGTTCGCTCGTCAGGCCCTCATCGGTTTCGAGAATGGCTTCGGCGTCCTCGCGCGCAAGTTTCAGCAGCACGCCATGCGCGGAGAGATCGGCGAGTTTGAACCCCGGCAGGCCGGATTGCCGCGTTCCTAGAATTTCGCCCTCGCCGCGCAGGCGCAGATCTTCCTCGGCCAGCCGGAAGCCGTCGTCGCTTTCGCGCAAGATAGACAGACGCGCCTTCGCCGTTTCGCCGAGCGGCCCCTTGTAGAGCAGGATGCAGGACGATTTCTGCGACCCGCGTCCGACGCGCCCGCGCAGCTGGTGCAATTGCGCGAGGCCGAATCGTTCGGCGTGTTCGATGACGATGATCGTCGCCTCCGGCACATCGACGCCGACCTCGATGACAGTTGTGGCGACCAGCACCTGCGACTCGCCGCGCTGGAAGGCGAGCATGGCTGCGTCCTTGTCCTTACCCTTCATCTGCCCGTGCACGAGGCCGACCCGCGGCCCGAAATGCTTCTGCAAATCCTCAAACCGTTCCTGCGCGGCGGCGACTTCCAGTTCCTCGTTCTCCGCCACCAGCGGACAGACCCAATAGGCGCGCGCGCCACTGGCGATGGCGCGCTGGATGCCCGCGACCACATCGTCGATCCGTTCGAGCGGCATGGCGCGCGTGTCGATCATCTGCCGTCCCGCGGGCTTTTCGGTGAGGTTCGAGACGTCCATATCGCCGAAATATGTGAGCACCAAAGTGCGTGGGATCGGCGTCGCGGTCATCACGAGCACGTCGACCGCATCGCCCTTCTCGCCGAGCGCAAGCCGCTGATGCACGCCGAACCGATGCTGTTCGTCCACTATGGCCAGCGCCAGATCGCGGAAGGCGACATTGTCCTGCACCAGCGCATGCGTGCCGACGACGATGTCGATTTCGCCTTTCGCCAGCCCCTCCAGCGTCGCGCGGCGCTCGGCGGCCTTGTCGCGCCCGGTGAGGAGCGCGGCGCGCATGCCGGCGTCCTGCGCCATCGGCGCGATGCGCTCGAAGTGCTGACGCGCGAGAATTTCAGTCGGCGCCATGATGGCCGCCTGCCGCCCCGCCTCGACTGCGGTCGCCATCGACAGGAGCGCGACGATCGTCTTGCCGGAGCCGACGTCGCCCTGCAGCAGCCGCAACATCCGCTTGTCGCTTTTCATATCTCCGCGAATGTCGGCGAGCGCGGCGCGCTGGGCATTGGTGAGCGAATAGGGCAATGCGCCTTCGATGGCGCCGGAAATGCGGCCGCCGCCCGTCGTCGGCCGCCCGCGCAGGCGCCGCATTTTCGCGCGCACGAGCCGCAACGCGAGCTGCTGCGACAGGAGTTCGTCGTAGGCGAGCCGTTTACGCGCGACGGCGTCGGGCGACAGATCCATGCTGCTGCGCGGCGCATGCAGCGCGCGCATCGCGGGCGCGAAGCCCGGCCATTGCTCGCGCCGCAGCAGCGCGGGATCGAGCCATTCCGGCATGTCCGGCAGCTTCGCCAGCGCGCCCTCGACCGCCTTGCCAACATTGCGCTGGTGCAGCCCCTCGGTCAGGCCGTAAGTCGGTTCGTGCTCCTTGAGCGACTTCAGCGCAGCCGCGTCGAGCACGCGCGGATGGACGATCTGGCGGTAGCCGTTCCAGAGTTTCAGATCGCCCGAGAACCAGCGGATTTCGCCCACGGGAAGCGCGCGCAGAACCCAATCGAAATTATTGCGGAAGAAGACGAGCAGCACGTCGTCGCCATTGTCGTCCTCGACCAGCACGTTCAACGGCGCGTTGGAATATTTGCGCGGAATGCGGTGCTCGGCGACGCGCGCGGCGATCACCACATGGCTGTCCAGCGGCGCCTCGCGGATGGTCGGGCTGAGGCGATTGTCCACCACGCCGGTCGGCAGATGGAACAGCAGATCGAGCACGCGCGCCTCGTCCTGGCCGAGAAGCCGGTCGAACAGTTTCGCCGTCTTCGGGCCCACGCCCGGAAGCGCGGCCAGGCCGGAAAAAAGCGGGTCGAGAAGCGAGGGGCGCATAACGCCTATTTGGACCGCGCGCCCTAAGGCCCGCAAGGGCGTGACACGTCAGGCGGGCCTGAAGGCTCGCGGCCATGACAATTCCACCTCGCGCGGCTATATACGCCGCCTTGAGCCGGCCAACGCCGCCCCGGAGCCCCCATGACCGCCGACGACCTCGACACCCGCCGCCGCGCCATCAAGGTTCGCGCCTGGCGGCGCGGCATGCGCGAGATGGATATTTTGATCGGCGGTTTCGTCGACGCGCGCCTGTCGGCGCTCGGCGCCGACGAGATCGCCGACCTCGAACGCCTGCTCGATGTCGAGGACCAGAAGGCGTTCTCCTGGCTGTGCGGCACGGAGCCGCCGGAATCCGGCTACGACACGCCGCTCCTTCTTCAGATCAAGCAGTTTCACAGCCATTCCGGGCCGGTGAACCTCTAAGCCGAAACAGAATGTCCAACGATCTCCAACGCGCGCTCAAGGAATTGGAGCGCGGAGGCCAGGTCCTCCTGTCGCGCACGCCCGACGGTTTCGACGCTTTCGTCGCCGCCGATCTCGCGCGTGCGCTCGCCGCCAAAGCGGAAGGCCGATCCGTAGCGCTCGTGCATGTCGCGCGCGACGGCCAACGCTCGCGCGCCTTTCAGGACGCTTTCGCCTTCGCCGCGCCGGACATCGAAGTTCTCGATTTTCCCTCGTGGGACTGCCAGCCCTACGACCGCGTCTCGCCGAACGCCGGCATCGCCGCGCGGCGCATGACGGCGCTGTCGCGGCTCGCGCGTTCCAGCGGGTCAGAGGAACGGCCGCGCATCCTCTGCACGACCGTCAATGCGCTGGTGCAGCGCGTCGCGCCGCTGACGACGATCGCCGCCGACACGTTTTCCGCCGCGCCGGGCAATGTCGTGAAGACCGACGATCTCGTGCGCTGGCTTGAGATCAACGGCTTTCTCCGCTCCAGCACCGTGCGCGAGACCGGCGAATACGCCATGCGTGGCGGCATAGTCGATCTTTTCGCGCCAGGCATGCCCGCCCCGATCCGGCTCGACTTCTTCGGCGACACGCTCGAGACGATCCGGCCGTTCGATCCGGAGACGCAGCGCTCTACCGGACAGTTGCGTTCGCTCGACCTCGTGCCCATGAGCGAGGTGCAGCTTACAACCGATACAATGCGCCGCTTCCGCCAGGCCTATCTCGCGTCCTTCGGCGCGGAAACGCGCGGCGACACGCTCTACGAAGCGATCAGCGAAGGCCGCCGCCATCCCGGCATGGAACATTGGCTGCCGCTGTTCCACGAGCAGATGGATACGCTGTTCGATTATTTCGCAGGCGCGCCGATCCTGCTCGATCCGCTCGCAGAAGACGCGGCCGCCGAGCGCCTCGCGCAGGCGCGGGACTATTACGACTCGCGCAAGGAGGCTTACGATTCCGATCCGGCCGGCGCCAGCTACAAGCCGTTGAAGCCCGACGCGCTCTATCTGAAACCTGACGAATTTCGCGCGCGGCTCGACGCGGCGGCGCTCGCGCGAATTTCGCCTTTCGCCACGCCGGATTCGCCGCATGGCCTGACTGTCGATCTCGGCGCAGGCGTCGGCCGCTCCTTCGCGCCGGAACGCGCGGACGAGAACGCAAACGTGTTCGAGGCGGCGGTGAAACACATCGAGACGCTGCGCGCCGATGGCAGGCGCGTCATCCTCGCAGGCTGGTCGGACGGTTCGCGCGAGCGTCTCGGCCATGTGCTCGCCGAGCACGGGCTGAAGAAGATCGAGCCCGTTTCTTCGCTGGCGCAGACGATAGGCCTCAAGGGCGTCGCGCTCGCCGTCATCGGGCTCGAACAGGGTTTCGTCGCCGGCGATCTCGCCGTCATCGGCGAGCAGGACATTCTCGGCGACCGGCTGGTGCGCGCGCGCAAGCGGCACAAGCGCGAGAACGTGCTGCAGGAGGTGGGCGCGCTCTCCGCAGGCGACCTCGTCGTCCATGTCGATCACGGCATCGGCCGCTTCATCGGCCTGACGCAGATACAGGCCATCGGCGTTCCGCACGATTGCCTCGAACTGCATTACGCCGGCGGCGACAAACTCTATCTGCCGGTCGAAAATCTGGAACTACTGTCGCGCTACGGCTCGGAGGATCAGGAAGCGACGCTCGACAGGCTCGGCGGAGTCGGTTGGCAGACGCGCAAGGCGCGGATGAAGAAGCGCATCCGCGAGATCGCGCACGGCC
>JASGFP010000149.1:0-7453 GCA_047605445.1 Rhodoblastus sp.
GAACATGAACTTGAGCCACGGCGACATCACGCGCATGCCGGCGCGCACCGCAGGCTTCTCCGACATGCAGTAATCGACGAGGCGCACCTCGCCGTCGCGTTTGCACACGCGGGCGACTTCGCGCAGGGCGGCGAGTTGCGCCTCCTCGGGAATGCACATGAACACGAAGGTGGCGACGACCGCGTCGAAAGTCTCGTCGGCGAGCTGCAGGTTTGACAGGTCTTCGCGCCGGACGTCGACAGCGCGGCCGAGACGCGCGGCGCGCTGGCGTGCTTTCATCAACATCGGTTCGCTGGCGTCAACCGCCATCATGCGCGCATTGGCCGGGTAGGCGGCGATGTTGCAGCCCGTGCCGGCCCCGGCATCGAGAATTTCGCCCGACAGGCCGGCGAAGACTTCTGCGCGCAGGCGGCCCTTCCACATCTTTTCGTAGGGTCCATCCAGAAGATCGTAGATCGATGCGATCCGGTCGTAGGTCTTGTTTAGAGCGCTCATGTGATGCGTCTCCGGCAAAGGTCCGAACTGCGGCGGCTGTATAGGCTGCAAGGACACGAATTTTCTCATGTTCCTGCCGCTGGCGACGCACTACAAATGATTCATGACCGCCACATGTAGGCGCGCCGCGATCCATGCCGCGCGATGCTGTGCGCTTCGGCCCGCTGTCATGGAACTTTCATGCGCCTCCTCTAGCAAGGCCCTTCGTCTGTCTTGCCGCGGATAGGTTGGCGATGGGCCCGCGAGGTCCGTTCAGCCGTCGTCGGCTGCTCGGAATCCGCCGTGCACACGCAAACACTTGACTACAGGGAGCGCGATCCGGACCGGCCGCGTTCCGACGCGGGCGACCTGCTGATCGACGTGAGTGCGCTCCGAGCGGAGATTGCCGCGCAGGCAGGCGCGATCCTCGAAAGCTGGGGCCGCGACGCCGTCGCCACGCCCCATGCAAGGCTCGAGAACTTGGCGCACCACCTCGCCGCGCGCCGCGTAGACCGCGCCGACCTGCAGCATCGTCTCGCAGCCTTCGGCTTTGCGCGCTGGAGCGAAGCTCAGGCGGTTGCGCCAACGCTCGATGCCGTCGTGGCGACGCTCGAACGCCTAGTCGGCGTTCCGGCCTCGCGCTACCCCGACCTCGCGTCGATAGTCGACGGCGACACCCTCCGGCGCGCGGCCCGGAATACGATCTTCGGCAGCGCGCCAGATGCAGGCCCCTGCCTGATCGTCGCCCTACCAGACGTGGCCGAGGATGATCCTCGAGTCGTGCGCGATTTGATGAATGCAGGCATGATCTGCGCGAGGATCGACTGCGCGCGCGGCGATGCTGCGCGCTGGTGCGAGATGATCGTGAACATCCGTATCGCCGAACGCGAACTCGGACGTTCCTGCCAGATCATGATGGATTTCGCGCGGCGGCGTGTTGCATGCGATCCACCAGACGTTGCCCGCCGCCTTGCGCTCGGCGACCGGCTCCGGATCAACGACGGACGCATCACGGCGCAGGTCGCCGCACGCTCTGAAGACGATGTGCATCTCGAAGTCGCCGCTGCGCGCCCGAAGGGCGAGAAGATTAAACCCGGCCGTAGCGTGCGCCGCCCTGGCGCCAACCTGCCCGCCTCCGGTCGCGACGACGATGATGCGCTCGACTTCGTCGCGAAAAACGCCGACATCGTTGGCCACTCCCTCCTGAACGGCGCGCAGGATGTGAGCAACCTTCAGCAACGCCTCTCTCTTCGGCGCGGGGGCAGGCCGCCAATGTCGCTCGTTCTTGCCGTCGAGACGCCGCGCGCCTTCGCCAATCTTGCCGATATCCTCGTGCAGGCGTCGAGCGTACAACCGACTGCGGTTCTGATCTGCGACGCCGCAATCGCAATCGAGTGCGGCCCCGATCGCCTTGGCGACCTGCGCGAAGAGGCTTTCGCCCTTTGCCGCGCAGCCTCCGTGCCCGCGATCTGGGCAAGCGCAGGTGTCGACAATCTCACGCGAGAAGGCGTGGCCGCCGCCCCGGAGGCAGCGAGCGCGATCGCCGGCAGACGCTTTGACGCTCTCGCGATCGACAGCGGCCCGTGCATTCTGGAAGCTACGCAGTTTATCCGGGACCTGTTCAGCGCGCCCGTGCGAAACGGGCATTCGTCCGTGCTCCCGCCCGCCGCCTGAGAGGCCCCATGTCTGGCGATCGCCTCAAGCCCGCGCTCGACGTTCCGCTGCCAGGCTGCAACTGGCTCCTACGCTTTTCCGAGAGAGGCGTGGCTGACGTCGGCAGCCTTGCCGATCTAGACGCCCTGTCGGTCGTGGCGCCTGGATTTATCTGGCTTCATCTGGATCGCACCGACATACGCGTGCGCGAGGTGCTGGCGGCCATGACTTGGCTCAACGCCGAGGCGCGCGAAGCGCTGTCCGGCACAGTCGACCACCAATATGTCGAACATGTTGGCGATATCCTGTCGGGCGCAGTTGTTGATCACGAACAGGCTTTCGACGGCGTCCATTCGTCAACGGATTTCCTCCGCTTCGCGGTAGGCCGCAATTTCGTCGTCACATCGCGGCGCACGCCGCTTTACGCGCCACAGGCGCTGTGGCGCAGCCTGTCGGAGGGCGTCGCCGTACAAACGCCGGACGCCCTGTTCGAAATGCTGATCAACTGCGTCTGCGAATGTTCGGCGCAGATGCTGCGTGGCGTCGCCAGCGTGCTCGACAAGATCGAGGAGAACGTGGTCATCGAGGGGCGCGGCCGCGACCAGCGCGCGAGCCTCGGCCGCGCACGTCGCAAGACCGTGCGTCTGTCGCGCCAGATCAGCGGCCTGCAGTCGACCCTGCAGCGGCTGGAAGAGGCCGCTGACGCCCCGGAGCATTCCGCGCTCGCAGATCTCGCCGTCAGCCTGGGCCAGCGCGCGGATTCGCTGGCCCGCGACGCGGCCAATCTGCAGGATCGCGCCCGCGTGCTCCAGGAAGAAATCAACGCCATCCTGACGCTCGAGACGAACGACCGTCTGTACATGCTGACGATCCTGACAGCCGTGCTGCTGCCGGCGACTTTCGTGACCGGATATTTCGGCATGAACACCAAGAACCTCGTATTCAACGAGAGCGAAAGCGGCACACTCTACGCGACGCTCCTGTGCGTCCTCGCCTCGGCCGGGGCCATCTTTCTGATGCGCCGCCTCGGCATCACCGAGACTGCGCGGATCGGGCGCGAGCCCGAATAGGGCTGAGGTTCCATCTTGGACTGCGCTTCAGCCCGACTTGCCATTGTGACCGCCTCCCGCCCCAAAGTCCTAGCGCCATTCCGGCGAACGCGACCCGAAAGCGACCGGGATGGATGATGGCGTGGGCCGCAGCATATAAGCCGCGGGGACGTTCGGTGGGAGCTGTGTCAGCTCGGCGAAGGCGCGCACCCACATGCCGCAGGCGCCGGAGCGCACGACATCGTCGATCGTGAATTCAACGATCGGCACGGGCAGCGCGCGGCTGCGCACCAGATCCACCGCCATCCGCAGCCCCGAATCTACGCTGAGGTCGCATTGTGCGACGTCGCCGTTGACGACAGTCAGGCAATTTTCGCCGACGCGGGTCAGGAACATCTGCATTTCGGCGGCCGTCGTGTTCTGGGCCTCGTCCAGCAGGATGAAAGCGTCTCGCCAGGAGCGGCCGCGCATGACCTCGAAGGGCACGACCTCGATGTCGCCATTCTTGGCGGCGACGTCATAGACTGCTTCGCCCAGCCGAGCGCGAATCGCATCGGCAACGGGCGCGGCCCAGGGCGCGAACTTGTTTTCGAGCGTTCCGGGGAAGAAGCCGAGGGAGCGGCCGCAAGGCACGTTCGGGCGCGTCAGGACGATTTTCGATATGTGCCGCTTGCGCAGCAGGTCGGCGGCATGGGTGGCGGCGAGCCAGGTCTTTCCGGTGCCGGCTGGGCCCATGACGAAGACCTGCTCGTAGGCGCGCAGGCAGGCGAGATATTCGGACTGTCGCGCATTCATGGGAACGATGGGCACAGGGGAGCGCTCAGCGGCGAATTTCTTCCTCGTGCGCGTCTCGAACGTCTCCCCGACCGCACGCTTCAACCCATCACGACGCTTTTCCTTGCCCTTGGCCATGCGCTGCTTTCTCCATCGGGACGTCGAGCCGCCGCACACGAGGCGTTCGCGCGCGGGGACAATCCTTGGTCTGTCGGAAACAGGCGGCCGACGCCTCGACGAAACGTCGAGCCCATCAGGGGAGGTGCGCGGCCTGCCATAACGGCAAGCTGGGAGATTCGTATGACAATTTGAACAATGCGAAAACCGCGGCGACATGTCACCGAGCTGTCACGCTCGAAAGGTGAATTGGCGGCTCAATCAGGAGCCACGCCTATGGTCGACCAGCCGGACCCCTCCGATAGTGCGCTCGCGATGCGCGTGCGCGCCGACATGCTCGATAGTTTCGACGAGGAACTCGAGATCGAGATCGACGATCAGCGCCTGTCGGCGCTCCTCGACGACGCTTCCGACCATCCCGAGGAATTGGGCCTCGACCGCAAGTTCTATTTCCGAGAATTGTTCCGCCTGCAGCGCGAACTGGTGAAGCTGCAAGACTGGGTCGCCGCCGGCGGGCACAAGGTCGTCGTGATCTTCGAAGGGCGTGACGCCGCCGGCAAAGGCGGAGTCATCAAGCGCATCACGCAACGGCTAAACCCCCGCGTCTGCCGCGTCGTCGCCCTTCCTGCGCCGAGCGAGCGCGAAAAGGGCCAATGGTATTTTCAGCGCTATGTGCCGCATTTGCCAGCGCGCGGCGAAATCGTCCTGCTCGATCGCTCCTGGTACAATCGCGCCGGCGTCGAACGCGTGATGGGCTTCTGCTCGGAAGAAGAGGTCGAGGAATTTTTCCGCAGCGTGCCGGAGTTCGAGCGCATGCTCGTGCGCTCCGGCATCACGCTCATCAAGTACTGGTTCTCGATTACCGATCAGGAGCAGCACTTCCGCTTCCAGATGCGCATCCACGATCCGCTCAAGCAGTGGAAGCTCAGCCCAATGGACCTGCAATCCCGCGTGCGCTGGGAGGCTTATACCAAAGCCAAGGAGGCGATGCTGGAGCGCACGCACATTCGCGAGGCGCCGTGGTGGGTGGTGGAGGCCGTCGACAAGAAGCGCGCGCGCCTCAACTGCATCTCGCATCTGCTCGAGCAGTTTCCCTATTCCGATGTGCAGCGGCCCGAAGTCGTTCTGCCGCCCCGCGCGCACAACCCCGATTATTTCCGCGTGCCCGTGCCTGCGGAAATGTATGTGCCAGGCCGCTACTGAAGGCGAGGCCAGCTTAAGCTTCGTCATCGCAGTGTCGCTTGCGTTGCGTCAGATCGCCGCGCCTTTTCGCGGAGACGTACATGACATCCCTATCTTCCACGGCTGGCGCTGACCTGGCGCCAGCTCACAGCCCGAAGCCCAATCTCGATCACCCCATCGACATGCGCAGCGTGATCGTCTTTCTGGCGATCATCGGCGGCGCCCTCGCCTATACGGCATTCTCGATCTACCAGGACGTGCAGGCGACCGGCGCGCCGGTCACGACCATCGTCCCCTTCTTACTGCTCGGCGTCGCCCTGCTGATCGCGCTCGGCTTCGAATTCGTCAACGGCTTCCACGACACCGCGAATGCAGTGGCGACGGTGATCTACACCCATTCGCTGCCGGCGAATTTCGCGGTCGTGTGGTCCGGCTTCTTCAACTTTCTCGGCGTGCTGACGTCCACGGGCGCGGTCGCCTTCGGCATCGTGTCGCTGCTGCCGGTCGAGCTCATCCTGCAGGTGGGATCGTCCGCCGGTTTCGCGATGGTGTTCGCGCTGCTGATCGCCGCCATCGTGTGGAACCTCGGCACGTGGTGGCTTGGCCTGCCCGCGTCCTCGTCGCACACGTTGATCGGCTCGATCATCGGCGTTGGCGTCGCAAATGCGGTGATGCGCGGGCGCGACGGCACGTCGGGCGTCGACTGGACCAAGGCGACCGAAATCGGCTGGGCGCTGCTGCTCTCGCCGATCTTCGGCTTCGTCTGCGCGGCGACCCTGCTGCTCCTGATGAAAACGCTCGTGAAGAAGCCCGAACTCTACCAGGAGCCCAAGGGCCAGTCTGCGCCGCCGCTGTGGATCCGCGGTCTGTTGATCCTGACCTGCACCGGCGTCTCCTTCGCGCATGGCTCGAACGACGGACAGAAGGGCATGGGCCTGATCATGCTGATCCTGATCGGCACTGTGCCGACCTCCTATGCGCTGAACCGCGCCCTGCCGGACTCCCATGTCGCGGCCTATGTCGCGGCATCGGAGGCCGCCTCGAAGGTGATCGAGGGCAAGGCGGCCGGCTATTCCGTCATCGGCGATCCGCGCCCCGCCGTCACCAACTACATCGCGCGCCACGAGCTGACTGAGGGCGCCTATCCCTCGCTCGCCGTGCTCGTGCGCGACATCGCCAAGCAGATCGAGACCTATGGCTCGGTTGCGCGCATTCCGTCGGCTGCCGTCGGCAATACCCGCAATGACATGTATCTCGCCTCCGAAGCCGTTCGTTTGCTGATGAAGGACAGGGAGAGCGCGCTGAGCGCCACCGAGATCAAGACGTTAAACGCTTACAAGGGCCAGCTCGACCAGGCGACGAAATTCATCCCGCTCTGGGTGAAGATCGCAGTCGCGATCGCGCTCGGCCTCGGCACGATGATCGGCTGGAAACGGATCGTGGTGACGGTCGGCGAGAAGATCGGCAAGTCGCACCTGACCTATGCGCAGGGCGCCTCCGCCGAACTCGTCGCCATGGGCACGATCGGCGCTGCGGACGTGTTCGGCCTGCCGGTCTCGACCACGCATGTCCTGTCCTCGGGCGTCGCGGGCACGATGGCGGCCAATGGATCGGGCGTGCAGATGAATACGATCCGCAACCTGCTCATGGCCTGGGTGTTGACGCTGCCCTGCGCCATCCTGCTGTCCGCGGGTCTCTACGTTCTGCTGCGTCAGGTTATGTGAGCGCGCCCAACATGCAACACGACAGCCCGCCGCATTCCGGCGGGCTCTTTCGTTTCGGACCTGTGCGCTCGTCGCGTAATTCATCGGGCCGTCGCACTGAACTGGTCCTGTCGCGCAGCGATCGGGCAATCGCCAGGGCGGAGCTTCCTTGCCGGACGAGGCAATCATTTTCGTCATCAAGCCGGCCGGTTTCATGCCGCCTGTCGACCCCTCGACCCAACTGCCGTTGATCTATCGCGTGCACCAGCCATGCGGGACGCCGCCGGAACTGAAACTAGCCCATCAAGGATTTCACCGACCGCTCCCCTGCCGGCTTCTCTGGACTTTCCCCTGCGCGCGCAAGAGGAGCCTTCTGCCTTCGATGTCGTGCTGCTGACCGATCCGCAACCCGCCGGCACGCGCCCCGGTTCGCATTTCTGTTCAGGAATGGTGCCCCTGGCCGGGATCGAACCAGCACTCCTTGCGGAACTCGATTTTGAG
>JASGFP010000150.1:0-7417 GCA_047605445.1 Rhodoblastus sp.
TTTACCGCGACGGTGGCCGCCTCCCCTCCCCCTTGTGGGGTGGGGCGGGGGAGGGGGTCGCGCAATCCCGCGAGAATATAGCGCCTGTCCAACACGCCAATGTCGCAGGATTGCGCGACCCCCCACCCCACCCTCCCCCAGCGCAAGTCGGCTGGTGCCGACTTGCGCCATGTTTGAAGGCGAAGTCGGCAACAGCCGACTTGGTTTGGGGGAGGGAGTCAGATTCGGGTTACGCCTCGATCCTCTCCAACCCGCCCATGTAGCCGCGCAGGACCTGCGGGATTGTGACGGAGCCGTCCTCGTTCTGGTAGTTCTCCAGCACCGCCACCAGTGCGCGGCCGACGGCGACGCCGGAGCCGTTGAGGGTCGCGACGAAGCGCGGGCCTTTTCCGGAAGAATTTTCTCCTTGCGGGCGGTAGCGCGCATTCATGCGGCGCGCCTGGAAGTCGCCGCAGACCGAGCACGAGGAAATCTCGCGATACTTGCCCTGCCCCGGCAGCCAGACCTCGAGGTCGTAGGTTTTTTGGCTCGCGAAGCCCATGTCGCCGGTGCAGAGCACGACCTTCCGGTAGGGAAGCTCCAGCGCCTGCAGGATGGCCTCGGCGCATTGCGTCATGCGCTCGTGCTCGTCCAGCGCCTGTTCGGGCGTGGTGATGGAGACGAGTTCGACCTTGTAGAACTGGTGCTGGCGGATCATGCCGCGCGTGTCCCGGCCCGCCGCCCCGGCTTCCGCGCGGAAGCAGTAGGTGCCGGCAGTGAGGCGCATCGGGAGTTTCGACTCGTCGATGATCTGCTCGCGCGCGAGGTTTGTGAGCGGGACTTCGGCTGTGGGGATGAGCCAGCGCGATTGCGACTTCGGAAATCCGAAATGCAATAGATCGTCTGACTTCGATGTATCGAGGAATGCTTGGAACCGCGGCGTCCAATCTTCCATCAAGACCGATTGCTCAGATATGGGCATGTCATCAAGAGCGACCCCGTGCGAGCGGATATATTCCCGCAAGTTTCCTAATGTCGCGAACGATGTGATTGCGAGAAACTGATCCTCCCGAAACTTCGGCAGCTGCGCCGTCCCGAACATCGCGTCATCCCGCACCAGCAGCGGCGGGGCGACTTCGGTGTAGCCGTGCTGGTCGGTGTGCGTGTCCAGCATGAATTGCGCGAGCGCGCGTTCGAGGCGGGCGAGCTTGCCCTTCAGCACGACGAAGCGCGCGCCGGAGATTTTGGACGCGCTTTCGAAATCCATCATCCCCAAGGATTCGCCGATGTCGAAATGCTCCTTGGGCTCCCAGTTGAACTGACGCGGCTCGCCCCACTTCAGCACTTCGACATTGTCGTGCTCGTCCTTGCCCTCGGGCACGATGTCGAGCGGCGCGTTCGGGATTTCGGACAGCGCCTTGTTGAGCGCTTCGTTGGCCTCGCGCTCGGCCTGCTCCATCGCGGGCCAGTTTTCCTTGAGAGCCGCGACTTCCGCCTTCAGCGCTTCGGCCCTGGCCGCATCCTTCTCGCGCATGGCGAGGCCGATTTCCTTGGAGGCGGCGTTGCGGCGTTCCTGCGCGGTCTGGAGTTTTGCGATGGCCGCGCGCCTGTTGTCGTCGAGCGCGATGAGATGATCGGCGAGCGGCGGCAGACCGCGGCGCTCGCGGGCGTGATCGAAAGCGGCCTTGTCGTCACGAATGGCTTTGATGTCGAACATGAGCGGTCCGGGCAAAGCCTTCTCCCGTGAAACCGGGAGAAGGTGGCCCTTGCGTCAGCAAGGGTCGGATGAGGGCGATGCGGCGCTCGCGATGTGGGACGAGCCCTCATAGAGCGCCCTGCGGGCAGGTTTTCGCAGCCTGCGCATGCTTGATTGCCTGCGCATGCTTGGCTGCTTGCGCACCTTCTCCCGCAAGCCGGAGAAGGGGTCAACCCGAGCGCTCCTGCCCAAAACCGCTGATTTTGGAAGCCTGCGCCTCCCCTCCCCTCAATCCGCCTTTTCCGCCGCCTCCTGCGCCCGCTTCTTCTCGATCATCGCGACCGAAACGATCGAGGCCTCGTAGAGGAGGATGCCGGGGATGGCGAGCGCGAGCTGGCTGAAGACGTCGGGCGGGGTCAGGACGGCCGCGACGACGAACATGATGACAATGGCGTAGCGCCGGTTCTTTTTCAGGAAGGCGCTGTCGATGATGCCCACGCGTCCCAGCAGCGTCAGCACCACGGGCAACTGGAAGACGATGCCGAAGGCGAAGATCAGCGTCATCACCAGCCCGAGATATTCCGACACGCGCGGCAGCAGTTCGATCTGCGCCTTGCCGGGCTCGTTGGCCTGCTGCATGCCGATGAAGAAATGCAGCAGGTTGGGCATCACGACGAAGAAGACGAGCATCGCGCCGGCGAGGAAGAACACCGGCGTGGCGTATAGGTAGGGCTTGAAGGCGTCGCGCTCGTTCTTGTAGAGGCCCGGCGCCACGAAGGCGTAGAGCTGCGAGAAGACGACCGGCGTCGAGAGAAACGCGGCCGCGAACATGGCCACCTTGATCTGCGTGAAGAAGAACTCCTGCGGCGCGGTGTAGATCAGCTTCGCCTCGGGGCCGGCGGCGTGCTGATAGGGCAGCACCAGAATGTTGTAGATGTTCTTCGCGAAGAAGAAGCAGACGATGAACATCACGAGAAACGCCAGCAGCGCCTTGATAAGGCGCGAGCGCAGCTCGATCAGATGCTCCATCAGCGGCGCGCGCGTTGCGTCGATGTCGGCCTGGCTCATGCGCGCTTTTCCGCGAGGCTGGCCGGCCCGTCGGGCGGCGGCGGCGCGGGCTCGCCCGTCAGCTTTGAATCATGCGCGGCGATCTTCGCCTCCAGCGGATCGCGCGGCGCCGCAGGCGCATCCTCGAAGGCCGCGGCGACCGCCAGCCTCGAGCCCGGCGCAAGCGCCGTTTTCGGCGCGTCGTGCGGGATCGGCGCAGGGGCGTCCTCGAAGGCGGCCTCCACCGCCAACCGCTCGGGCTGCGGGGGATGGTCGAGGCCGAGGTCGGCGATCGCGGGTGTCTCGACAGGCTGCGCGGGGCCCGGCGTCACGTCGCCCTCGACGGCGGCGGTGATCTGCTCCTTGACGTCGCGGACCGGATCGAAGGCTACGTCGACCTTGGCGAGGTCGGCGGCGCTCTGGACTTCCTTCTTGAGATTCTCGACGTCGGCCTCGCGCATGGCCTCCATGAACTGGCCCTGGAATTCGGCGGCCATGCGGCGCATCTTGCCGACGGCCTGCCCGACCTGGCGCAGCACGCGCGGCAAATCCTTCGGCCCGATCACGATGAGCGCGACCACGCCGATGACGACGAGTTTGCCGACGTCGAAATCAAACATGCGGTGACGATTCCGGGCGGGCCGGCGGGCGGCCGGTCAGACCTTGCGCGCGTCGGCCTTGTCGACCGTCGCGGCGGCCTGGTGGTCGATCGTCTTCATCGGCTCGGCCGGACGCTTGGCGGTCTCGGCCTCGTCGTCCTCGGCCATGCCCTTCTTGAAGGATTTGATGCCCTTGGCGACGTCGCCCATGATGTCGGAGATCTTGCCCTTGCCGCCAAACAGCAACAGGGCGACGCCGCCGACAATCAGCCAGTGCCAGATCGAAAAGGAACCCATCTGCCAACTCCATCAGGCGGGACCGGCCATGCCGGACGCCTCCGCTGCGACAGACGCAGCGGCTTTGCGCGGAACCTAAGACGGGCAAACGCCAAAAACAAGGCGAGAGGCCGTTTGGCGCCACCTATCTAGCGGATGGCGTAAACAGGCTCGGCGCGCGCAACCGCGCCGTCCGGTCCGCGCGCCAGACAATAGGCCGAGGGCTTGGGCGTCCAGGCAGCGACATCCGTGCGCGCGATGCAGACCGGGTATTTGTCGAGGCACTCGGACTGGGTCCCGAAAGCGCCGCCGCCGGTCCTCGCGCGCGTGGACGCCTCTTGCATGGCCTTGGCGCAGAACGGCGCGCCGAACACGGCCAAGCACTGTTGCTCGTCTGCAACGATCTTTCCGCCCGCGCAGTCGGGTTGCATGAGGCGCCAGCCCATGAAAGCGGCGACCGCCACGATGAAGGCGATGACAAAAGGCATTTTGTCTCAATGTCTTGGATGATTTGACGAACTGCGCCGACAGCGTAAACGCGCCTGCCGGTTTCGCAAGGGTTTCGTAGCCTTAACCGCCATTAGCCGCGTTCGCGGCGCCGTTCGGTAAGGTCGTAGCGCAAGGGTGGGGCCAACAAAGGCGTCAATCCATGCGTAGGTCGCTTGCCCTCCTGATGCTCTCGACAGCCCTGGCGCTGTCGCCAGCGCTCGCCCGCGCGGAATCGCGGGCCGTGGAGCAGTCGCGCTTCATCAACGGCACCGTCGGCGCCGTCGCCGGCGCGCTTGTCGGCGGGCCGATCGGGCTCATCGCCGGCGCCGCGCTCGGCTACAGCATGGGGCCGGAGATCGCCGGCCCGCAGGCGACATGGGGAACACGCCGCCGCGTGACGCGCCACTACCGCCGCGCCCGGCATCGGACCTCGACCACCAAAATCGTGCTCGATTGCGCCAACCAGGCCAATCGCGAAAATCCCGCCTGCGTCGATTTCTGGGCGAAGCATCAGCAGCAGGTCCAGCCGCAACAGGCCGCCTATCCGCCGCCGGGCTACGCGCCGCAAGCCGGCTATCCGCAGCAGCCCGTCTATATGGCGCCGGCGCAATCGGGCTATTCGCCCCTGCCCGCGCAAATCGCGCCGCAGCAGGCGGTCGACCAGCGTGCGCGCATGTTCAATCCACGGCAGAACGCGCTGGTGCCGCCGCCCACCGCCTTCGGCGGCGGCTCGCAATATTCGGCGGCGCTGTCGGCGCCCAATGCGCCCGGCCAGCAGGGAGCGGGCGGCGCCTATTCCGCCCCGGCGCCGCAAGGCTATGGCTACGGCCAGATTCGGGCCGCGCCTGTCCCCGTGCCGCGCTGAGCCGAGCCTCGAGCCGCACGCTCCCTATGCCGCCGCCCGGCGCGCAGACGCCCAGTCGAGCGCCGTGATCGACAGATAGCCGCCCACCCACGCGCCGCCCGCCGCAAACAGCACATAGGCCCAATTGGACGTGTAGCTGATGACGGCGAAGGCCGAGAGCATGTACCAGGCCGACGACCAGCTGGCCGCCGCCACGCGCCGGCGCGCGCTGACGGCCGCGTTGAAGAAGACGTAGGCCGCATCGGTGACGGCGGTCGAGACAAAGACCCCGAGCGCGATCAGAATGTCGATCTGGGGAAGATGAAAAGACGGCATGATAAACTCCTCGAAGCGGAAGCATGGCGTTAGATTCCGGCCTTCTTGCGTCTTTGCTGTTTAATGCGATCTTTCAGCGTATTAGCGTCATGATCTCATAAAATGATTCCGGCGGCGGGCGCCGGGCGGTCAAAGAGCGGGCGGTTCATGGGCGCATCCGGGGCGAATGCGGGGCGGCCTTTCGGCTTCCTCATCATGCTGGCGATGGGCGCGCTGGCCTGGGGCCTGCTGCTGCACGATTCCTTCCGCTTCGCCCCCGGCGGCGGCGACGGTGTAGTCGGCTCCGCCTTCATCGTCGTCTACGACGTGCTGATGGTCTGGACCGCGCTGGTCGTGTTGACAACGCTCGCCGCCATGAAGGGCGCGATGCCCGCCAGCGGCTGGATCGCCGCCGCCGTGCTGCTGCCGGCGTCCGGCGTGGCGACCGTGGCGGCGATCGATTTCGCCTCGCGCGGCGGGCGCTGGGCGCTGATCGCGCCGTGCGTCCTGCCGCCGCTGATCGCGGCCTACGCGGGCTGGGCGCGGTTTGCGGGGCTGCGGGCGGCCGTGCCGGCGAAGGTTGCAACCTACGGGACGTGGGGAGGCGTGGCGGCTGTGTCGGCGATTGTCGGTTACGCCGCGATGTAGCCGAACCCGTCATTGCGAGGAGCAAAGCGACGCGGCAATCCATCCCCGAAACTGGAACAGCGCGCGGGGATGGATTGCCGCGTCGGCCTTTCAGGCCCCCTCACATGACGGGGCGCGCTCAGTAATGCGGCGGCGGGGGTTCTGGCTCGTTGCGGGCGGGATAGGCGTTGCGCACCTCCTCGCGCAGAATCCGCAATTCCCGCTCCAGCGCGTCGATCCGCTTCCACTGCGCGGTCACGGTCTCGTTGAGCTCGGCGATCGTGCGGTCCTGATGCGCGATGCGGATTTCGAGGGCTTCGAGGCGGTCGGTCACACCAACCGGCTCTGCGTCTTCGCCGCCTCGATAAAGCTCGCAAACAGCGGATGCGGCTCGAAGGGGCGGCTTTTCAGTTCCGGGTGATACTGCACGCCGATGAACCAGGGATGGTCGGCATATTCGACCGTCTCCGGCAGCAGGCCGTCGGGCGAGAGCCCCGCGAATTGCAGGCCGCATTCCTCCAGCCGGTCCTTGTAGGCCGTGTTGACCTCGTAGCGGTGGCGGTGGCGTTCGGAGATTTCCGTGTCGCCGTAGATGCCGGCGATCTTCGAGCCCGGCTTCAGGCTGGCGCGATAGGCGCCCAGCCGCATCGTGCCGCCGAGATCGCCGGATTCGGCGCGCTTTTCGAGCTCGTTGCCGCGCATCCATTCGGTCATGAGGCCGACGACCGGCTCCGGCGTCGCGCCGAACTCGGTGGAGCCGGCGTTGGCGACGCCCGCCAGCGAGCGGGCCGCCTCGATGCAGGCCATCTGCATGCCGAAGCAGATGCCGAAATACGGCACCTTGCGTTCCCGCGCGAAACGGGCCGCCAGAATCTTGCCCTCCGAGCCGCGCTGGCCGAAGCCGCCGGGCACGAGAATGCCGTGGACGTGCTCGAGATAGGGGGCGGCGTCGCGGCCCTCGAAGACCTCGCTCTCGATCCAGTCGAGATTGACCTTCACGCGATTGGCCATGCCGCCGTGCGCCAGCGCCTCGATGAGGGACTTATAGGCGTCCTTCATGCCGGTATATTTGCCGACGATGGCGATGGTGACTTCGCCTTCCGGATTGTGAATGCGCTCGGACACCGCGTTCCAGCGGGTCATGTCCGGGCGCGGCGCGGGCTCGATGCCGAAGGCGTGCAGCACTTCGCGGTCCAGCCCCGCCGCGTGATAGGCCGCCGGCACATCGTAGATGTTGGAGGCGTCGCGCGCTTCCACCACGGCGCTCTCGCGCACGTTGCAGAACAGGCCGAGCTTGCGGCGCTCTTCCGGCGGGATCGGGCGATCGGTGCGGCAGAGCAGAATGTCGGGCTGGATGCCGATCGAGCGCAGTTCCTTGACCGAATGCTGCGTCGGCTTGGTTTTCAGCTCCCCGGCGCTGCCGATGAAGGGCAGCAGCGTCAGGTGGATGTAACAGGAATGGCCGCGCGGAAGGTCGTTGCCGAGCTGGCGGATCGCCTCGAAGAACGGCAGGCCCTCGATGTCGCCGACCGTGCCGCCGATCTC
>JASGFP010000151.1:0-7273 GCA_047605445.1 Rhodoblastus sp.
GTCGAACCCGCGCGCCGCGAGCTCTTCCTCGATATGGCGCGCGAAACAAGAGCCGATCGTGAAAATCTTCTGTCCCGGCGTCAGCGTGAACCGCGCCTGGAAATGCGGCGCAGCCAGAACGGCGAAGCGATTGTCGGGCTCGTCCGCCAGCGGCCAGACGCCGAAGGGGTTGCTCTTGCGGCGCGCGAAGGCCTCTTTGGCGGTCAGCTTGAGAAGCGGAGAAGCGAATGGCCCCACGGGGCGGCGCGGTTCCGCGGCGGAGGGGCGTTGGCCGGATTGATCCATGACAGACGCAGGATAGCCAAGCTGGCGTCGTCGGTCGACCGTGCGCCGAGCTATTGCGCCGCCGCCGTCCGCCAGTCGTCGTTCAGATCGCCTGCATCGAGCTTGCGCAGCGCATCCTCGCGCTCACCGATGTAGCTGCGTGTGATCGGAACCTTGTCGTGCCGGCGCGCTATCTGCACCTGAAACACGCATTCGCCCTCGATGCGGAACGTGAGTTCGCAGAGCGACAGGTAGAATTCCCACATGCGGCAGAAACGTTCGTCATAGAGCGCTTTCGCTTCGTCCCGCCGCGCGAGAAACCGTTCGCGCCACGCCTTCAGCGTCTCGGCGTAATGCAGGCGCAGGATTTCCACATCGGCGATGAACAGGCCGGCCTTCTCCACCGAGGCGGCGATCTCCGACAGACAGGGGATATAGCCGCCGGGAAAAATGTATTTCTCGATCCAGGCGTTGGTGGCGCCCGGGCCGTCCGGCCGTCCGATCGTGTGCAGAAGCGCCACGCCGTCCTCGGACAGAAGACCGGCCATCTTCGCAAAGAACGCGTCGTAGTGCGCGACGCCGACATGCTCGAACATGCCGACGGACACGATGCGGTCGAACGGCCCCTGCGTGTCGCGATAGTCCTCGAGCCTGAACCGCACGCGCTCGGCAAGCCCGGCGGCGCGGGCGCGATCCCCGGCCATGGCGAGTTGCTCGGTCGACAGCGTGATCCCCGTCACGTCCGCCCCGCAATGGCGGGCGAGGTAGAGGGCCATGCCGCCCCAGCCCGAGCCGATGTCCAGAACACGCTGGCCGTGCTCGATCAGCAGCTTGGCCGCGATGTGCCGCTTCTTGGCGAGCTGGGCGTCGTCGAGGCTCATCCCGGGGCGTTCGAAATAGGCGCAGGAATATTGCCGGTCGTCATCCAGAAACAGGTCGTAGAGACCGCCGTCCAGATCGTAATGGTGGGCGACGTTCGCGCGGGCGCGCAGGCGCTCGTTGCGCCAGGCTTTCGCTGCCAGCCGGCGCGCCGCCCAGATCGCCCGCATCGGCAGCGGCGGAGAGCGCCGCACGGCATTGCGCATCACGAGTTCGAGCAGGTCGAGAATGGCTCCCGACGTCATGACCATCCGGCCGTCCATGTAGAGCTCGCCGAGCGCCAGCTCCGGATTGCGCGCGAGATCGAACGGCCCGCGGCCGTCGGTGAACCGGACTCCGACGAGCGGACCGGCGCCGTCGCCGAACTCCCGTTTGGTCCCGTCGGCGAATTCGATTCGCAGGTTCCCGCGCCGTACGATGCGCGAGGCCAGCGCCGCCAGCAGTGCTTTCATTCGCCAATCCACCTTTCGGGTTCGCGCGCGAACCTGGCCGCCGAGCCATGCTGCATCGCCAGATAGAGGGCCGGGTCTTGCCGGCAACCTTGCGCCGGTCCGTTCTCCCGGTTGTTTTGCGCGTGGCTCTGGATCGCCGCGCGTCCCGCATGCTAACGTGCAATCGTCGCCCGGGCCGAACGGCTCCGGAAAGATCCGGCCAAAGGCGGTTTGCCGGATTGAAGACGCGAGGAGGCTGAATACGGACGGCAATGGCGCCGTTCGCGCTTCTGGAGCTGCGTCATGCGTCTGTCCGCCCGCCTCTGTCTCGGTCTTGCTTTTTCCGCTGTCGCGCCCGCCGCAGCGCTGGCCGGCGGCCATGCGCCGGTCGTCGTGCGACCGGCCTTCCACGCGCCGCCCGCGCAGGGGCCCCGGGTGGTCCACATCGACACGAAGCCCATCTATGCGCCGCCGTCGCACGCGATCTACGGGCCGCCGCGCCACGACATGCGGCAGGGCTGGCGTCGACGCGGCCGGGACGCGGGATACATGGGTTTCCCCGCGGTATACGGGCCGGCGGCCGAGGCAGCGGCCCCCGCTGTGGCGTCAGAGGGCGAATATCTGCGGCCGCGCGCGGGCGTCATCTACAATTACGCCGGCGCGCCGCCGCTCTGGCAGGGCGATGCGGGCTATGTCGCCCAGCCCGCCATCTACAATGTTCGGACAGTCCTGCGCCGCCACCCGCTGACCGTCGCGCCGCCGCATATCGTCAAATAGGCGAAGGCCGGGCGGCGCCCGGACATGATCTAGCGCAAAGCACGGGCCGCCCGGCCGGGCAAAATGGCGCCCGTTCGAAAGGGTGCGGCGATTGATCGCTCGCATTCGAATTCGAAAGATTATAAGAAGTGGCCGGGAGACAGGTCCGCCGGATGGAACAAGGCCCGTTCTACGGGGAGCGACGTCGGCGGATCGCGAAAGGATCGTTGGACATGCGTTACGGGCGCTATTTCGAGGCTGCGATCGGGCAGTTGCGCAACGAGCGGCGGTATCGGGTTTTCGCCAATCTGGAGCGCGACGTTTCGGCGCTGCCGCGGGCGACCTGGCGGGCCGAGGACGGCTCGCAGCGCGACGTGACGATCTGGTGCTCCAACGATTATCTCGGCATGGGCCGCCACCCGGAAGTGGTCGAGGCCATGCGCGAGACGGCGGCCAGGCTTGGCGCCGGCGCCGGCGGCACCCGCAACATTTCCGGCACCAACGCCCCGCTCGTCGAGCTGGAGGCCGAACTCGCCGACCTCCACGGCAAGGAGGCCGCGCTGGTCTTCACGTCGGGGTGGATTTCCAATCTGGCCGGCATTTCGACCATCGCCGACCTCATGCCGAACTGCGTGATCCTGTCGGACGCGCTCAACCACAATTCGATGATCGAGGGCGTGAAGAGGTCTTCCGCCGAACGGAAAATCTGGCGCCACAACGACGTGGCGCATCTGGAAGAGCTGCTGGCGGCCGAGCCCTTCGAGCGGCCGAAGCTGATCCTGTTCGAGAGCCTCTATTCGATGGACGGCGACATCGCGCCGATCCGCGAGATCGCCGACCTCGCCGAAAAATACAACGCCATGACCTATATCGACGAGGTTCATGCGGTGGGCATGTACGGGCCCAGAGGCGCTGGCGTATGCGAGCGCGAGGGTCAGATGGGCCGTATCGACGTGATCGAGGGCACGCTGGCCAAGGGGTTCGGGACGCTGGGCGGCTATATCGCGGGCGATGCGGCTGTGATCGACGCGGTGCGCAGCTATGCGCCGTCCTTCATCTTCACGACGGCTCTGCCGCCGGCGGTTGCGGCGGCGGCCTGCGCGGCGGTGCGGGCCCTCAAGGCGCGCCCCGATCTGCGTGAAAGGCACCAGCGCCAGGCCTGGCTCACCAAACATGCGCTGGAAGCGGCGGGCCTGCCGGTCCTGGACAATCCCTCGCATATCGTGCCGGTGATGGTGCGCGACGCCGAGAAGTGCAAGGCGGCGAGCGACCTCCTGATGGAGCGCCACGGCATCTACATCCAGCCGATCAATTATCCGACGGTGGCGCGTGGCGAGGAACGCCTGCGCATCACGCCGACCCCGCTGCATTCGGACGCGCTCGTGGCCGATCTGGTCGAGGCGCTAGTCGACGTGTGGAAGGAACTCGACCTGCCCTTCGTCGAGCCGAAGCTCGAAGCCCCCCGCGAGACCGACGCCGCCTGCGCCTATCCCGAATTCCGCAAGGCAGCCGAATAGGGCGGGGACAATCGCGCTCTTGAGGGTCGGCTCCGTCGGCCGTTTTTTGTGCGGCGCGCTTCGCGCGCATGCGCCAGCGCAATGCATGTGAACGCTGCCGCCGCCATTCTCCACCGACAAACGTGGAGGACGCGCGCATGCGCACGGCAAGCGGGCTCGATGGCGCCTTTCTCAGTCTCGAAACGCCGGCGATGCCGATGCATGTCGGCTCGCTGCACCTGTTCGAGACGCCGCCGCGCTACCGCAAGGATTTCACGACCGAGGTCCGGCGCATGCTGGACGGCCGCCTGCATCTCGCGCCGATCTTCACGCGCAAACTAGCGGCGACGCCGCTCAATTTCGCAAATCCCGTCTGGATCGAAGCGGACACCGATCTCGAATACCACATTCAGCGAGTCGATCTGCCGGCGCCGGGCACGCTCGCGCAATTGGAAGATTGCGTCGCCGACCTTCACGCGCGGCTGCTCGATCGCGATCGACCTCTCTGGATGATATACGTCGTCGAAGGTCTGCAAGACGGCCGCAAGGCTTACTACAACAAGGTTCATCACGCCTTGCTCGACGGGCAGGCGGGCGCGGCGCTGGCTGCGGCCATGTTCGATCTCTCGCCGAAGTCTGCCGCGATCAGGCTGCGACCGCGCAAACCCGCCGATTGCGAACCTGGCGCTGTCGCCCTGATCGCCAACGCGATTCGGCACGATGCCGCGCAATACTGGAAGCTGGCGCGCAATCTGCCGGAGATCGCGCGCACGGTGGCTGGCGTCGCTCTGGGCGGCGCAACGAAATCTTATGGCGCGCCCGTCGGCCGCCTCCGCGACAATATCGCGCTCGGCCCGCGCACGCCGCTCAACACGACCATCGCCGGCGACCGCGCTTTCGCAGGCCTGACCGTGCCGCTCGACGAGGTGAAAGCGGTCGCCCATGCCTGCAAGGCGACGATCAACGACGTCGTGCTCGCCGTGTGCAGCGGCGCCTTGCGGCGCTGGCTTACGCGCCACGGCGGTCTGCCGAAAAAGCCGCTGATGGCCGCCATGCCGATCTCGCTGCGCGCGAAGGGCGATACGGAAATGACGACGCAGGCGACGCTGAGCCTCGTCAATCTCGCCACCAATATCGCCGATCCGCTGAAGCGGCTGGAGGCCCTGCAGGCGGCCTCGGGCGCGACGAAATCCCTCGCTGGCAAGGCCAGGTCGCTTTTCCCCACGGATTTCCCGACCATCGGCGGCCCGTGGCTGCTCGGCGCCGCCGCCGCGCTCTACGGCCGCTCGCACATCGCCAGCCTCGCGCCGCCGCTCGCCAATGTCGTCATTTCCAACGTGCCCGGCCCGCCCATGCCGCTCTATGCGGCGGGGCTGAAGATGACCGACTATTGGCCGCTCTCCATCGTCACGCACGGCGTCGGGCTCAACATCACCCTGATGAGCTACGACGGAAAACTCGGCGTCGGCTTTACCGCGGCGCGCTGCGCCGTCGAGGATCCACGCGAGCTTGTCGTCGATTTCTCCAGTGCGCTCGCGCAATTGCAGAAGGCGCTCGCCGAACGCGAGGCGGCAGATGCGCCGAAAAAACGCAAGCGGCGCCCAGCCGCGTGACGTGCGCGCGCGGATGGCTAGACTGCCCCTGAAAACAAAAGCCCGCAGGCAGCGGGCGGCAGGAGGCGCGCTCATGGCAGACACAATCCGCATCTCGCACGACGGCCCCGTGACCATCGTCGAGATCGACCGCCCGCATCGTCGCAACGCCGTCGATGGCGCGACCGCCAACAGGCTGTTCGACGCCTTCAAGGCGTTCGACGCAGATCCCGACGCTTCCGTCGCCGTATTCTGCGGCGCGGGCGAAGCCTTCTGCGCCGGCGCGGATCTGAAGGCTTTGGCGGAGGGAGATCGCGAGAAGCGGCGCGAACTCGGCGGCCAGAACACGATGGCGCCGATGGGCCCGAGCCGGCTGCGGCTCTCAAAGCCCGTGATCGCCGCGATCGAAGGCTATGCGGTCGCCGGCGGCCTCGAACTCGCGCTCTGGGCCGACATGCGCGTGATGGCGGAAGACGCGACGTTCGGCGTCTTCTGCCGCCGCTTCGGCGTGCCGCTGGTCGATCTCGGCACGATCCGCCTGCCGCGTCTCATCGGCCACTCGCGCGCGATGGACCTGATCTTGACCGGTCGGCCGGTTGGCGCGGCGGAGGCGCTGAATTTCGGTCTCGCCAATCGCGTCGTTCCGCACGGGCAGGCGCGCGTCGAGGCGGTGAAGCTGGCGCATCAGATCGCGGCCTTCCCGCAGGCCTGTATGCGCGCAGACCGCCTTTCGGCGCTGGCGCAATGGGATATTGCGGAAGACGAGGCGATCGTGAACGAGATGAAAGGCGGTCTCGCCGTCATCCAGTCCGGCGAGACGTTGGCCGGCGCGCAGCGCTTTGCCGGCGGCCAGGGCCGCAACGGCAAGTTCGAGTGATTATTGGCCCTTGCCGAAGAACAGGTCCGCCGCGGTCAACAGCACCAGGCCCGCGAGGAAAGCCGCCGTTCCGGCGATGCCGAGGATGATGACCAGCGGATAGCCGATCACGGCGACCGCGCCGATCAGCACCGCCAGCGCGAGAATGACGGCGGCCACGATGAGGCGCGTCGGCTTGCGGGCGGCGGCTTCTGTCGTGGCGACGGCGGCGGTCTGGTCCATGCTCGGCTCCTGCCTTTGTGGCCGTTGGAAATGCCTCTCGCTTATGAATGTGGCCAACAGAAATGTCGATGGATTGGGCCCGCCGCAGATTGTCGCAGCGCGCCGCGCCGCCGCGGGAACGTTTGCGCGGCCCCGGCGTTTTACCTGTCGATTTTGGAGGTAGGGCAGTGGCACACACAGATACGCGCAGCGTGGAACAGATCCGCCGCGACGCAGAGCGCGCGCGCGCCAACCTGACCGAAACCGTTCACCAGTTGCGCGAAACGGTTTCCGACGCCGCGGGCGACGTTCGGCAGCGGCTTTCAGTGGAATCGATCACGAATGACCTGATCGAAACCGCGCGCCGCAATCCGCTGCAGGCCGCGGCCGTGGGCGCGCTTGCGGCCTGGCCCGCGCTGCGGATCGTCAAATCCATTCCCCTTCCGATCCTGATGATCGGGGCTGGCCTTTTTCTCACCGGGACGAAATCCGGGCAGGATTTGTCCCGAAAGGCGGCGGACAAGGCGTCCGATCTTGCTGACGACGTGCGCGAACGGGCGCAGGGACTGACTGAAGCGGCGCAGGGGATCACGGACGCAGCCAAGGAAAATGTCGCGCAACTGACCGATCAGGCGGCGCGCGTGGCGGACGATCTCCGCGCCAAGGCGCGCGACGTCGCCGGACAGGCGCATGACGTCGCGGTCAAGGCGCAGGATACGGCCGGCAAGGCCGCGGGCGCGGTCTCGCACACCGCCGAGCGCGTCTCGGCCTTGGCAG
>JASGFP010000152.1:0-7228 GCA_047605445.1 Rhodoblastus sp.
GTCGGCGGCCAGCGCCTTCAGCCCGTCGACGCTCTGCGCGACGATGGCGCGCAGATCGACCGCGGCGCGCGGCCTGATGTGCAGGTTCTGCTCGATCCGCGACAGCGACAGAAGATCGCCGACGAGGCGGGCCATGCGTCGCGCCTGCTCAGCCATGATGCCGAGAAATTTTTCGCGCGCCGCTTCGTCGTTCTTGGCCGGTCCCTGCAGCGTCTCGATGAAGCCGAGCACGGAGGCGAGCGGCGTGCGCAATTCGTGGCTCGCGTTGGCGACGAAATCCGAGCGCATCCGCTCGATCCGCCGGCTTTCGGTCACGTCGCGCAGGCTGACGACGCAGGCGCGCGCGTCGCCGAACTGCGCCGGCGCAAGATGGATTTCGTAATGCCGCTCGATCGGAAAGCGGTCGAGCCACAGCGCGCTCTGGCTCTGGCCGGTCTTGAATACGCGCGCCGCCGCATCCAGCACGTCGGGCGCGCGCAAGCCGCGCACCAGCAGGTCGTCCTTGCGCAGCGCCGGCAGCAGCTTGCCGGCGGCCGCGTTGACGGCGTTCACCCGCATGTCCGGCCCCACCACGAAGATGGGGTCGGGCAGGGCGTTCACCAGCGCCTCGACCGCGAGCCTGTCGTCCTGATCCGCCATTCTTTCCGCGCGCGCTCCTTTGGCGTAAGCTCATAGATGATGAGTGACAGGAAAGCGACACAGCGCAAAAAGGCCGCAGAGGCGGTCAAGGCTTTCGCGATCGACGCGCCCGACCTGCCGAAGGAAATCGACAAGGCGGCGCTCGGTTCGGGGGGCTATCCCTACGACGCCAAGCTCAAGCGCAAGCCCTATGCGAAAGACCTTCATCGCCTGCAGATCGAATTGCTGAAACTGCTCGACTGGGTCGAGGACAAGGGCGAGCGCATCGTCATCGTCTTCGAGGGGCGCGACGCCGCCGGCAAGGGCGGCGCGATTGCGCGGCTCACGCAGCATCTCAATCCGCGCCAGGCGCGCGTCGTCGCCTTGAGCAAGCCGACGCCGCGCGAAACCGACGAATGGTATTTCCAGCGCTATGTGCCGCACCTGCCGGCCAAGGGCGAAATCGTCATCTTCGACCGCTCCTGGTACAATCGCGCCGTGGTCGAGCCGGTCTTCGCTTTCGCGACCGACGAGCAGGCGAAAACCTTTCTCGACCGCGTGCCCGAGTTCGAGGACATGCTGGCGCGCGACGGAATTCGCATCGTCAAATTCTTCCTCACCATCGGCCGGCAGATGCAGATGAAGCGCCTGCACGCCCGCCATCACGATCCGCTCAAACGCTGGAAATTGTCGGGGCTCGACTATCAGGCGCTCGACAAATGGGACGATTTTTCTCAGCACATCGAGCGCATGCTGGCGCGCTCCGACAGCGCCGCCGCGCCCTGGACCGTCGTGCGCGCCAATGACAAGCGCCGCACGCGCCTCGAGGTGATACGTTGCCTGCTCGAGGTCACGCCTTACGACGACAAGGACGCCAGGAAGGTTGGCGAGATCGATCGCAAGCTTGTGCTTTCGGCCTCGTCGTTCCTGGGCGACGGCGGCGAAGAAGAATAGGGCGACGTTTCGCCCGCGCTAAACGGAGTTGTTCGATGGCGGTCGTTCTGACGGATCAGGCCGAACTGGACGTAACGCCGAAGCGCGGGCCGCCCGGGCTCTGGCTGGATGCGGACGACATCGCGCGCGTCACCGGCTTCGAGGTCAAGCCCGAAGGCTTCTGCAAGGGCGACATCTGCGTGCCGGTTCCGCGCGGCGTGGCGCGCTATGTGGATGGTTCCGGCCATATCGACGCCGCCGCCTTCTGGCGCCACATCGGCAATGTCGCGATCAGCGACGAGGCCGGCGATATCTGGGCCTTCGGCGCCGGAGCCGGCGAACGCGCGCAGGCGCTGGATACGCTGGACGCGCCGGATTTCGAACTGCCCGATTTCGACGGACGGATGCACAAGCTGTCCGACTATCGTGGGCGAAAGGTCTTTCTCTCCACCTGGGCCTCGTGGTGAGGCTGTCGTAACGACTTGCCCGTGTGGCAGCAGGTTTACGACGAGATGAAAGTCAGGGGCTTTACGGTCCTCGCCGTCGCGATGGACAATGCCGAGGCCGCGCGTCCGTATGTGGAGGCGGCGAAACCGTCCTACCGCTGTCTGGTGGACCGCGATCATCGCCTCGCCGCGCTCTATGGCATGGTCAATGTGCCCGAAGCCGTGTGGATCGACGAAGAGGGCCGCATCCTGCGGCCACCCGAGAATGCGGGATCGTGGGACGGCTTTCGCCGGCGCGACCGTACGACCGGCGTCATGCCGAAGGAGGAGATGGAGCTGATCGTGCGCGCGAAGCGCACCTACATGGACGCGGTGCGCGACTGGGCGATCAACGGCGCCGCGTCACGCCATGTCCCGGATGAAGCGAAGCGGCGCGAGGCGGTGCGTCGTCCGAGCGACGACGTCGCGCTCGCGCATGTTCATTTCCGGCTCGGCCGGCGTCTTGCGGGCATCGGTCGCGACCAGGAGGCCTTGAAGCAATTCGAGGAAGCACGCCGGCTGCATCCGCAATCCTGGACGATCTGGCGCCAGACGGCCGGCCGCAACGAGCAGGGCTTCGCCGCGCAGGAGGACTTCTGGGCCCGCGTCGATGCGCTCGGCGCGGAACGCTACTATCCACGCGTCGATATGGAAGGGATGCCGTAACGAAGACGGTCGCGCGGCGTCCGACCGGGCCAAAATCTCCCGAGATTGTCCCACCGGCTACCCCATCCGGCCCTCCCCGCAAGGGGGAGGGAGCGGCCGGAGACAATCGATCGACTTTCGCAGAGGTCTCGCTTGCGCGGAGGTAGAGCGAAACCTCCTCAGTCCTCGTCGCCCTGCTCGGACTCCATCGCGCGCCGCAGCGCCTTCCAGCGGCGCAGGCCCTCGTCGGCGCCGAGCAGCGCCAGCGCGAAAACGAAGGGCGCGAGGTAATAGACGATCCGGAACAGCAGCAGCGAGGCGATCAGCGAGGCCTCGCTCGGCGCGGGCACGAATTTCAGCATCGTCGCCTCGAACACACCGATGCCGCCGGGCGCATGGCTGGCGATCCCGAGAATGCAGCCGAGCACATAGGTCGCCGCGAAACTGCCGAAGTCGATCTCCGCGCGCGCAGGCAGCAGAATGTAGAGCACGCCCGCCGCCGCGCAGAGGTCTATCACGCCGAGCGTCATCTGGCCGATCGTGACGAGCGGCCCGGGCAGCCGTAGCCGGAAGCCCTGCACGCGCACGCGGCGCGGCGCCATCGCCACCCACGCCACATAGGCGGCGATGGTCAGCAGCACGCCGGCGCCGATCAGCATGTTCAGCCGCGTCGGCAGATTGTCGATCCACGACAGGGATTCTGCGCGCGCCATCATGCTGACGCCGGCGACGAAGGCCATGCCGAGCCAGAAGGTCACGCCCGCGACGACGGTGAGGCTCGCGACCTTGCCGGCCGAAAGCCCCGCGCGCGAATAGATCCAGTAACGCACCGCGCCTGCCGTGATCAGCGGAAAGCCGAGCGTGAAGGAAATGGCGTAGCTGGTGAAGGAGCCGAGCGCGGTCACCCGGTAGGGCACATGCGCGCCGATCTGGCGCAAAGCCAGCGCGTCGTAGCCCGTCAGTGCGAGATAGGAGACGCAGGTCAGCAGGCACGCAGCCGCGATCTGCTCGGCGCTGGTCGCCGCAATCGCCGTGCGGATCGCATAAATGTCGAGATTGGCGACGACGCGCGCGAGCACGAAGACCGAAAGGGCGAAGATCGCGATCGACAGCGCCGCGCCGATGGAGCGGCCGAGATGCTTGCGGTCGAACAGGCGCCTGCGGCCCTCTATGAGCGCGCGCCGTTCCCCGAACGGGCGTTCGCCGTCGGCCGCGCCGTCGTCGGCGGGCTCGAACGCCCTGCCGGGTATGCCCTCGTCGTCGTCTCTCATGCCTCACGCAATTGGTCGAACAAAGCCGGCGAAGGCATGGCGACGCGCCCGCACGCGCTCTGGCCATTTAGGGAGTGCGCGATTTCTGTGCAACCCCGGTGACAAGCTGATGTCGAAGTCCGGTAAACGGCGCAAACCGGAATTCAACATTGTGGCGCCCCGGCGGCAGGCGCACGGCGCGGAAGGCGACGTCGGCGCGTTCGATCTGCGCCGGCGCCCCGTCCACGCTGGCCTGCCACCAGGGATGCCAGATGTCGGTCAGCACCAGCCAGCCGCCGTCGGGCGCCTCTGTTTCCACCGCGACGCGCGTGTTTTCGTAAGCTGCAATGCGCGCCGTTCCCGTCCGGCGCGGCGTTTGGTCGCTTCCCGACGAAAGAAGGACCGTCGTGCGATAATCGGCCGCGGGCCAGGCGCCGGTTGCGACGATCGCATCGAAATCGGCGGCAAGCGCCCGTGTCGCCACGAACACGCGCGGCATCGCGCGCGGGTTCTCGTAAATCCAGGCGTCGGCGGTGCGCGCGATGAATTTCAGGTCGCCCGGTTTCAGCGTTTTGTCGATCTGCTCGATCGGCGCGCCGGTCGCTATGTAGCGCAGGCCGGTCAGGTCGGCCGCGGTCGAACGGTAGGAAGGAAAAGCCTTCGAGAAGGTTCGCTGCTCCGGCAGGCCGACCGTGTCGCCGGCGCCGGTGAAATTCTCGAACAGCGCCAGTCGCAGCGGATTGTAGCCGAGATCGTGATCGAAATTCTGCGGCAGCGAGGCGTTGGGCCAGTCGAAGCCGATGCCCGCAAGTTCGATCCGGTCGCGGCGGTCCGGCGCATTCGTCGCGGCCAGCTTTTCGCGCAGCAGGCGGATCGTCGTGTTGGCCGTGTCGGCCCGCAGGAACTCGAAATTGCGCGCAGGCAGCGCGGTCGACTCGTTCGGTCCGTTGCCGAGCCGAAGGTCGGCGGCGCAGAACAGGCCGATCAGCGCGAGAGCGAGAATGGGACGCGCCCGGCCGCGCAGCGCGATCCATTCCAGCAGCGCGATCGCCAGCGCGAAGATGACCCAGGCGGCAAGCAGCGGCATGCCGGCGTCGGCCAGCCTGCCCTTCGAGGCCGCAACAGCCGCCGCGCCGACGATCAGCGCGGCGACGACGAGCGCTGCAGGCAACGGCCGCCATTTGACCTCGCCGGCCGTCAGCCGGTGGACGCCGTAGCCGCCGAGCAGCGCGAGCAGCGCGCAGAGCGGGAAGGTCGCGTCCGCCGGCCGCCGCCACAGGCCCGCGCCCGGCAGATGGAAAAGAATGTCGAAGGCCGGCGTATAGCGCCCGACCGCATAGAGCCCGAGCAGCAGGGCGACGATGGCGAAAAAGCGCATGTCGCGGTCGGCGCGGCGCAGCGGCAGGCCTGCGCCGATCAGCGCGGCGAAGGCGAGCGCGCCGAAATAGACCTCGCCCATGTTGCGGGCGAGAAACAGGCCCGTCGGGCCCCAGGCGGGCGAGGGCGGCCCCCAGAAATAAGCGAGCGGGCCGGAAACGCCGTAGAGGTCGGGCGCGATCACGGTCAGCAGCGAGGCTGGGTGCAGCGAGCCCTTCACCACTTCGCTGAGGATGATTTCCGGACGGTTGGAACTGGCCGCCAGCATGGCGGACAGCAGAACCGGCAGGCCCGCGACGACGAGGCCGACGACGGCGCCCGCGCCGAGCGGGGCGAGAAACGCCCGAAGGCTGGCGCGCACGCCCGCGCCGCCGAACGCGCGCTGCGCGACGAAGCCCGCGAGAATGATGGTTTGCAGCCAGGCGACCTGATCGCGTCCAGCGACCATGAAGGCCGCAAGAAGCCCGGCCGCCGCGCCCCACACGATCGAGCGCCGGTCGAGCGCACGCGACAGGGCGAAGAGGGCCAGCGGAAACCAGGCGAGGCTCATTACCTGCCCGACATGCTGCAGCCGCCACGCGGCCGATCCGCCGAAAGCGAAAGCGGTCGCCGCGACCAGCGCGCCTTCCGCCCGCCAGCCCCTGTCGCGCGAATAGAGGAAAATTCCGAACGCGCCGAGCGCGAGATGGCCGAACAGCACGCCGTCGGCGAGCTGGAAGGACGGGCTGGCCCTCAGAAATGCCGCCGCCAGATAGAGCGGCGCGAAAATCAGCGATTGTGGATCGGCGATCTGAGGCCAGCCGTCGAACACGTTCGGCGTCCAGAACGGGCTTTGTCCCGCGGCGAGCGAGCGGGCGAGAAAGGCGAACTGCGGATAGAAATGCGCTTTTGCGTCCCACGGGATCGTGACGCGCCCCGACAGCCACGGCCAGCACAGGAACAGCCAGACCGCGGCGAACACGAGACCGGCGAATGCATAGCTTCCGCGCGCGCCGCCCCGGTCCCCGTCCTCAGACGAGCGGCGGTTCGAGTTCGGCATCGATGGCATGGCCGGCGCGGTCGCGCTTGGCGGCGAGATAGCCGACGTTCTGCGCCGTCGGCCGGCCGATCACGCGCTCCTGCGCGACCACGTCGAGGCCCGCTTCTTCCAGCGCGGCGATCTTGTTGGGGTTGTTGGTGAGAATTTTCACGCGCGATATGCCGAGCTGCTTGAGCATGTCGGCGGCGAAGCCGAAACCACGCTGGTCGTGGTCGAAGCCGAGCGCCTCGTCGGCGTCGTAGGTGTCGAGGCCCTCGGCCTGCAGGCGGTATGCCTTGATCTTGCTGGCGAGCCCGTTGCCGCGGCCTTCCTGGTCGAGATAGAGGATCACGCCGCCGCCATTCTCCGACATCGACCGCGCCGTCATCCGTAGCTGGTCGCCGCAATCGCATTTCAGCGAGCCGAACAGGTCGCCGGTGAGGCAGGCCGAGTGCAGCCGCACGGCGACCGGCTTGGAAAAATCGGGCTGGCCGACGATGACGGCGGCCTGGTCGCGCAGGCCTTCGCCGCCGCGGAAAATGACGAATTCCGATTGCGGCGCGCCTTCCAGCGGCACTTTCGCGCGGGAGACGATATGCAGATCGGCGCGGCGGCGCGTCGGATAGGCGGCGATCGCGGCGCATGCGACCCGCGCGACGGGCGCCTCGGCGAGCGCGCCGGCCTCCAGCGGCACAACCAGCAGCGCTGGCAGAAGCGCGGCAAGATGAGCGAGGCGCAGGCCCATCTCCTCGCCTTGCGAAATCGGCAACAGCGGAGCGTCGAGCGTCGCGCCGTCCTCGACGGTGAGGCGGGCGATGTCGGCAAGCGCCGGCGCGGGTAGCGCGATTGCGGCGGCGACGCGGTCCGGCGCGCCAAGCTTGTGCAGGCGCGGCCCGGCAAGC
>JASGFP010000153.1:0-7058 GCA_047605445.1 Rhodoblastus sp.
CGATCGTCGAGGCCGGACGCCGGCAGCGCGACGCCGCGCGCCGCGATCAGCTTCTCGACGGCGGCGAGACCTTCGTCCGTCGCGCAGAGCGCAACGAAGTGCTCCTTCTCGGCCGGCAGCAGCTTCTTGGCCTTGAGCGCGCCGTCGATCAGCGTCTCGACCTTGGCGTCGCGCGCGGTCTTGGCGACGGCGGCGAGCTGCGCATTGGCCGCGGCGAGATCGGCGACGGCCTTATCGTGCACGCCCTTCGGGATCGCGCCCTGCAGCTTTTCGTTGAGCGCGGCGAGACAGGCCGTCTCGTTGGCGTCCTCGCGCAGACCGAGCGCGGTCGCAATCGTCTTCATCGGGTTCTCCTGGTCGGGGTGTGCGTCTTTGCCGCCGCGCGACACATCGGCGGCGGCGAGCGCCGGCTGATTGCCGAGCGCTGGCGAGTTGACGAGCGACACCGCGCGCAGGCCGGTCGCGCGGTTCGACGCGTCGTGCCAGAAGGATGGCGAGGTGTAGCGATACTTCTTCTCGGCGACGAGCTGCGCGCCTTCGGGCGTCCATTCGACACGGCCGAGCAGCGCGCCGCCATCGACCTTCAGTTCCTTGACCCAGCCCATGGCGTCGGCGCGCTCGCCCTGCGGCGCCTTCACGTCGGTCGCATGGCTGATGTCGATCGGCAGGTCGATCGCGTCCGCGGCGAAGGCCGCCGTCAGCGTCGCGCCATCGACCTGGAAGCGGCGACCGTCGCGGCAGGCGACATCGCCGAGCGACGGGAAGATCGTGATCCACGTCGGCGCCGCGCCCGCCGGCAGCGCCGCGAGCGTCACGCCGGACGCGAGGGCGGCCGTCGTGGAAAGAAGCGCGATGTCAGGTCTTGCCGAAGCGGTCTGCATGGGCACACAATGCCCGTGCGCGCCGTCCCGCATTGCCGGCCCGCGCGCGGGCCGGACCCGTCCCCGCAAATCCCCTTCGGTTCGCCGCTCGCCCGCCGCCCGCCTTTTCGCCCTCGGGCCGACGCACCGGAGGGCCGCCAGAGCGTCTCAGGGCTTTCAAAACCGCTTTCAAGAGATTCGCCGCCACACCGGGCGCGCGAAAGGGCTTCCGCGCGTCCACGGGCCGTTTCTGGCGATCGGTTGAAAATGGCGCCCGAAAGGGCGATATTGGCCGTGGCGGCGCCAAATCGGGTGCCGGCGTTCGCGCCGTGGAGGGGTGCCCGTCCTCCCCGCCTTTTTCACTCTTTCGGCCGTCCGCGTTTCGCCGCCTTGTCCGCGCCGGTGGCGAAGAGCGTCTTCACGTAGAGATAGCCCGCCCGGCTCCGGGCGATCACGAGCTGCAGCAGATTGTCGCCCCGCTCGTGAAAAACGGCGACCTGCGGCGGCTTCCTGCCCGGCCGCTCCACATGCGGGTTGTCGTCGATCACGCCCTGCACGCCTGCAAAATCGGATGGATTGATCGCCGCGTGCTTTCCATCCTTGGTCCGCATCGTGTCGTTCGAGACGACGACGATGGCGCTCCTGGCGCCGAGCGTCTGCTGCACGGCGGGCGCGACCGCGACCGGCAACTGCAACCGCTTGTCGATCCCGAGCAGGATCTTCGGCGTCGGGCTGGCCATCCATTCCTCGACGACTTTCTTGGCGACCTCCGGCCCGGCCGCATCGAGCTTCGCCGTCAGATTGTCGACCAGCGTCTCGGCGCGCGAGAGGCCGGGGTTCGTTCCCCAGCCCGGATCAATGCCCACGGGCTCTTGCGTCACCTGACCGGTGCGCTTGTTGACGTAGGTCGTCTTGCGCAGGAAGTCGCCGACGTCGCTCGTGTAGCCCGGCTCTCCGAGCAGCCGCTCGGCCTCGCGCTTCGAAATCTGGCGCACGGAGCATTTGCAGCCCCAGCCGTTCGGCGGAAAATGCGTTCGCCAGAATTCGTGATCGACGGGCAGGATGATCCCGACCCAGGCGAGATGCTCCACCCGCGGCTCGGCCGAGGTGGTGCGCACGTAGAGCAGGAAGGGCAGCGCGCGCTTGGACCGCTGCGCGCGCTCCCATTGCCCGGCGGCGCGCGCGGATCGGACGTTCGACCAGAAGATGTTCTGCAGCCGCCGCGGCGACGAGAAGTCGACGGCCTTGTCGGGCGACTTGCCCGTGGGGTCGGCGACCATGCGCTTGCCCCACCAGCCCAGCCGCTCCAGCTCGGGGCGCAGCTGGTCGCGCCATGTCTCGAAACTCTGTCCCTCGTCGATCGCGCGTTGTAGGGAATCCTGAAAAACCTTGAGCAGCTCGGCGTCCACGGCTTTGGCGACCGTGAAATTGTAGGCATGCTCCTCGCCCCACAGATCCTGCCACGAGAACGCCGGCTTGAGATTCTTGTCGCGGAAATAGGCGGAGACTTCCGGCGGGACCGGAAAGCCGCTGCGCTTGGGATCGGCCATCTTCAGCCCTTCGTCAGCCCGAGGCCGCGCGAGATCGTCGTGGCGATCGAGAGCTTGTTGACGAGAGCATCCGTGTCGACACGGGCGCGCGCGAGCTTTGCGCGGACCTCCTCGAACGACGCCGAGCCGTCGACGGCCGCCAGCAGATCGCCAAGCAGCGGATCGGCGATCTCCTGCCAATCGTCCAGAGCGCCCGCGACGATCTCGTCCGTCTCGCGCACGGCGTCGTCATCGACCGCCTCGGCCGCCAGTCGCGCGGTCGGCTTGCCGCAACCGCATGCGCAGCCCCCGAGCGTCGCGAGCAGACCAGTCGCGTCCGGGAGGGGCGGACCGCGTTGCGTGTCGCGCGCAGGCGGCGTCAGCAGCTCGTCGTCTTCCGTCGGATCGGGGATGCCCGCTTTCTTGCGCGCGTAGGCTTGGCCGACCTTGAGGCCGAGCGGCACGGTCCGCTGGAGAAAATCGCCCAGCGCCTGCAGATCCTCCGGCTCGGCGATTTCGAGCTGAACCGTCGGATAGACCTTCTGCGGGCCGAAATTCATCGCCACGAACGGCCGGATCAGATCGCGATTGAGCGTCGAGGCGGTGGCGCGCGCGTCAAATCTCTGGATGTCGTGGCGCACCTCGTTGTGGACCTTCGCCTGGCCGAGCGAGGAGCCGTTCTCGGCCGTCATCGTCTGGCCGACGACGGCGAGCGAAATCTTGCGATCGAGATAGTCGATGAGCGACCCGAAGACGGCCTCGCCGCGCGCGCCCGAGACCTCGTGAAACTCAACCTCCATGCCAGCCGGGATGATCGCCGCGCCGTCGTTGGCGATGCCGCGCACCGCGCGCAGCAGCGTCAGCTTGTCCTCGACCGTCGCCGATGGACCGTATTTGCCGACGCGGAACGGGATGCCGTAGATCTCCGCGAAGGCCGCCCAGTCCTGCAGCGTGAAGCTCTGCACGAGAAAGGCCCAGGCGGCCGAGCGCGCGAGGCCGGCGCGGATCGGCACGCCGGCGCGCACGCGCGGCTCGTGGGCGATGAAATAGGGAGCCGTGATCCTGATCCCCGGCAGGCCGCTCTCGTCGAGCAGGTGCAGGTTGCGCAGACCCACCTCGTCGTAGCGGAAATAGCGGGGATCGCGATGCTGGTAGACGACCGGCTTGAGGACGCCCTCTTGATAGTCCCAGATCGGCTCGACGACGGAATAGCCCTTGCCGAGCCCGTCCTGCATGTCCTGGATCATGTCGCGCAGGATGGGATCGTCGATCAGTCCCTGCACGGCGTCGACCGCCTTCGCGTTCACGCCGTCCGGCGCCGATACCGAAATCGTGACGCCATCGAGCGCGAGGCGGCGGGTCTGCAGCTGCGAGGCGTAATGGAGATAACGCTCCTCCATGTCGATCGCCAGCGTGAGGTAGGAGCGCGCAAGCCCCATGTTGGCGCCCCGCAGGATCTCCGCGAGGCGTTCCGGCGTCAGTCCGGTCGCCTCGGTATGATAGACGAGCGCCCGCTGGCCAAACGTCTGCGGCTCGGCCGTCTCGCCTTTCAGCAGGGCCGCGTCGATCGCGGCGCCGTCGTCGTTGACCAGGCTCACCACAGCCGGCGTCCTCCGATGTCGAGTTCAGGAAAGAGCCAGGCGCCGGGCGCAGGATCGTGCTTGCCGGCCGGCGTATAGCCGTATTCGATCGCGCCCTGCCGCGAGGCGCAGAACAGCAGCATGCCGGCGAGCGCGCTGTCGCCATGCCGCTCCAGTCCGTCGAGCCCTTTGAAGCGATGATCGTCCGGCACCTTGACGACGCCGTTCACATAGGCGAGCGCCTGATGGTCCTTCAGAACGTCCTCGTCGCGCGCGAGCAGGATCGTCCGGTCCGAGAAAGCCTCGACATAGGCCGCGCCGTTGACGCGATACCATTCGACCGTCGCCTTCACTTCGAGGATTCGCTCGCCCCAGCGCTGCACGGCCTTTTCGGCGAGATAGGCGCCGTTGCCGTTGGCGTCGAGCGCGCCGCCCGAGAAGCGCGGGAGCCGGTCGCCGACGTAGAAGAGCAATTCGCGCTGCTGATCGAAGGGAATGTTGCGCATCTCGATCTGCAGGCGTGCGCGCCGCACGAGCTGCGCGTCGGTCTCGGCGACCATGATGCAGGAGACGTCGCCCGATCGCGCGAAATCCTGGCCGAGATAATGCGGACGCCTGTAGTCGAGCTTGTCGAGGATCGGCGCGAGCTTCGTCTCGCAGAAGGTCAGGCATTCGGCCTTGCGGATGTGCTCCGGCAAATTCTTGAATTCGTCGGGCAGCGACCAGCGCACGATCGGGATTTCGCCGGGCGTGGCCATGCAGGCCTCGATCTGCACGCGCGTCAGCGCGGCGCCCTCGGCCTCGGCGGGGATCGCGTCGAGCTCCTGCCGCATCGCTGCGGTGCGCGGGCCGTAGGCGGCGCGGATTTTCCGCTCCCACTCGATCTCCGCTTCCGGCGACCACGTCTTGCCGGTGATCAGGCAGACCCGCTTGTAAAGGCCGTTTGAAACCGCCTTGGCGAAGGGGATGTCGTGGACCTTGAACGGGATTTTCCCCGCCATCGCCTCGCGGATCAGCTCGTTGAACGGGTTCAGCACGCCGTTGTGCGTCGAGATGACCCTGATCTTGCCGCCCCAGATCAGCAGCGCGTTGACGGCGTCGAGCACGCCGCGCACGTCCTTGTGGAAGGCGGCCTCGTCGATCACGACGACGCCCTGCAGGCCGCGGATGTTTTCGGGCCGGGAGGAGAGCGCCTCGATCCGCCGGCCGCTGGCGAAGGCGATGCGATAGCCCGAAATGAACGAGGACGAGCCGTCGGCCCGCCGATCCTCGAACAGGAATTCCTCGATCTTGCACAGCTCGCCGGCGACGACGCGCGCGAAATGCGCGCAATAGCCGATGAATTCGCGGCCCTTGTCTTTCGTATCGCCGATGTAGAACACGTTTTGCCCGCCGGCGCTCTTCTTGCGCGCCGCGATCAACACGTCGTCGAGCGCCTCGGCGTAGGTGACGCCGGTGCGCCGCCCCTTCGAGGCGAGCTTCAGGTCGCTCTCGTCCTCCAGCCATTCGGCCTGGTGACGCATGAGCACGCCCGCGGCGAGCGGGTCTTGATCCTCCGGAATGTCGGCGCCGCGCGGCAGTTCCTCCGGCAGGCCGTTCGGATCGCGCGAAAGGACGGGGTCGGGCGTCACGCGGTCGCGTCCGGTTTCGGCGCGGGCCGCACGCCGAGCACGTCGCGACGGATCTGCGCGACCTGGTCGGCCGAGAGGCCCGCTTCCTTCGCCACGGCGCCGATCGCCTTGTCGGCGCGCGACTTGAAGTCGGCCTCGACCTGGGCGCGGCGGGCGCTCGACAGCTTCTGGCCCTGAATTGCGGCCATGTAGCCGCGCGCCAGCTCCATCGCGCCCTTCGGTCCGATCTTGCCGGCGTCGCCGTCGAGAATATCGGTGATGACCAGCTTGATGAGCTCGCCGATCACGATGTTCGTTTCGTCGATCCGCTCGGGCGTGAATTGCGGCGCGATCCCCTCGAACAGCGCGCGCGATTCCGCGATCCGCGACGAGATCGCGGCGATCCGAACGGCCTTGCGGTTGAAAGCCGACTTGGAGATCGGCTCGAAGCCCTTCGCCTGCAGGCGATCGTTCAGTTCGAGCAGGATGTCGGCTTGCGTGCGGTCGCGGCGATTGAGTTCGCCCATCGCCCAGACGACATCGTCCTGCGCGTCTTCGGGCAGCAGATCGAGCGAGGAGAGGCGCCCGCGGGTGACGCGCTCGCCGGCCATGTCAGATCCCCGTCAGCGGCGCCGGCTTCACGCCGGCGATCGGCAATGCGCGCGACAGATGCTCTCGACCGACGTCGGTGATTTCGATCACCGTCACGACGCTGGTCGGATGCGCCACGATGGCGCCCATTTCGCGCAGGAACGCGACCTGCGTCTCCACCCATTCGATCGGGCGGTTGATCGCCAGCAGATCGCGCAGCAGCGGCTTCAGCCGCGCGGCCGTGCCGCGGCCGTCGCGCTCGCTGGCGAGCTGCTGCAGGATGAACAGGCGCGCTTCCTGCTCCATGATCGTGGCGAGGCTCACCTGTCGGCCCTTTCCAAGAGGCTCTGTTCGACGCGGTCGACCGACCGCGCCAGCGGCGTCACGCGCTCGACGAGCGCGGCCATCTGGCCCTGCAGGCGCTCCATGCCGAGCTGAAGCGAGTGCACCATGTCCTTGTTCGGCAGATGCGCCAGCTCATTCTCGACCCGCGCCAGCCGCTGCTCGGTCCCGTCGATTCGCTGAAAGCTGCGCGCGATATCGGCGCGCAAAGCGCTATCCGCCGTTTCGCCCTTCGTCGCCAGCGCCGCGATCTTGTCGTCGAACCGCTTGGTGCGGGAGCTCCAGACCGCTGTCGCGAAGCCGATGAAGCCGAGCGCCGCCGACGCGATCTGGGCGAAATTGCCGAATTCCATCACATGCCCTCTCCGCGGCATGTGCGGGTCGCCCGCGTCTCGCGCCGCCATTCCGTCGCGAGCAGGACCATGCCGGGCTCCGTCGCGTTTTTCTCGATCACGTCGGCGACCGCGCGCTTTTGCGCGGGCGTCCAGTTCGTCGGCGTCCCGCAGCGCGGCGCGAGCTTGGCGCGGATGTCAGCCGCGCGCTGCG
>JASGFP010000154.1:0-6990 GCA_047605445.1 Rhodoblastus sp.
CCACGCCGGAAAACGCGAAATCCTCGTCGGGAACGGCGTCGATAGAGGCGCGTTCGACGATTGATCGCTGTCATCTTCGTACAGGCAGCCGGGACCGCTGGCTTCCAGCCGGCTTCGTGAAATGCAGGACACGGGTTTTGCCGGCCCGAGGCCGGCGGTCCCGGCTTTGCCTCAAGCCCGCATCGGCCCGCCGAGCGAGCGCCAAAGCGATACGCCGCCCGGGAAATGGACGACGTCGCCGAACCCCGCCTGCCGCGCCTGCGCGAGCGCGCGGCCCGAACGCCCGCCCGACAGGCAGATCAGCACGATCTTGCGGTCGCGCGGCAATTGCGCGGGCTCGAAGCGCGACAGCGGCATGTTCATGGAGCCCGGCACATGGCCGCTGCGATATTCGCCCGGCTCGCGCACGTCGATCAGATCGATAGCGCCGGCGGCGAGCGCCGCGCGCAGATCGTCGAAGCCGATCGTCCGCGCGTCGCCAGCGGCCGAGGCGCCGCCGAAGAGTTTGGAGAGGAACGACATGGCGCGCCCTATTCCGCGGCTTCGGCCGGCGTCGTGAACTGCGTATAGGCGTCGAGCGCGTGGCTGGCGTACATGGCGGACGGGCCCGCCCCCATGTAGATCGCCATGCCCAAAGTCTCCATCACCTCCTCGCGAGTCGCGCCCTGTTGCACGGCGGCCTTGACATGGAAGGCGATGCAATCGTCGCAGCGCACCGCCACCGAAATGCCGAGCGCGATGAGTTCCTTCGTCTTGGTGTCGAGCGCCTTGGGCGCCAGCGCCGCCTGCGCGATGGCGCCGAAAGCCTTCATGACGTCGGTCGCGCCGCCGCGCAGGTTCTTGAGATCGGCGGAGAGCTTCCGGGTGGTTTCGGGCCAATTGTCGATCATCGTCTTCTCCTCGGATTTCGGCGGGCAAAGCCGGCGGTTTCCGCTTGTATATAGGAATATTCGTATGTGACAATATAAATTCGGCCTGCGGGCGCGCCACGCCGCTGCTATGTAGAAAATGAATAGTCCTTCGGCCCGAACGAATTGGACCCCCATCGCGCGCGCGCCTAGAAGACGGCCATCAGGGAAGGAACGGCAATGATAAAAGTCTGCGTGGCCGGCGCGAGCGGCGCCTTCGGCATCAAGCATCTGGACGCGATCAAGAACATCGACGGCGTGGAAGTAACCTCCATCGTCGGCGGCCGTTCCGGCGATCTCGAGGGCTTCGCCAAGGAGCGTGGCATAAAGCACTGGACGCGCGACCTGAACGAGAGCCTCGACCGCTCCGACGTCGACGCCGTCATCCTGTCGACTCCGACGCAGATGCACGCCGAACAGGGCATCGCCTGCATGAAGGCCGGCAAGCATGTGCTGATCGAAATCCCGATGGCGGACAATCTCGCGGATTCAGAGGCGCTCGTGCGCACGCAGAAGGAGACCGGCGTCGTCGCCATGGCGGGCCATGTGCGCCGCTTCAACCCGAGCCATCAATGGATCCACAATCGCATCAAGAAGGGCGAATTGAAGATCCAGCAGATGGATGTGCAGACCTATTTCTTCCGTCGCACCAACACCAATGCGACGGGGCAGGCGCGCTCCTGGACCGACCATCTGCTGTGGCACCATGCCTGCCACACCGTCGATCTCTTCCAGTATCAGACCGGCGAGGAGCCCTCGAAGGTGATGGGCCTCGAAGGTCCGCATCATCCCAACCTCGGCATCGCCATGGACATGTCGATCGGCCTCAAGGTCCCCTCGGGCGCGATCTGCACATTGTCGCTGTCTTTCAACAACGACGGCCCGCTCGGCACCTTCTTCCGCTACATCTGCGACAACGGCACCTATCTCGCGCGCTACGACGACCTCTACGACGGCAAGGAGAACAAGATCGATCTCTCCGGCGTCGCCGTGTCCAACAACGGCATCGAACTGATCGACCGCGAATTCTTCTCGGCCATCAAGGAAGGGCGCGAGCCGAATTCTTCGCTGGCGCAATGCCTGCCGGCGATGCGCACGCTCGACCGGATCGAAAAGCTGTTCTGACCCGGCCGCATCGACGGCGCGCCCGCCGTTTCGCGGCATGCGCCGTCGCGCTATGATTTCGGCGGGAGAACCGCAATGAAATACACGCGACTTGGCAAGACCGGACTGGAAGTTTCGCGCATCTGCCTGGGATGCATGAGTTACGGCGAGCCCGGACGCGGCGCGCACGAATGGACGCTGCGCGAGGAGGACAGCCGTCCCTTCATCAAGCGCGCCCTCGAAGCCGGCATAAATTTCTTCGATACGGCGAACGTCTATTCCGACGGCGCAAGCGAGGAGATCCTCGGGCGCGCGCTCAAGGATTTCGCCAGGCGCGACGAGGTGGTGATCGCGACCAAGGTCAACGGCCGCATGCGGCCCGGCCCCAACGGCGCGGGCCTGTCGCGGCGCGCGATCATGGACGAGATCGACAACAGCCTGCGCCGGCTTGGCGTCGACCATGTCGACCTCTACCAGATCCACCGCTGGGACTATGCGACTCCGATCGAGGAGACGCTGGAGGCACTGCACGATGTCGTGAAGGCCGGCAAGGCCCGCTACATCGGCGCCTCGTCCATGTATGCGTGGCAGTTCGCGCAGGCGTTGGCGATCTCGCAACGCAACGGCTGGACGCGCTTCGTTTCCATGCAGAACTACGTCAACCTTCTCTATCGCGAGGAAGAGCGCGAGATGCTGCCGCTCTGCGCGGCCGAGGGCATTGGCGTCATTCCCTGGAGCCCGCTGGCGCGCGGACGGCTGACGCGCGACTGGAATGCGCACAGCGCCCGCGCGGAAACCGACGAATTCGGCAAGTCGCTCTACCGTGCAACCGGCGATGCCGACCGCAAGGTCGTCGAACGCGTGGCCGAGGTCGCCGCCGCCCGCGGCGTCGCGCGTGCTCAGGTGGCGCTCGCATGGGTGCTGGCGAAGCCCGTCGTCGCCGCGCCGATCGTCGGCGCCACGAAGCTCGGACATCTCGACGACGCCCTGGCCGCGCTCGACCTGACATTGTCGGCGGCGGAAATACGGGCGCTGGAAGAGCCCTACGTTCCGCACGCCATCGTCGGCTTCGCCTGAAGCGCGGGCAAGGCGTGCGGAAAAACTACGACGGCAAGGCGATCGTCGCGACGGACCAGATGAAGATCGACCTGCCTCTGGCGTGACGCGATGCGAACGGGCCGCGCGCCTTCGGGCGCGCAGTCCGGCGTGTTGCGAGCCCAAAGGCGCGCGATCCGCTCAATTCGCGCGCGACAGTTCCAGCACCATCGGCGAGCGGAACGTGCTCGACGGCATCCACGGCAATTGCTCCTGCACGCGGGCATAGGCCGGGACCGCCTTGTGGAATTCCTCCATCGCGATCTTCACCGCCATGCGCGCGATGGCGGAGCCCAGACAGGCGTGCACGCCGCCGCCGAAGCCCAGATGCCCGCGCGGTTTGCGCGCGAGATCGTAGGCGTCGGCGTTCTCGAACTTGCGCTCGTCGCGATTGCCAGAGCCGTAGGCCAGACACACGAAATCGCCCGCCTTCATCTGCTGGCCGTGCAATTCCGTATCCTTGGCAAGGCAACGGCGGAAGCGCTGCGCCGACGTGTTGAAGCGCAGCGATTCCTCGATGGCGTCGGCGAGCAGCTCCGGATTTTCGACGCACGCCGCGCGCGCATCGGGAAGGCTCGCCAGATTGTAGGCGAACATCGCCATATAGCCGCCCAGCGATTCGATGCCGGCCATGATCAGCGTCGTCGTCGTCAGCAGAACCTCGCGCTCGTCGAGCCTGTCGCCGTCGATTTCGGCGGTCGAGAAATGCGAGATCAGATCGTTCTGCGGATTGGCGCGCCGCTCGGCAATCACCTTCGCGGCATAGTCGCGCATCCAGTTGGAGGCGGCGATATGCTCCGGCCCCTTGGCGCGCGTATGCGGATCGGTCTGCACCATCAGCACCGCCTTGTCGCGCACCGTGCGCTCGTCGCCAATCGGGAGGCCGAGCGCGGCGAACAGCACGCGCACGGTGAATTTCGAGGAGAAATCCTCGATGAAGTCGAACTGCTTCACACCCTTGAGCGGCGCGGCGGCTTCGGCCGCGATCGCGCGCATCGGATCGGCGAGCGCTTCGAGATTGCGCTTCATGAAGGCCTTCTGCACCAGGCCGCGCAGGCGGTCGTGGCGCGGCGGATCGGTGGTGCCGAGCGTCGCGCCCGCGCGGTTGGGCAGTTCGGTCATCAGATTGCCCTGCGCCGACGAATAGGTCTGCCAGTCGCCTAGAGCGCGCGTGATGTCGTCGTAGCGCGACAGGATCCACATGCCCGCTTCCTGGCTCCAGAAGCACGGATGCTCGTCGCGCAGCGTCTTGTAGTAGGGGAACGGATCGGCGTCGATCGCCGGGGAATACGGATCGAACGAGAACATGGGCGCCTCCCTGCGCTGCTGTCGAATGCGTTTGACCAATGTCATGTCATTGCCAGCATGCGGCCCGCGGCAAAATGGACGACAGCCACGCTTTTCTGTATTTTTCAGTCAAGATCGATCCGGGAGGCCGTGAGTTAATGTGCGCTGCAACAACCAAAATGGGGAAAGCAGCCCGGAGAGCGCCGAACGGCCGCTCCGAGATTCCTGTATTTTCCCTCTATGGCGAGGCGGGCGCGGTCGCCCCCGAATTCATCCACGTCGAAGACATCCGCAGTCGCAGCGAGCGCTATCGCTGGGAGATTTCCGAACATCGCCATCATGGCCTGTTCCAGTTCCTTCTGCTGAGCGAAGGCGCGGCCGATGTCGCGCTCGAACGGCAGACGCGCCACGTCGAGGCGCCCTGCGCCATCGCCGTGCCGTCGGGCGCCGCGCACGCCTTTCGCTTCGCCGAGGGCACGCAGGGTTTCGTGCTCACCATCGAGGAATCCACGCTCGCCCGCGCGCCCGGCGGCGCCGTCGCGCACCCCGCAGCCCTGCTCGACGCGCCCGCGCTGATCGACCTCTCAGGCGCGCCGGACAAGGCGCAACGGCTCGCCGCGCTGTTCGAGCAGATCGCGCTGGAGTTCCGCGAAGGCGGCGCGGCGACCGGCGCCGTGCTGCAATGGCTGACCAGCGCCGCGCTGACGATCGCGCTGCGCGTCAACGAGGATCTCGCGCGCACGGGCGCAGGCGCGCCGCGCGACATCGCCGCCTTCCACCGCTTCCGCGCGCTGGTGGAGAAACGCCTGGCCGAACACTGGCCGGCGCCGCGCTACGCGCAGGCGCTGGGCATGAGCGAAAGCCGCCTCAACCGGATCTGTCGCGCGGCGGCGGGCAAGTCTGCGCTCGAAGTGGTGCAGGACAGGCTGACGCTGGAAGCGCGACGCCGCCTGATCCACGTGGCGGGCCCCGTATCCTCGCTCGCCTTCGAACTCGGCTTCGAGGACCCCGCCTATTTCTGGCGGTTCTTCAAGCGGCGCACAGGCGTGACGCCGCGTGAGTTCCGGAAGCGGCACGAGGGCGGGGAGACGGCCTGACCCTTCTCCCTGCGAACCACAAATCGCCCTCGCTGTGATTGCCGACGCTCGCCGGCGTCAATCAGTCCCGACTCCCCCCGGTCTGCCGCATCGAAATAGTCGCGCTCGGCGGCAAGTTCACATCGGCGCGACGATCCCAATACCTGCCTGTCATGGCGCCCGGTTCCGGCGAGGTCATGGAAAACCAGTTAACGCCATTGTTTGTGAAAACATATGCGTTGCCCTGAATGGTGTAGCGGATGTCGAAGCACTGCAGGCCCGCTCTCGCTGGATAGCAGTAGCGTCCCTCGCCCTGGCGATTTGGGTAGAGCTCAAACGTGGCCGGGAGAGTGCCCCTCGATTTGTCTCTCCAGATCCAGGTCCCCTCGAACCGCAAGGCGGATTTGTTCGGCCTTGCCGAATTTGCCGCTCTGCTTGGCTGTGCTCCGTTGCCGGCGCATTGCGTAACAAGACGCCGGATATTCGCCTCAGCGCCCTGCACACTTGCCTGCGGCTGCTTCATGCACCAGTCGAAATGCATCTGGTAGTTGCTGTGCACGCCCTTCGCATAATCGAGGCATGCAGGATTTTTCTTTAGCGCCAGATCGACGACGCCTGCCATGTTCGCTCCGTAGGTGGAGCAAAACCGGGTATCGCCTTGCGCCATGGCTGGTCCGCATGACAACGACGCAATGGCGACCGTCGCCACAAGGCCCGTCAACAGCGCGCCGCCCCAACGCATTTTCCGTTCGGGCGCGAGTCGTCCGACGCTGGATGCCTTGCGGTCGAAATTGCCGATTGCGCAGGACGCGCGCCATGAATCAGCCATCGACGCGATGGCCGCCAAAGTCTTCCACATTTTTCCCCAACCCTCTCTGTCCCGCGCCCTTCGACAGCACAAACGCCGATGCGCTGTAGCCATATGCACGGTGCGACGCTCAAGCTCGCCAATTTCGCTGCCGTCTGCAAGCCCACATTCGAACTCGAAGCTGAGTTGGTCGATACGAAACGGAAGGCCCTGACGGTTCGGCGCCCCCGCCAACCAACCAAAAAAAGGACGCCGCCGCGTTCGCACGCAGCGGCGCCTGCCCCAGTTGGACGCGGCGGCAGGCCGCGCCTATGTCGTCACGCCGCTTTCGCGGTTTCCATGGCGCGGGTGTGCGACAGCAATTGCACCGCCGACGCCGTATTCGAGATCGGGATGTGGTAGGTGCGATGCACCTCCTTCACCTCGCCCTGCATCGCCGCGCGCGCGGCGATCCAGCACATCAGTTCGACGCCCTGCGCGCCGGCCTTCTCGACCACGTCGAGCGACGAATATTTCGTCAGCGGCTCGACGCCGCTCACCATCGCCTCGAGGCATTCCTGATCGAAGGCCTTGTTGATGAAGCCCGCCCGCTCGCCGTCGAGCTGGTGCGACAGGCCGCCGGAGCCGATCAGCAGCACCTTCTTGTCTTCGGGCCAAGATTCGATCGCCTTGCCGACGGCGCGCCCGAGATCGAAGCAGCGCTTGGGGCCGG
>JASGFP010000155.1:0-6905 GCA_047605445.1 Rhodoblastus sp.
CGCGCCGCGATCCGCCGCCATTCGGCCCGCGGCGGCAGATCGCCGCCGGGAGCCGCCGCGCAGGCGAAAGCCGCCGCGCCGCCGAACCAGACTTTCGACAGCGCCGGCGCGTAGACGACGCCGGCAACGGGCGTATGCGCATCGACGAGAGCGATATTGACGGTGAATTCGCCGTTGCCAGCCAGAAACTCGCGCGTCCCGTCGACCGGATCGACCAGGATGAACCGCGACCCGCACGGCGGAACGATCCCGTGCGCGACGGATTCCTCGGCGATAACGGGCAAATCCGGAAACTGGCGTTTTAGGCATGCAAGAATGATGGCCTCCGCCCGCTCGTCGGCGTCCGTCACCGGGCTGGAATCCGCCTTCGCGCGCGCCGCGCAATCGCTTGCGTAGACCTCCATCACCGCTGCGCCTGCAGCGAGCGCAATGCGCGCAAAAGCTTGGGCGTAGGCGTCGCGCTCGGCGTCCGTCAGCGGCGGGGCTGGCTCGGTCATGGCTCTGACATGCACATTCCCGCCCGGCGGATCAAGCGAGCGAGCCGTCTTTGTTGCGTTTTCCTTCCCGCGGGCGCGCGGCCTTAACGTTGCGTTAACGGGCGGATCGCAATCTGGCGACGCTTTCCAGCGGTGGCGGGCCGGGCTATTTCTCGATTCGCGCAGGCTGCGAATGATTCGTGGCGCGCAAGGCTGTGTTTCAGCCCGCGTCCACGTAGCGCTTTTCATGCGGCGTCCATCCGGTCGCCGAGCCTCGCGTCCAACCAGTTCCGGATCGCCTCATGACCGACCAAGCCTCCGTCTTCTCGCTCGCTCCGCTCGATCTCGCCGCCCTGCTGTGCTCGCGCGTCTGCCACGACGTGATCTCGCCGGTCGGCGCGATCGTCAACGGCCTCGAGGTGCTGGAGGACGAGAAAGACCAGGACATGCGGACCTTCGCCCTCGACCTCATCAAGAAGAGCGCACGCACCGCTTCCGCCCGCCTGCAATTCTGCCGCCTCGCTTTCGGCGCCGCCGGCTCGGCGGGCGCTGCGATCGACACGGGCGACGCCGAGAATGTCGCGCGCGGCCTGATCGCGGACGAGCGCACCAAGCTTGAATGGAACGCGCCGCGCATTCTGCTGCCGAAGAACAAGGTCAAGCTTGTCCTCAACATGTGCCTGATCGCCGCCGCGGCCGTGCCGCGCGGCGGCGTCATCACCGTCACGATCGCCGACGAGGGCGCAACGCTGTCGGTGGAATCGAAGGGGACCAACGCTCGCGTCGCCGCGCATGTGCCGCTGCTGCTCGCCGGAACGCCCGAGGGCGGCTCCGTCGACGCCCACGGCATCCAGGCCTATTACACCGGCCTCGTCGCGCGCGAGATCGGATACGGCGTCGAATTGTCGAGCGCGCCCGAACATGTGGCGCTGCGCGCCGCCGCCGCCACGCCCGCCAGCCAGAACGAGCCCGCCAGCGACGATGCGCCGGCCGCCAGCGATGCGGCGTGATCGAGGGCGGATTTCAATCCTCCCTTAACCCAGCACGCCCATAATTCCGCCTTGCGGCGCCCGTGTGCGCCGCGGTTTGGAGCCGGCAAGATTCGGCTTCGCCGTCAGGCGGATCGATGGACGATATTCTCAGGGACTTCCTGGTCGAGACGGCCGAGCATATCGACGCCGCGGGCGAGCAGCTCGTGCGCCTCGAGCGCGACCCGTCCGATGCGGATATGATCTCGAGCATCTTCCGGCTCGTCCACACTATCAAGGGAACCTGCGGCTTTCTCGGTCTCTCGCGTCTGGCGCGCGTCACGCACGCTGCCGAAAGCCTGATCGGCCGCCTGCGCGAAGGCGCGCCGGCGAGCGCCGAAACGGTCACGCTGATCCTGTCGACGATCGACCGCATCAAGTCGATTCTCGGCGATATAGAGCAGCAGGGCGAAGAACCGCAAGGCGACGACGCCGAACTGATCGCCGCGCTGGCGCGCCACGCCGCCGCCATGGACGCTGGCGCGGGACAAATCGCAGAGCACGCGGCGCCTGATGCAACCGCCGAAACGGGCGCTCGACATTCGTCAGCGCCACCCGTGCTCCACATGCAGCACGACGAGCCGGATGCGCCGCCGCACGAACCCCAACACGGCGCGGAACATGTGCGTCCACTGCGCGCCGATACGATCCGCGTCGCCGTCGATGCGCTCGAATCCCTGATGCTCCTCGTCTCGGAACTGGTGCTCACCCGCAACCAGCTGACCGAGGTGACCCGCTCCAATACGGACGAAACGGTCAAGGGCGCGCTGCAGCGTCTATCCGCAGTCGCCACCGATCTGCAGGACGCCGTGATGCGCGCCCGCATGCAGCCGATGAGCCGCATTTTCGGCGCCCTGCCCCGCCTCGTGCGCGAACTCGCCGTGGAGCTCGGCAAGAAAATCGATCTCGTCGTCGACGGCGCCGAGACGGAGCTCGACCGCCAGATCATCGAACAGATCCGCGATCCGCTCACCCACATGCTCCGCAATTGCGCCGACCATGGCCTCGAGCTCCCGGCCGATCGCGTGCTGGCCGGCAAGCCCGAGACCGGCGTCATCCGCATCTCCGCTTCGCACGAAGCCGGCCAGATATCGATCGAGGTCATCGACGACGGGCGCGGACTCGACTACGAGGCGATCCGGCGCAAGGCCATCGCTCTCCAGCTCGCGCCCGAAGACGAGATCGCGGGCATGTCTCACGACGAGATCGCCCGCTTCATCTTTGTGCCGGGTTTTTCGACGGCGCGCGCTGTCACCAGCGTCTCGGGCCGCGGGGTCGGCCTCGACGTCGTGCGCGAAAACATCCAGGCGATTGGCGGCGTCGTCGCGGTTGCGTCGCGCCAAGGCGCAGGCACGCGTTTCCTTGTCCGCATTCCGCTCACGCTGGCCATCGCGCCCGCTCTGATCGTGGCGGCTGGCGGCCAGCGTTTTGCGCTGCCGCAGGCCGGCGTCGTCGAGGCCGTTTCGGTCGGCCCGGAATCCGAACACAAGATCGAAGTCGTGCAGGGCGCGCCCATGCTTCGCCTGCGCAACGAGGTCGTTCCCATCGCCGATCTGCACGAATTGCTCGGCGTCCCGCCGATGGAGGCGTCGGCCGACGACGAGCGCCTCGTCGTGGTGATGCGCGTCGCCGCCGCGACCTTCGGCCTGATCGTGCAGGCGGTCGAGGACGTCCAGGAAATTGTCGTCAAGCCGCTGGGCTCTCCGCTGGCGCATCTGAAAGTCTATTCCGGCCAGACCATTCTCGGCGACGGTTCGGTCGTGCTGATCCTGGATTCCGGCGGAATCGCCGAGACGTTGGGGCTCGAGCGCGCCGCCTCCTATCGCGAGCCGCGCGTCGAGGCGCCTGTCGCGCTGCGTCAGTCCCGCACGCGCGTCGTGCTGCTGCGCGCCGGCGCAGGCGCCCGCAAGGCGCTGCCGCTGTCGCTCATCACGCGCATCGAAAGCGTCGACACGGCGGCGATCGAACAGACCGGCGCCGGCTATGTGCTGCGCCATCGCGGCCAGCTGATGCCGCTTCTGCCGGCGGCCGAAGGCGTCGCGCCGTCTCACGCCAACCAGCCGGTGCTCGTGATTGGCTATGGCGGTGAAACGATGGGACTTCTCGTCGACGAGATCATCGATATCGTGGAAGACCCGCTCGAAATCCAGATCGCGCAAGGCTCGCCGGGCGTGATCGGCACGGCGGAGTTCGGCGGCTCGGTGGCCGAACTGCTCGATCTCACGCATTTCATCCGCATCGCGCGGCCTAATTCCGCCGCGCGCGGCGTCAATCGCAAATTCCGTGTTCTGCTGGTCGACGACCGCCAGTTCTTCCGCGACATGCTGACGCCGGTCCTGTCGGCGGCCGGCTACAACGTCACGACGCTCTCGGGCGCTCCCGAGGCGCTGGCGCTCGTCGACAAGGGCGCGCAATTCGACGCCGTCGTCACCGACATCGACATGCCCGACGTCGACGGCTACAGCTTCGCCCGCGATCTGCGCGCGATGGCCAATGGCGCACAGATCCCCATCGTCGCACTGGTCGCGCAGGCCAGTGAAAAGGCGACGCAAGCCGCGAAGGCCGCCGGCATAGACGCGATCGCCGGCAAATTCGATCGACGCGCGCTGCTTGAAACGCTGGCCGGACTGCTCGACGAAGCGACCCTCGGCGCCCAGGCGCTCGAAGACAGATTCCTTGCAGGAGCGGCCGCATGACCGCCGCGCAGACCTTCGCGCCCTCGCCGCCGCCGGTCGCCGGCGCGGATTCGCGGCGTGGGTTTTTCACAGTGCAGGCCGCCGGCCAGTTGTTCGGATTGCCGGTCGACGCCGTGCAGACGATCTTTCGCCTGCAGGCGATCACGCTGGTGCCGCTCGGGCCGCCCGTCGTGGCCGGCCTGGTCAATCTGCGCGGCAAGATCGTCGTCGCTCTCAGTCTCGAGAAACGCCTCGGTCTGCAATCCATGGGCGGCGCCACCAGCGCGCTCGCCGTCGCCGTCGAGCGACGCGGCGAAACGTTCGCGCTCATCGTCGATTCCGTCGGCGATGCGATCGAATGCGAGGAACACGAACGCATCGCATCGCCGCGCCATATACACGACGAGCGCGCGCGGCTGACCGGCGCCTACTATCGCACGGCAGGCGGAATCCTGCCGATCCTCGACGTGGACGCGCTGTTCGACATGCGCGCCGACGCGCTCACCGCCCGAATTTCACCCCAGCCATCCGTGAACGGCCATCCCGGAGCCATCCCATGAAACAGATACTCGTCGTCGACGATTCAGCCGTGATCCGAAAGATCGCGCGACGCATTCTAGACTCGATGCGCTTTTCGACGGCGGAGGCCAACGATGGCCGGGAAGCGCTGGACGCCTGCGGCGCCGCCATGCCCGACGGCATTCTGCTCGACTGGAACATGCCCGTGATGGACGGGTTCGAATTCCTGCATCAATTGCGTCGGATGCCGGGGGGCTCCAAGCCCAAGGTCGTGTTCTGCACGACGGAAAACGATGTGTCGCAAATCGCGCGCGCCATGCATGCGGGCGCCGACGAATACATTATGAAGCCGTTCGACCGGCAAATCGTCCGCTCGAAGTTCGAGGAAATCGGACTGATCTGACGCGTCGCGGTTTTTCGTGAAAGCCGATTGATGAGCAAACTGGTTTCAGCCCGCCCGACCGCATCAGACGCGCCAGCATCCGGCGCGCGCAATCAGTTCGAGTTGCGTCGCTTTTCCGTTCTCACCCCGCGCGTCCTCGTCGTCGGCGCCTCCACCGGCGGCCCACAGGCCCTCGCCGCGCTGCTGCCGCGGATCGGCCCGCGCCTGAAGGATATTCCTGTCGTCGTCGTGTTGCACATGCCGACCAATTTCACCGACGTCGTGACCGGTCAGATCGGCCAGTTGACTGGCCAGCCGACCACCGCCGCGATCAACGGCGAGGAATTGCGCGCCGGACGCATCTACTTCGCGCCGGGCGACGTGCATCTCAAGATCGTCAAGGTCGGCCCCTATTACGCGCTGGCTCACTTCGACGGGCCGCCCGAGAATTTCTGCAAGCCCGCCGTCGACGTGCTGTTCCGTTCCGCCGCCGACGCCTATGGGCCGGGCGCGCTGGGCGTGGTGCTGACGGGCATGGGATCGGACGGGTGCGAAGGCGCCAGACGCATCGTCGACGCCGGCGGCAGCGTCATCGTTCAGGACGAAGCCTCCAGCGCCGTCTGGGGCATGCCCGGCGCCGTCGCGCGCGCCGGTCTGGCCGCGGCCGTCGCGCCCGTGAGGCAACTCGCCGACGCCATCGCCTTTCGCCTCGGCGGATCGCAGAAATCGGAGGCGTCATGAGCGCTTTCGACGACCTCGCCCGTCTCCTCGGGGAAAGGATCGGCATGGCGATCGATCCGCGTCGCCGTACGTCGATCGAAGCGCGGCTGTCCGGCCTGATGACCGATTGCGGCTTCAGCGATCCGGAGGATTTCGTGCGGCGCCTGCGCTCGGGCCTCGATCCCGCGCTGATGAACAGAACCGTCGACGCGATGGTGACCTGCGAGACGCTCTTCTTCCGCGACCGCGCGCCGTTCGAGGCGATGCGCGGCATCGTGCTTCCCAGGCTCAAGGAGCAGCGCCGCGACTTCCGCAATCTGCGCTTTTGGAGCGCGGCCTGCGCGACCGGCCAGGAGCCCTATTCGATCGCTATGGTGATGGACGACATGGCGCGAGAATTCGGCGGCTGGCGTGTCGACATCGTCGCTTCCGACGTCTCGCAATCCGCGCTCGCGGCCGCGCGCGCGGGCGTCTACTCGCAGTTCGAGGTTCAGCGCGGCCTGCCGACGCCCATGCTGCTGCGCTATTTCCGAAAGGATCCGGGTGGTTGGCGCGTCGCGGAGCATCTGCGCGCGGCGATCGATTTCCGCCACGTCAATCTCGTGTCGGATTTCTCCGCGCTCGGCCATTTCGACGTCGTGCTCTGCCGCAACGTCCTCATGTACATGGACGTCGAGCGCCGCCGCGACATCCTGCGCCGCATCTCCGCGCAACTCGCGCCGGACGGCTACCTGATGCTCGGCGCCACCGAGACCATCGTCGGGCTCTCGGATGATTTCGCGCCGGCTCCAGGTTTCGCCGGTCTCTTCGTGCACAAGTCGCCCAGAACGGCGAACGTGCGCCTCGTCGTCAATTCCTGAGTCGCCCGCCTCAAACAAAAACCCCGTGGATCGCTCCACGGGGTTTTTCGTGTGACTTCGTGTCGAGGCGCTCAGGCCGTGATGCGCTCTTCCGCCTCGTTCGGCTCGCGCAGCACGTAGCCGCGGCCCCACACCGTCTCGATGTAGTTGCGGCCCTGGCTCGCATTGGCGAGCTTCTTGCGCAGCTTGCAGATGAAGACGTCGATGATCTTGAGTTCGGGCTCGTCCATGCCGCCATAGAGATG
>JASGFP010000156.1:0-6824 GCA_047605445.1 Rhodoblastus sp.
CCAAGCCAAAAGCCGACGAGCCGGCCGCCGCCGATCTCTCCGCCGCGCTGGCGGAGCGCCTGCGGCGGCTGGAGGCCATCCGCACGGCCGCCGAACAACTCGTCAACCGCGCCCGCATCGGACGCGACATGGCGATGCGCGGCGGCGGCGAGGGCATCGAGACCATCGCGACGCCGCAATGGCAGGCCTCGATTTTCGATCTGCTTTCGGCCTACGCCCGCCAGCGCCAGAAGCATGCGCTCAGCAAGGTCACGCTGAAGCAGCGGCACGTCTGGTCGCTCGCCGAAGCGCGCGAGGCGCTGGAGCGCCTGTCCGGCATGGCGCGCGAATGGACCGTGCTGGACGATTACCTGCTGCAATATTGCGTGTCGCCGGAAGTGGCCCGCACCGTGCGCGCATCCTCCTTTTCGGCTTCGCTGGAACTGGTGCGCGAGGGGCGGCTGGATCTGCGGCAGGATCGCGCCTTCGCGCCGATCTGGGTGAGGCGCAAGGACGCGGCTGCGCCGCTGGCTGCGGCGGAATAGGGCGCGCCTGAAGCGCCGGCGTGAGTTGAGGATTCAAGGAGACGACATGGCCGAAGCGGCGCGTGCATTCGAATTCGTCGAGGACGAGGACCGGGCTCTCGAAGAGGCCCGCGTCGCGCTGCTGGCGGAATCCAAGCGCATCGTCGAGGCGCTGTTGTTCGCCTCCGCCGAGCCGCTGGAAGAAAATCGTCTGGCCGAGCGCCTGCCCGACGGCGCCGACCTTCAGGCGACGCTCGCCGCACTGCGCGAGGATTACGCCACGCGCGGCGTCAATCTCGCCCGCGCCGCCACCAAATGGTATTTCCGCACCGCCGACGATCTCGGCTGGCTGCTCCGCCGCGAAGAGACGCCGCAGAAGAAGCTGACCCGCGCCGCCGTCGAGACTCTCGCCATCGTCGCCTATCACCAGCCGGTCACGCGCGCCGAGATCGAGGACATTCGCGGCGTCGCCATCTCCAAGGGCACACTCGACGTGCTGCTGGAAACCGGCTGGATCCGTCTGCGCGGCCGCCGCAAGGCGCCCGGCCGCCCCATCACCTACGGCACGACCGACCGCTTTCTCGTGCATTTCGGCCTCGAGCAGATTTCCGACCTGCCGGGTCTCGAAGAACTGAAGGGCGCTGGCCTGTTCGACGGACGCCTGCCGGCGGGCTTCGGCGTGCCGCGCCCCGACGACGCAGAGGCGCTGACCGCCGACGAGGATCCGCTCGACGCCGACGATCTGGCGGAGGATTTCCCGCTGCTCGCGCAGGTCGATGCGGAAGATGCAGCCGACGATGGCGCGCCCGACGCGCCCGCCGTCGACGAGGCTGCGGCCCGCATGGACGATGCCGAGGGCGACAACGATTTCGACGCGCCGCGCGATGATTTCCGGTCCCGCGACGAGGCCGCCGAATGAGCAACGGGCGCTCCGCGTGACGCTCGGCCCGCAGTTCGCGGAATTCCTCTACACGATCACCAATTTCGGCGAGGCCAATCTAATCGCGCCGCCGGTCTGCGGCGCGATCGCGGCGTTGTGGGTTCTGGGCGAGCGCCGCAACGCGCGTGTGCTCGCGCTGGCGTTCGCGCTTTGCCTTGCGGCCACGGTGATTTCCAAGATCGTCTTCATCTTCGTCTACAGCGGCGGTCCGTTGCGCAGCCCGAGCGGCCACACGGCGCTTGCAGCCTTCGTTTACGGATCGCTCGCGGTGCTGGCGTGGAAGCGCGAAAGCCTGGGCGCGTTGCGCTACGTGATCGCCGCGCTCTGCGCCGCCATCGTGCTCGGCGTGGCGGTCAGCCGCTTCAGGATCGGCGGACACAGCCGCACGGAAACCGCCTTCGGTCTCCTCTACGGCGTCGCGGCTGTCGCCTTTCTGGCGCGCAGGTTCGCCTGGCGGCCAATGGCGCGGTCCAGCGTCGCGCTCTCGGCGGTCGCCGGGATCGCCGTCACGCTTGGAGCCTATGTCGTCCTGGCGTCCGGCTATTTCGACGAGGAAGCGATCACCGAATTTACCTACTGGCTGAGAACGCTGGCGCGGGCGTGAATGCGCAAAAGAAAAGGGGCGGCCGAAGCCGCCCCGCAGTCCGATCGGATCGCTCCGATCAGTTCGTCGCCTTTTTGCTGGCGTCGTAAATCTCGCCGAACAACGTCCAGCGATCGCCCGTGAATTTCTGCAGCTGCTCCTGCTGGATCGGCGCGAAATCCGAAGCGCTCGTGTTGACGAGGATGCCCGGCAGCAGCATCTCGAACTTGGCGTTGTGCAGGCTGGCGGCCTGTTTCATCACGTTCTCGCGCGTGAGATTATCGCCGCACTTCTTGAGAACCTCGACCAGCCCCTGCGCGACGGTGTAGCCGTAGACGAGATTGGCGTTGGTCTTGTCCGCGCCCGGCATGTATTTGTCGACGAAGGCCGACCACGTCTTGAAGCCGGCGTCTTCCTTCCATTGCGGATCTGTCGGGTCTTTCAGATAGCCGGTCGAGACGATTCCTTGCGCATTCTCGAATCCCGCCGGCTTCAGCACCGCGCCGACCGAAGCCGAGACATTGTTGAGGAAGTGCAGCGGCTGCCATTTGATTTCCGCAGCCTTCTTGATCGCCATGGCCGCGAATTTCGGCGTGGTGATGTTGAAGAACGTATCGGCGCCCGACGCCTGCAACCGCGTCATCTGCGAATCGATGGTCGGATCGGAGACTTCGTAGGTCAGCGTGATGACGGGTTTGATCTTGCCGTCGAGCCCGTCCATGAAGCCTTTGAGATAGTCCTTACCGTAGTCGTCGTTCTGATAGAGGATCGCGATCTTGGCGTTCGGCTTGTTCTTCAGAATGTATTGAGCGTAGATCGTGCCTTCGGCCTGGTAGCTCGGCTGCCAGCCCATCGTCCACGGGAAGTTCTGCGGATCGTTCCATTTCGTCGCGCCGGTGGCGACGAAAAGCTGCGGGACTTTCTGCTGGTTCATGTATTTCTGGATCGCCGTGTTGGGCGGCGTGCCGAGCGGATTGAAGATCATCAGCACATTGTCGCTCTCGACGAGCTTGCGCGCCTGTTCGACCGTCTTGGGCGGGCTGTAGCCGTCGTCATACGAAACGAAATTGATCTTGCGGCCGTTGATGCCGCCTTCCTCGTTGATCTTCTTGAAATAGGCGGCCTCCGTCTGGCCTATGGTCCCGTAGGCGGAGGCTGGCCCGCTGTAGGGCATTATGTTGCCGATTTTGATTTCCGTGTCAGTGACGCCCGGCCCGTACTTCTTCTGCGCCGTGGCCGCGGTCGCCATGCTCGTGGCGACCGCCGCCGCAAGCATGATTTTCACATGTCCTTTCATATTTTTTCTCCCCTCGTTGAAGCCGCTCGCGCGGCGGACCATGCCCCCCGATCCCTCGTTTCGCGGCCCTGCGTCTCCGCGCCTCCGGTCGGTCTCGTTATTTTTTGAGCGCTCGATATCCGCGTGATGGGGGCGGCATGGCGCCGCCCCCCACGTCCTGTCAGCTCGACTTCTGCCGCGCGTCGTAGACGGGTCCGAAGAGTTCCCAGCGGTCGCCCTTGAACACTTCGAGTTGCTCCTGCTGGACCGGTCCGAAATCGTCCGGCGACGTGTTGATGAGAATGCCCGGCAGCATCATTTCCTGCTTGATGTTCTTGAGATTGGCGGCCTGCTTCATCACGTTTTCGCGCGTGAGATTGTCGCCGCACTGCTTGAGCACCTGCACCATCGTCTGCGCGTCGTTGTAGGCCGTCACCAGACCGCCGTCGGCCTTGTTGGCGCCGGGCATATATTTGTCGATGAAGGCGTTCCAGTTCTTCACGCCGGGATCGTCCTTCCACTGCGGATCAAGCGGATCCTTCATGTAGGCGGTGGAGATGACGCCTTGCGCATTCTCCAGTCCCGCAGGCTTCAGCACCGAGCCGATCGAGGCCGACACGTTGTTGAGGAAGTGCATCGGCTTCCAGTTGAGCTCGGCCGCCTTCTTGATCGCCATCGCCGCGAATTTCGGCGTGGTGATGTTCATGAAGACGTCGGCGCCCGACGCCTGCAGCCGGCTCATCTGCGAATCGATGGTGGGATCGGCGATTTCGTAGGACAGCGTGATGACGGGTTTGATCTTGCCCGCGAGCCCGTCCATGAAGCCTTTGAGATAGTCCTTACCGTAATCGTCGTTCTGGTAGAGGATCGCGACCTTGGCGTCGGGCTTCTTCTCGAGCAGATATTTTGCGTAGATGCGCCCTTCGGCCTGGTAGCTCGGCTGCCAGCCCATCGTCCACGGGAAGTTCTTCGGGTCGTTCCACTTGGTCGCGCCGGTCGCCAGGAACAGGTGCGGCACCTTCTGCGCGTTCATGTATTTGTGAATCGCCGAATTCGGCGGCGTGCCGAGCGGCGCGAAAATCAGCAGCACATTGTCGTTCTCGACGAGCTTGCGCGTCTGTTCCACCGTCTTGGGCGGGCTGTAGGCGTCGTCATAGGTGACGAAATTGATCTTTCGGCCGTTGATCCCGCCCTGATCGTTGATCATCTGGAAATAGGCGGCCTGCGCCTTGCCGATGATGCCGTAGGCCGACGCCGGCCCGCTATAGGGCATCGTATTGCCGATCTTGATTTCGGTGTCCGTGACGCCCGGCCCGTAATTCTTCTGCGCGTAAGCCGTTGTCGCAAGGCATGCGCCCGCCACCACGGCGGCGAACGCCGCTTTCATGAATTTCATTCGATAACCTCCCAGGATGCGACCGCACTGCGAAATCGTCTTGTCACGGCCGCGCCTGATGCACATCAGGCTTGCAGAAATGCTAGCGACTTATCGCGCTTTGTCACCTTGCACTGCGAAAGAGGCGAGCGCCTCGCCTCCCGCGATTCGCATATCGCGCGGCCAGGCGAAAAAGTCGCCAGGGGTGTCGACAGCGGCCTGGAGCATGGTCCGGTAACGGGCGCGGGGAACGGCGACGGCGCCCAGAGAGGCGAGGTGCGGCGTCACGAATTGCGTGTCGAGCAGCCGATATCCCCCGATCCGCAGGCGCGCGGCAAGATGAACCAGAGCGACTTTCGAGGCGTCGCGCTCGGTGTGAAACATGCTCTCGCCGAAGAAGGCGGCGCCGAGAGAAACGCCGTACAGCCCGCCGACCAGCGCGCCGTCGCGCCGGCATTCCACCGTATGAACGAAACCGGCGTCGAACAATTCCCGGTAGAGCCGCCGGATCGGCGCGTTGATCCACGTCGTGTCGCGCCTCGCGCTGGCGCAGCCGTCGATCACCGCGTCGAAATCGCGATCGACGGACACTTCGAACCTGTCCGAGCGGACGACCTTGGCGAGGCTGCCGGAAATCTTCAGACCGTCAAGCGGAAAGACGCCGCGCTCCTCGGGCTCCACCCAGTAGAGCCGTTCGTCGTCGGCGTTCTCGCCCATCGGAAACAGGCCGATGGAATAGGCGCGCAGGACGAGGTCCGGCGTGATCTCGGGACGGGGCGTTCCGCGCGACATTCGCGCAAGGTGGGCGCGGCCTGTCGCCCGGTCAAGGCGGCAAGATCAGCCGAACGTCTTCCAGAACATCAGGCCGGTGATGATGGCGTTGAGGCAGGAGATGGCGATGCGCGCCTTGGCCGGATCGAGCCGGCGCGCGAAATGCGCGGCGAAATAGCCGCCGAGGATCGCGCCGACCAGCATGGCCGCCATCTGCTTCCAGTAGATAAGGCCGCCGACGATGAAGAGGATCGAGGCGGTGGCGTTCATCGCGGCGTTGAGCAGATTGCGGGCGGGCTGCATGGCCGCCACGCTCGACGACGTCAGCAGGCTCCATGTCGCCATCATCATGATGCCGACCGCGCCCCCGAAATACCCGCCGTAGATACCCAGGACGAACTGGAACACCAGCACCGTATGCGGCGCGATATGGACCCGCTGGCGCAGCCACTCGCCCGCCTGCCGGCCGAAGGCGAAGACGATCGTGCCAAACGCCAGCAGGAAGGGCACGAGAAGGTCGAAGACGCGCTGCGACGTCGACATCAGCAGAAGCGCGCCGCATATGCCGCCGGCGACCGACACGATGGTCATCGCCTTCATCGACACGCCCTCGAACCCTTTGAAGTCGTGGCGATAGGCGTAGGCGCTGGCGAGCGCGCTCGGCACCAGCGCGACGGTCGACGTGGCGTTGGCGCTGACGGAGGGAACGCCGGCCGCCACCAGCGCGGGCAGGGTGACGAAAGAGCCGCCGCCGGCGATGGCGTTCATCGAGCCGCCGATCAGGCCGGCGACAGCAGCGATCGCGAGCGGGTCGATCATCGCGTCACTCCCCGCGCCCGCGCGTCATGCGTTCACGTCCATTCCGCCCGTGGCCAGAAAATGCTCCAGCCAGTGGATGTCGTAGAGCCCGTTCTGGATGTCGGGATTGCGCACGAGCGTGCGAAACAGCGGCAGCGTCGTATCGACGCCGTCGACGACGAATTCGTCGAGCGCGCGCTTGAGCCGCATCATCGCCTCGTTGCGCGTGCGCCCGTGCACGATCAGCTTGCCGACGAGCGAGTCGTAATTCGGGGGAATGACGTAGCCCTGATAGACGGCGCTGTCGACGCGCACGCCGACGCCGCCTGGCGGGTGGTAATAGGCGATCTTGCCGGGCGAGGGGCGGAAGGTCGCGGGATGCTCCGCGTTCACGCGGCATTCGATGGCGTGACCGAAGAAGCGGACCTCGTCCTGATCCATCGACACCGGCGCGCCGGCGGCGATGCGGATTTGCGCGGAAACGAGATCGAGGCCGGTGATCATCTCGGTGACGGGATGCTCCACCTGGATGCGCGTGTTCATCTCGATGAAATAGAAGCGCCCGTCCTCGTAAAGGA
>JASGFP010000157.1:0-6805 GCA_047605445.1 Rhodoblastus sp.
TGGCGCGACCCGCTGATGGCGCTCGGCGCGCCGCTGCTCGACCGCGATCATGCAGTCGAAGCCTTTTCCGCCTTTCTTGCCTGGGTGGGAGAGCGCCGGTCGCTCGGGGCCGGCCTCGTGCTGCACACCACGCCGCGCGCAGGGCCTGCCGCCGCGGCGATCCGGCGCGCGACGCAATTGCGCGACGCCCGGTTCCTCGAATTCGACGGCGGCGCGCGGGCGACAGCGCATGCGCACGCGAATCTCGACCACATGATCTCGCGCCAAAGGCGCAGGACGCTCGGCCGGCTGCGGCGCCGTCTCGCGGAACGCGGCGAATTGACGACGCGCGTGATTGCGGGCGCGGCGGTCGAGGACGAGATGGAAGCCTTCTTCGAACTCGAGGCTTCGGGCTGGAAGGGACGCCGCGGCACGGCGCTCGCCTCCTCCATCCGGACCCTGGCGCTTGCCCGCGGTTTCATCCGCGGCCTGGCGCGCGAGGGTCGCTGCAAGATCGCTCGACTCGATCTCGACGGCGCGCCCGTCGCCGCGGCCGTTCTCGTCTACGCTGGGGAAACCGCCTTCTACTGGAAAATGGCCTTCGACGAGCGGTACGCCGCCTATTCGCCGGGCGCGCAGCTCATGGTCGAGCTTTCACGGACGATGCTGGCCGAGCCGGATTTCGCGCTGATGGATTCCTGCGCCGAGCCGGGCGCGCAGGTCGTCGAATCCATCTGGAAGGGACGCCGCCGAATGGCGGATTTTCTGGTCGGCGGCCCCGGCCTTGGGTTTACCGTGGCTGGCGAGATCGAGGGCGCCCGGCGCGGCCTGCGCGCCGGCGCCAAAAAGGTCTACCGGAGCCTCGCCGGCCGGCTGGATCGCTGACATCCTCACCGAGCGGATGCGGCGCCGATCGCTTTGATCTGTTCGGCGGCTACGAGTTCGAACGGCTCCATCGACCGTTGCGCCCGCGCCAACAGGACGCCGCCTTCCAGCGCGGCGATCAGGGTGACGGCCAGCGCGAGCGCCCGTTCGGGGGAGACGCCGCCCTCGGTCAGCAGCGCGGCGAGCCGCGCAGTCCAGGCCCGGAAAATTGCTCCCGTCCGGTCCAGCAGATCCGGCGAGTCCGCGGCGACGGTCACAGCCGCAATCGCGCAGCCCGCACCGAAATCGGAGCGGATGAGTATCGTCCGCCAGACGTCAGCGAAAGCCGCGGCGATTTCTGCAGCAGGTTTGCCGGCGCCGCCTTCCACCGCCGCCAGGGCGAAGTCTCCGGCCGCTTGCAAGGCGCCCAGGACCAGTTCGTCCTTGCCCCCGGGAAAATGATGATAGAGCGAACCGCGCGGGGCGCCTGCCGCCTCCAGCACCTCGCTGAACGACGTGCGCTGCAGCCCGCGGCGCGCCAGCGACAGCGCTGCCTGCTCGATCATGCGTCGCCTGACGTCCCTGGCCATCGGATCCCTTGACTATGATGGTCATCATAGCGCAATCATGACGACCATCATATTCGATGAAGGATCGCCAATCATGCCCATGATCGATATCTACGCCACAAGCGGAACCTTTGCCGACCCGCATGCACTGGCTACCGAAGCCGCAGCGGTCGTCAAGACCGTCGAGCAAGTGCCCGACATCCCCATGTTCCGGCGCAACACCGCGGCATTCGTCCACGAATTGCCCGCGGGCGCGGTCGCCAATGTCGATGGCGAAGGCAATTATGTCCGCGTTCAGGTTCTGACGAATGCGGGCGCGCTCGATCGCGAAAAGCAGACCGCCGTCGTGCGCCAACTGACCGACCTCATCGCTCGCGCGGCGGGCGATCCGTCGCTGGCGGACCGCACATGGGTGCTGCTGACGGAAGCCGCGCCGGGCGGTTGGGGATTGTGGGGCCACGCGCACACGAACGACGAACTCGTCAGCGCGGCGCGCGCCGAGATCGGCAGGCTACGCGGCGGCGTATAAGGCGACGCTCAGGGTCACGCCTTCGCCGCGTCGGCGTAGGCGGCGTAGGAATGTTTCAGCGTCGCGTGATTGAGCAGCATTTCCGCCACCTGCCGCTTGCCCGACGCATCGTAGATGCGCGAGCGCACCCAATAGCTTTCCGTGCGCTTGCTCTCCGAGAGCGCGGCGATCTCGCGGCGGATGACGTAGTCCTCGCCGACGAACAGCGGTCCCGCGATCATGCGGATTTCCTGATCGGCGAAGAGGCCGACCGCCGGTCCCTTCACCGGGAAACTTGCGCTCTTGCTCGAATATTCCGCCAGCACCGACACCATTTCCAGCGGCACGATCGGCCTGCCCCAGGGATTGTCCCCGCCCGAATACCAAGGCGAATTCTCGGTGATGGCGGCGAGTTTCTGGTTCAGCGAAAAGGGATAGAGCGCGCCCATGTTCTGGCCGGGGTCCATGCGCACGCGCTCGTCTTCGGCGCCCTTCATCCCGACATGCAGGTCGGCGAGTATCACGAGCTTCTCGGGCGGGCGGAGCGCCTTCATGCGGGCTTCCAGCAGCGTCTCGCCATGATCGGGACCTATGGAGGCTGAGGCCTCCAGCACCGGCGTGCCGTCGGCCTTGAGCGCCCAGACTTTCGTGCGGGTCGCGCCGGGCGCGGGAAGCTCGGCGAAGGCGCGGACCTCTTCCCCTTCCACGACCATATTTTGGTAGTGCGCGGAAATGCAGCCCTTCTCGTACCAGTCCTTGCCCCAGATGCGCTCGAGCAGCGGCGGGAACAGGCTGAAATGGGTCGGGCCCTCGATCGGGCCTGCCCTGAAACCCAGTTTCTCGGCCATGGAATCGTCGTGGATCGAAGCGTGGCCGCCGTATTCCTGATCGGCCAGCATCTGGCGCGGGCTGCGCAGCGGCCCCGAGATCACAAGCGGCGTTTCAAACCCACGCGTCGATATCATGAACGTTCCTCCCGCGCGGGAGGCTATCGCGCGGCGGCGGGACGGTCGAGAGCCGGGTTCGCCGCTCCGGCGTCCGTCACAGGATCGTCCTGGCGGCGGCGATCAGGGCGATAGCGTATTCGCTCATGCCGCAGGCGGCGATGACGGCGCAGGCCAGGGCGACGAAGTCGACGCGCGCGCGCAGCGTCATCAATGGGGCGATCGCCAGCCTTGGGATATGAAGGGGGAAAATATGCACACCGGACATGGGACCCTCCTGTTTCGGGATATCCGTGTGGGCCGAATGTCGGCGGTTCGACGTAATTTATCGATGTGGAAGGTTTGCTGGCCCCGTAAGGTTTCCATAAATCCCCGCCGCAGGGGCGGACGCCGGTCGTCAGCATGGGTGACGTAGCCGATGGACTCCGCTATAAGCCGCGCATCGCGCCGAAGTACCGATTCCGGTTCAGACGGCGGCGCGGCGGCTGCTGGAAGAGAGTTCTGGCCGCATCCGAAGCTGGTCCCATCGGCGCGAGGCCAAGTTTTCATGCCTTCCTATCTCGATCTCGGTCTGATCGGCGTCATTCTCGTTTCTTCATTGCTTGCAATGCTGCGCGGTTTTACGCGCGAGGTTCTGGCCATCGCCTCGTGGGCGGCCGCCGCGCTGGCGGCGCTCTATTTCCACCCGCTGGTAGTTCCCTATCTCAAACCCTACATAGCGAAGGACACGATCGCGCTCGCGGCCGCCGCGGGCATCGTGTTCTTCGTCGCGCTCATCATCGTCTCGATCATAACCGTCCGCATCTCGGACATGATTCTCGATTCGAAAGTGGGCGCGCTCGACCGTTCGCTCGGCTTCCTGTTCGGGGCCGCAAGGGGTCTGCTGCTGTGCGCCGTCGCCTTTATCTTCTTCAACTGGCTCATGCCGGAGAAGTCGCAGCCCGAATGGGTGAAGAACGCCAAGATGCGCCCGCTTCTGACCGCCACCGGCGACCAGATCATGGCGTTCCTGCCGGACGATCCGGAAAGCATTCTCGCCAAGCTGAAGAAGAACAAGCCGGGCGCCCCGCCGGAAGAAGCGCCGGCCGAAAGCGACGATTCCAAGCCGCAGCCGCCGGTGCGGCCGGGCGGCGCGCAGCGCTCCGACGCGACGCCCGCGATCAAGCCGACCGACCGGCAGAAACTCGACGCGCTGGCGACAGGCGCGCAACCGCGCAGATAGACCCGCCAAGCGGGCGCACAGGGACAGGAACTGCCGAGGGCGAACAGGCGTTCGCATGGAGCGTGTAGGATGACGCAGGATCCCAGCAAATCCCCGGTGGCCCGCCCCCAGCGCGACCACGATTTCGATCTAGACGGCGACACCCTGCGCGAAGAGTGCGGGGTGTTCGGCATTTTTGGCCACCCCGAAGCCGCCACCATCACGGCGCTCGGCCTGCACGCGCTCCAGCATCGCGGGCAGGAGGCGGCGGGCATCGTCTCATTCGACGGCCAGCGCTTCCATTCGGAACGCCGCCTCGGCCTCGTCGGCGACCATTTTTCGCGCGCGAGCACGATGCAGGGCTTGGCCGGCGACGCGGCGATCGGCCATGTCCGCTATTCGACGACAGGCGAGACCATCCTGCGCAACGTTCAGCCGCTGTTTTCGGAAATCTCGTCGGGCGGCTTCGCCGTCGCGCATAACGGCAATCTGACGAACGGCCTGACGCTGCGCCGTGAACTGATCCGCGACGGCGCGATCTACCAGTCCACCTCCGACACCGAAGTCGTGCTGCATCTGGTCGCCCGCAGCCGCAAGCAGCGCATCGTCGAGCGCTTCATCGAGGCGATCCGCCAGCTCGAAGGCGCCTATTCGCTGGTGGCGCTCTCCAACAAGAAGCTGATCGGCGCGCGCGATCCGCTCGGCATCCGCCCGCTGGTGCTGGGCGAACTCGACGGCAAATACATTCTCGCCTCCGAAACCGTGGCGCTCGACATCATCGGCGCGCGCTTCGTGCGCGACATCCAGAACGGCGAAGTCGTCGTCATCTCGGATGAAGGCATCGAGAGTCTGCGGCCCTTCCCGCCCGTGCCGGCGCGCCCCTGCATCTTCGAGTATATCTATTTCGCGCGACCCGATTCCGTGGTGCATGGCCGGCCCGTCTACGACGTGCGCAAGGCCATGGGCGCGCAGCTCGCGCGCGAGAGCGGCGTCGAAGCGGACGTGATCGTGCCTGTGCCCGATTCCGGCGTGCCCGCGGCGATCGGCTATGCGCAGGAATCCGGCATACCCTTCGAGCTCGGCATCATCCGCAACCATTACGTCGGGCGCACCTTCATCCAGCCGACGCAGAACGTGCGCGAGCTCGGCGTGCGCATGAAACACAACGCCAACAAGAGCGTGGTCGCCGGCAAGCGCATCGTGCTGATCGACGATTCCATCGTGCGCGGCACGACTTCGGTGAAGATCGTGCGCATGATGCGCGACGCCGGGGCCAAGGAAGTGCATTTCCGCATTTCCTCGCCGCCGATCACGCACCCCGACTATTACGGCATCGACACGCCGCAGCGCGACAAGCTGCTCGCCGCCACGCACAATCTGGAAGAAATGCGCGCCTATATCGGCTGCGACTCGCTCGCCTTCCTGTCGGTCGACGGCATCTACAAGGCGATGGGCGAGGATGGCCGCAATCCGCAGCGCCCGCAATTCACCGACCATTGCTTTACCGGCGACTATCCGACCGTGCTGACCGACGTCGGCGGCGACAATGGCAAGCAGCAGCTTTCGCTGCTGGCGGAAGCGGGTTAGCCGAGGACCACGAGCCCTCAGGCTCGCCCAGGACGATGCGAGCCCTAGGTTCGCGGTCCCGTTTCTGCTGCTCGCGCACTTTGCCGGCGCACATGCTAGAAGGCCGGCGACACTGACCTTCCGTGAGTTCGTTTCATGTCCCTCTCCGATCGCATCGCCCTCGTCACCGGCGCCTCGCGCGGCATCGGCCGCGCCGTAGCGCTGGAGCTTGCGCGGCGCGGCGCGCATGTGATCGCGCTGGCGCGCACGCAGGGCGCGCTGGAGGAACTCGACGACGAAATTCGCAAGATCGGCGGCGAGGCGACGCTCGTGCCCTGCGATCTCGCCGATCTCGAGGCGATCGACCGGCTGGGCGCGGCCATCCACGAGCGCTGGGGCAGGCTCGACATACTCGTCGGCAACGCCGGGCTGCTCGGCGTGCTCTCCCCGCTCGGCCATATCGATCCGAAGGAGTGGGACAAAGTGATGACCGTCAATGTGACGGCCAACTGGCGCCTCGTCCGCTCCCTCGATCCGCTGCTGCAACGTTCGGAGGCCGGCCGCGTCGTCTTCATGTCGTCGGGCGCCAGCACGCGCGCGGAGCCGCGGGCCTATTGGGGGCTCTATGCGACGACCAAGGCGGCGCTCGACATGATCGGGCGCTCCTATGCTGCGGAAACGAAGAACATCACCAACATCCGCGTCATGCTGTTCAACCCGGGCCCGCTGCGCACCACCATGCGCGCCAAGGCGATGCCGGGCGAAGATCCGAAGACGCTGAGGACGCCCGAGGACGCCGCGCCGGCGATCGTGGCGCTTTGCACGCCCGAATGGCGCGAGACGGGCAAGCTGTATGATTTCCCGCAGGGGAAGCTGCTGAGTTTCCGCGAGCCGGAGTAGTCACCTCCAGTCGTCGCGCCGCTCCACCGCAGCACGAGCACCCGCTCCAGCTCGCCATGAGCCTTGGCGAGGACAAGGCTCGCCTGCGACCTGCTTCGCTTCCATGAAGGCGTCGAGGGGCCGCTTGGATAATGCGGATTGCCGAGTTTACCCTCTTCCAGCACCGCGAAGGGCCGCCAGCTTCTCGCCGTCGCGTTGCCGACAAGATCCTTTGCGGCTTAACGCTTCTTCTTCTCGTAAGGATTCTCGCCAACGCGTTTCGACAGGCGCAGCG
>JASGFP010000158.1:0-6536 GCA_047605445.1 Rhodoblastus sp.
GCATCTTCGCCAGCACGCCCATGCCGTCGAGATCGGGCATGACGAGATCGAGAATGAGCAGGTCGATCGCCGGGCCTTCCGGGCGCTCGAGACGCGCCAGCGCCTGATCGCCGCTTTCGACCGTCTCGGCCTCGTAGCCGAAGCGCCGCACCATGGCTTCGAGAAGCCGGCGCTGGACGGGATCGTCGTCGGCAATCAGTACAGTCGAAATCATCAAGTCCTCTCGGGCGCTAGCCGGTCGCCTTCTCGCAGGGGGATGCTCGACGATTAGGGTAAATGCCTGCTTAATAAGCGCGATCCGATTGTCGCTTATCGGCACAATTGCAGGCGCGACGGGCGTTTGCGGGCGGCGCCGCGGCCTTCGGGGCAGCGAAAACGCGGGCTACAACCTATATTAGAGACCGATTCACGATGGACCTCACCACGGAACTGGCATGACCGCGACCGCAAACCTCGGGATTCTGCCCGAATGGAACCTCGCCGACCTCTACAGCGGGCTCGATTCCCCGCAATTTTCCGCCGATCTCGCGCGCGCCGAGAAGGATTGCCGCGCGTTTGCGGCAAAATGGCGCGGCAAGCTGGGCGAGGCTGCGAGGGCTGAAAAGGCGAGCGCGCATCTTGCCGAGGCCGTGTGCGAATTCGAGACGCTGCAGGATCTGCTCGGCCGTATCATGAGCTACGCCGGCCTCGTCTACGCCGGCAATACGACTGACCCGGCCTGCGCGAAATTCTACGGCGACACACGCGAGAAGGTGACGGATTATTCGACCGACCTGCTGTTCTTCCAGCTCGAACTCAACCGCATCGACGACGATCTGCTCGAGGAGGCGATGGCCTCCGGCCCGCTCGAACACTGGAAGCCCTGGCTGATCGACATTCGCAAGGAAAAGCCGCACGAACTCGACGACCAGATCGAAAAGCTGTTCCACGAAAAATCCGTGACGGGACACGGCGCCTGGAATCGGCTGTTCGACGAGACGATCGCGAGCCTGCGGTTCAAGGTCGACGGGCAGGACCTGACCATCGAGCCCACGCTGTCGATGATGCAGGACGCCAGCGAGGACGTGCGCCACAAAGCGTCCGACGCGATCGCGGCGACGCTGAAGGACAATCTGCGCACCTTCGCGCTCATCACCAACACGCTGGCCAAGGACAAGGAAATTTCCGACCGCTGGCGCAAGTTCAGCGATGTCGCAGACAGCCGCCATCTCGCCAATCGCGTCGAGCGCGAAGTGGTCGATGCGCTGGTGGCGGCGGTGCGCGCGGCCTATCCGCGCCTGTCGCACCGCTACTATCGCCTGAAGGCCAAGTGGTTCGGCAAGGACGCGCTCAACCATTGGGACCGCAATGCGCCGCTGCCGCAGGCGCCGCAGCGCATCTACTCGTGGAGCGACGCGCGCGAAACGGTTCTGTCCGCCTATGCGGGCTTCGCGCCTGAAATGGCCGACATAGCGAAGCGCTTCTTCGACGGGCGCTGGATCGACGCGCCGGTCAGGCCCGGCAAGGCGCCCGGCGCCTTCGCGCATCCGACCGTGCCGTCGGCGCATCCCTATGTGCTGCTCAACTACCAGGGCAAGCCGCGCGACGTGATGACGCTGGCCCATGAACTCGGCCACGGCGTGCATCAGGTGCTGGCCGCCGGGCAGGGCGCGCTGATGGCGCAGACGCCGCTGACGCTGGCCGAGACCGCGAGCGTGTTCGGCGAGATGCTGACGTTCCGCGCGCTTCTGGCCAAGACGACCGACGTCGCGCAGCGCCGCGCGCTGCTGGCGTCCAAGGTCGAGGACATGATCAACACGGTCGTGCGTCAGATCGCCTTCTATACATTCGAGCGCGATGTCCACACCCGTCGGCGCGAGGGCGAATTGACGGCCGACCAACTCTGCGACATCTGGATGGGCGTGCAGGGCGAGAGCTTGGGGCCGTCGATCAGGCTGCAACCGGGCTACGAGACCTTCTGGGCCTATATCCCGCACTTCATCCACTCGCCCTTCTACGTCTACGCCTATGCGTTCGGCGATTGCCTGGTGAATTCGCTCTACGGCGTCTACCAGCGCGCAGACCACGGTTTTGTCGAGCGCTATTTCGACATGCTGAAGGCCGGCGGCGCGAAACACCATTCGGAACTGCTCGCGCCGTTCGGACTGGATGCGACGGACCCGGCGTTCTGGAATATCGGGCTGGGGATGATCGAGGAGTTGATTGTCGAGCTGGAGGGAATGGAGGGGTAGACCCGCTTGTGTTATACTTTCCGTATAACATGAGACTTGCATGAAAATTGAACCCAAGCGCATCGGCAATTCGACGGGCTTCATTATCCCGCGCGACGTAGTCGTCAGGCTCGGCATCGATCAGGGGAAGACATTCTTCCTGACGGAAATGGCTGACGGAGGCTTCCGCATCACGCCGTACGATCCGGATTTCGAGGCGGCCATACAGGTCGCCGATGCATTGATGGACGAGTACAAGGACACGCTGCGAGCGCTCGCCAAATGAGCGGGCCACGGTGGCTCATGCTGGACGAAATCCGCGCCGTCCATGAGAAACAGCTCAAGCGGTTCGGCGGGCCGCCGGGCGTCAGCGACGCCGGCGCGCTGAAATCGGCGTTGGCGCGTCGGGTCAATCGTTTCCGCTATGGCGAGACGGATATCGCGGCGCTTGCCGCGGGCTATGCGTTTGGCCTGGCCCGCAATCCCGCGTTCGTCGATGGCAACAAACGCATCTCGTTTCTGGCGATGATGATGTTTCTGCGACTGAATGGCGTGCCCTTTGCTCCAGATCCGGCGCAGGCGACGGCCATAATCCTGTCTCTGGCTGCGGGAGACACCAGCGAAGAAGCCTCGACCCGCTGGATCAAGGACAATTGGCCGAAAGCCTGACAGAGCCCATATAGAGCCAATGACCGATCGCGAAGCCAACCGCTTCTCCGCCCGCGCCGCGCGCTACGCAAAAGTCGGCGCCAATGTCGGCGGGGTGGCGGCGCGGTTCGCGGCGCAGCAGTTGACGGGCGGGCGGACATCCGGGCGGGACGCTTCCAACGCGGCCGTGCTCGCCAAGGCGCTCGGCGGGCTCAAGGGGCCGCTGATGAAAGTCGCGCAGCTGATGGCGACCATTCCCGACCTGCTGCCGCCCGAATATGCCGACGAACTTTCCAGGCTGCAGTCGGACGCGCCGCCGATGGGGGCGGCCTTCGTCAAGCGGCGGATGCAGGCCGAACTCGGCCCCGACTGGCAGAAGCGCTTCAAATCTTTCGATCTGAAGCCATCCGCCGCCGCCTCGCTCGGGCAGGTGCATCGCGCGGTCGCGCCGGACGGCGAGAATCTTGCCTGCAAGCTGCAATATCCCGACATGAAATCGGCGGTCGAAGCGGACCTGAAGCAACTCGACATTCTCTTCGCCATACATCGCCGCTTCGAGCCTGTGATCGACACGAGCGAAGCCGCCAAGGAGATCGGCGCGCGGGTGCGCGAGGAACTGGATTACCGGCGCGAGGCGAAGAACGCCGCGCTCTATGGGCGCATGCTGGCGGATGCCGCGGACGTGCGCACGCCAAAGGTGCGGCCGGAGCTTTCGACGGAGCGCCTGCTGACGATGGACTGGCTCGACGGCGACAAGCTGCTCGATTTCAAGAGCGCGCCGCTGGAGGTGCGCAACCGCATCGGCGCCGCCATGTTCACCGCCTGGTGGCTGCCGTTCTCGCGCTTCGGCGTCATCCACGGCGATCCTCATCTCGGCAATTACAGCGTGTTCGGGAAGGGCGAGGGCATCAACCTGCTCGACTACGGTTGCGTGCGAATCTTCCCGCCGAAATTCGTCGGCGGCGTCGTCGATCTCTATCGCGGCCTGCAGGAAAATGACGCGGCGCGCATCGTCCACGCCTACGAGACCTGGGGTTTTGCCGGGCTCAAGAAAGACGTGATCGAGACGCTGAACATCTGGGCGCGCTTCATCTACGGACCGCTGCTCGAGGATCGCGTGCGCTCTGTGGCGGACGGCGTCGAGCCCGGAAAATACGGGCGGCGCGAGGCCTTCGCCGTCCATCAGGCGCTGAAGACCAAGGGGCCGGTGACGGTGCCGCGGGAGTTCGTGTTTCTCGACCGGGCCGCGGTTGGGCTCGGCGCGGTCTTCCTGCATCTGGGCGCGGAGCTGAACTATCACCGCATGTTCGAGGCGGCGCTGGGGGATTTTAAACTTGAGCGGCTGGCGGCCGATCAGGCGGCTGCGCTGAAGGCGGCGGGGCTCGCCTGAGGCCCCCGTTGCCCGCGTCCACGCCCTCGGCTAAGACATGTGCGACGACATTCAGACTCCCGAGGCGAGCATGGCGAACGAGGTTTCCACCGGCGGGCATCCGGACATGGACTATGCCGAACACGAGAAGACCTATGCGTTCTTCATCGCCCTGTTCAAATGGGGCACGGTGTTCTGCATCGCCTGCGTGCTGCTGCTGGCGATCGTGACGCTCTGATTTTAGCTATCCGCGAATGAAAAAGGCCGGTCTCGCGAGAGGCCGGCCTTTTTGTAGTTGTGGTGGGCATGGCATTGAAGGCGGCGTAGAAATATCGCGCCGTCGTTGCGAGCCAAGCGAAGCAATCCATCCCCGGCAACCGATCCAGATTCGGGGATTCGAATCTGCCTACTTCGCCTTAAGCGCCGCCACCACCTCGTCCAGCGTCTTCTTGGCGTCGCCGAACAGCATGAGGTTGTTGTCCTTGTAGAAGAGCGGATTGTCGATGCCGGCGTAACCGGACGCCATCGAGCGCTTCATCACGATGGAGTGCTTCGCCTTCCACACTTCGAGCACCGGCATGCCGGCGATCGGGCTGCCCGGATCGTCCTGCGCGGCGGGGTTCACGATGTCGTTGGCGCCGATCACCATCGCGACGTCCGTATTGGGGAAGTCGTCGTTCAATTCGTCCATCTCGCAGACGATGTCGTAGGGCACTTTCGCTTCGGCGAGCAGCACGTTCATGTGGCCGGGCATGCGGCCCGCGACGGGATGAATGCCGAAGCGCACGTTGACGCCTTTTTCGCGCAAGAGCTTTGTCATCTCGAAGACGGCGTGCTGGGCTTGGGCCACCGCCATGCCGTAGCCCGGCACGATGATGACGCTCTTGGCCTCCGACAGCATGTCCGCCGTGCCGGCCGCGTCGATCGACTTGACCTCGCCGGCCGGCGCCGCGGCTGCGCTCGACGACGAGGTCGCCGTCGTGCCGAAGCCGCCGGCGATGACGGAAATGAAATTGCGGTTCATCGCGCGGCACATGATGTAGCTCAGAATCGCGCCGGACGAGCCGACCAGCGCGCCGACGACGATCAGCAGATCGTTCGACAGCATGAAGCCCGTCGCCGCCGCCGCCCAGCCTGAGTAGCTGTTGAGCATCGAGATCACGACCGGCATGTCCGCGCCGCCGATCGCCATCACCATGTGCACGCCGAAGGCGAGCGCGATGATCGTCATCAGGATCAGCGGGAACATGCCGCCCGAAATCGACTCGGCGCCCAGGAAGAACTTGCCGAGAATGATGACGAGGATCAGGCCGGCGAGGTTGATCCAGTGGCGCGCCGGCAGCAGCAGCGGCTTGCCGTCGATGCGCCCCGACAGTTTGCCGAAGGCGATGACCGAGCCCGTGAAGGTCACCGCGCCGATGAGGATGCCGACATAGATTTCGACCAGATGGATCGTGTGTTCGGCATGGCTCGCAAACACCGTCGACGTGTCGATGTAGCTCGCAAAGCCGATGGCGCAGGCGGCGAAACCGACCAGCGAATGCATGATCGCCACGAGTTCGGGCATCTGCGTCATCTGCACGGTCTTGGCTGCATAGAGCCCGACCGCGCCGCCGATCGCCATCGCCAGAATGATGAAGATCAGACCCCAGCCGACGACGATCGGGATTTCGACATTGCCGATGGCGCGCCAGCCGAAGACGGTCGCCAGCACGGCGATCGCCATGCCCGCTATGCCGTACCAATTGCCGCGCTTGGCCGTCTCGGGGTTCGAGAGGCCGCCGAGCGAGAGGACGAAGAGGATGGTGGCGCCGATATAGGCGGCCGTCACGATGCTGCTGGACATGTTTCCCGACCCCTTACTTCTGGAACATCGCCAGCATGCGGCGCGTCACGGCGAAGCCGCCGAACATGTTGATGGTGGTGAGCGTGAGCCCGACGAACGCGATGATCAAAATCCAGACGTTCGGCCGATCGGGCGCGCCGGGCGGCCAGATCTGAATCAGCGCGCCGATGGCGATGATCGAAGAGATCGCATTGGTGACGCTCATCAGCGGCGTGTGCAGCGCCGGCGTCACGTTCCACACCACCATGTAGCCGACGAAGATCGCCAGCACGAACACGGTGAAGTGCCCGAGGAAAGCCGGCGGCGCATAGGCGCCGACGAGCAGGAACAGAAGGGCGCCGACGCCGAATGTAATCGCGAGCGGCTTGGCGGCCATCGGCTCGCTCGGCGCGCCGTGGCCGTGGCCGGACGATTTCTTCGCAGCCGGCGCGGGCGCGGCGGCGGGCGCGGCGGCTGGCTTGTG
>JASGFP010000159.1:0-6497 GCA_047605445.1 Rhodoblastus sp.
TCGACATTGTCGACGCCGATGCCGGCGCGGCCGATGACTTTCAGCTTCTTGGCGTTTTCGAGAATCTTGGCGGTGACCTTGGTCGCCGAGCGGATGGCGAGGCCATCATAATCGCCGATGATGGCGGCGAGCTTGTCCTTGTCCTTGCCGAGGTTCGGCTGGAAGTCGACCTCGACGCCGCGCTCCTTGAAGATGGCGACGGCGGCAGGCGACAGGGCGTCGGAAATGAGTACGCGAGGAGCCATTGGGTTTCTCTCGATGAATGGGGGAGTTCTCCCCTCCCCCTTGTGGGGAGGGGCAGGGGGAGGGGTCGCGGGCGCTTGCGATGAAAGCGCTCAAGCGGCGGCGCCAAACTCGCAGGCTCGCGCGACCCCTCCCTAACCCTCCCTACAAGGGGGAGGGGACAGAGTCGGAATCGATTACGCCGCCTTCGCGAGGCCAGCCTTCGCTTCCGCGAACGCCCAGTCGAGCCACGCCGTCAGCTTCTCGACATCGGCCTTCTCGACCGTCGCGCCGCACCAGATGCGCAGGCCGGGAGGCGCGTCGCGATAGGCGCCGATGTCATAGGCGACCTTTTCCTTCTCGAGCAGCGTCGCAAGCTGCTTGGCGAAGGCGGCCTGCGCATCGGCGGGCAGCGCCGTGATCGCGGGATCGACGACCTTCAGGCACACGCTCGTGTTGGAGCGGATGTCCGCGCTCTTGGCCAGAAAATCCACCCACGGCGTTTTCGCCTTCCAGTCGGCGATGGCCTTGGTGTTGGCGTCGGCGCGCGCGACAAGCGCATCAAGGCCGCCGAGCGACTTCGCCCATTGCAGCGCGTCGATGTAATCTTCAACGCAGAGCATCGACGGCGTGTTGATCGTCTCGCCTTCAAAGATGCCTTCGATCAGCTTGCCGCTTTTGGTCATGCGGAAGATCTTCGGCAGCGGCCACGCGGGCTTGTAGCTCTCGAGACGCTCGACTGCGCGCGGCGAGAGGATGAGCATGCCATGCGCGGCCTCGCCGCCCAGCGCCTTCTGCCAGGAGAAGGTCACGACATCGAGCTTGGCGAAATCGAGTTTCTGCGCGAAGGCCGCCGAGGTCGCGTCGCAGATCGTCAGGCCCTTGCGGTCGGCTGCGATCCAGTCGCCGTTCGGCACGCGTACGCCCGACGTCGTGCCGTTCCAGGTGAAGACGACGTCGTTGTCGAAATTCACTTGGGCGAGGTCGGGCAACTCGCCATAGCCGCTCTTGAGCGTGCGGGCGTCCTTGAGACCGAGCTGCTTGACGACATCCGTCACCCAGCCTTCGCCGAAGCTTTCCCACGCCAGAAGATCGACCGGGCGGGCGCCGAGCAGCGACCACAGCGCCATTTCGACCGCGCCCGTGTCGGACGCCGGCACGATGCCGATGCGATAGCCGGCGGGAACCTGCAGAACGTCGCGCGTCAGGTCGATCGCAAGCTTCAGCTTGGTCTTGCCGACCTTGGCGCGGTGCGAGCGGCCGAGCGGCGCGTCAGACAGTGCTTGAAGGGACCAGCCGGGGCGCTTGGCGCAGGGGCCGGAGGAAAAATTGGGGTTCGCCGGCCGCAGGCCGGGCGTCGCGTTCGTCATGTAAGCCATCCTTTCAGATGGGCGCCTCCCGTTGGGGGGAGGTGTCCCGCGGACGGCGATACGCGCATGACGGCGCGAATGCAAGAGCCTCGGAAACGAAACGGCGGGCTGTCGCCCGCCGCTGCAAGACCCGGCGACTGCCAGATCAGTCCGGCGTATAGCGGAAACCGATGCGGATTTCCTTGGCGACATTCGCATGCGTCGATTGCACGCCATACATGTTCGAATAGGTCCGCACGCTGCCCATGTTGAGGTAGCGGCCACCGATGTCGATCGCCAGATTCGGCGTCACCGAATAGGCGACGCCCGCCATCAGCGCCCAGGCGAGTTGTGCCGACGTCCAGGTGCGCGATTGCGTGAGACCGTCAGTCGCGCCGGCGTTGGCTATCGTGGGATTCAGCAGAAACCAGCTCTGCGCATAATTCTGCCGGACGATGCTGAAGCCGACGCCGGCGCCGACGTAGGGCGTGAGGCCGGCCCAGGTTCCAAGCTCGCCGTAGACGTTGGCCAGCATCGCCATGTTGCGCACGCGCGCATCAAGAGTATCGGCGCAGGGCTCGAACGTCAGTTGCTGCACGCCGTTGACGATCGTGCCCGACGGCGCAACGCATCCCGACACGCTCGTATTGCCGGAGAACGACTTCGGCGCGCGATAGTCGAGCGTCACGTCGGTGCGCATCCAGTCGTTGAACTTGTAGCCCGCGCCGACGCCCAGGTCCCAATTATTGGGAAACCCGCCGGAATGGGGCAACGACGCGCCGCCAATGGGAATGCGGACATCGTTCGACATGCCGAGATCGCCGCGCAGATACCAGCCGGTGGCGAAGGTCACAGGCGCCTCGTCGGCAGGCGCGAAACCGACGCCGGGCGCAGCCGGCGGCGGGCCGCCGAACATCGGGGCGACCGCGGGATCGGCCGCCATGGCGCCGGAAAGGCCGCCAAATGCAGCCGCGGCTGCGACTGTCGCAATTCCCAGTCCGCGAGCAACGAAACTCATTTCGTCCATCCCCAAATTGCCCGATCCGTCGGCCGGGCTGTCCATGAATCAAAAATGAGGGAACATGCTTAAAATGCGCTTAACCCTAACGATTTCGCGCGAATTCTTTTGAGCGGCCGGACCGCGCAAAGAAAAACGGCGCGGAAAACCGCGCCGTTCTGTCGAGTGGATGTCTGGGAGCGGCCTGGTTCAGTACTTGCGAACCAGCGGGCCCGGATGGCCGCCGAAAATCGGCGCGCTGGGGGCCAGCATCGGGCCGACGCCGGCGTCGGCGAGCATGTAGCGGAAGCCGAGGCGGAAGTCGTGCGAGGACAGTTTGTACGACTGCGTCTCGTAGAAGCACGGCGCGGCGTTGCAGGCGATCGGATTGCTCGTCACCGGCCCCATGTTGAGGTAGCGGTAGCCGAGATCGAGCTTCAGGTTGCGCGTCACATCGAAGGCGGCGCCGGCCATCAGCGCCCAGGCGAAGTTGGTCTTGATCGTATCGGCGGCATAACCGTAGCCCAGACCCGTGTCGGTCAGGCCCGCGAGACGATGACGCGCAAGGCCGACGCCTGCGCCGACGTAGGGCGTCAGACCGCCCCAGGTGCCGAGATCGACATAGCCGTTCGCCAGGAACACGCCGGAACTCAGCTTGGCGTTGTAATTGTCGGCGCAATAGGTCGTGGCGCAGCCCGCCGTGTAGATCTGGGCGGCGCGGTACTGCGCCTGGCGGCGATATTCGGCGGTGATGTCCGTACGGAACCAGTTGTTGATCTGGTAGCCGACGCCGGCCCCGATGATCGCAGCCTCTTCGATCGAGCTCTGCGCGAAGGCGGTGGGCGGCGGCAGGATCGCGCCGGCGGGCTGCAGGGTGGAGCGCAGGCCGGAAATCTGGGTGACGCCGACGCCGACGTCGCCGCGCAGATACCAGCCGCTGGTGTCCATGGCCGGCGCGAGAACAGGCGCTTCGACAGGCGGAGGCGGGGGAAGGAGATCGGCGGCGAGAGCCGGACCGAACGCCGCGACGGAGACAAACCCCGCCAACGAAAGGGCCGTGAACTTGCCCATGCGAAAGTCCTTTCAATATCGGGCAATCGCCCGGATCCGTTTACAGACGGATGGACCTTCGCAGGTGTTCCTTAATTTCGACTTAACCCTAACGCTTAACCAGAGCCCGCGATAACAATTCGCCGCGGACGCGGCGAACAAGGCGATTCATGCGGCTTCGGCGGCGTCCGACAGCAGGCCGCAGACATCGTCGACGACCTTCTCGACAAGGTCGCGGTCGTCGCCCTCGCCCATCACGCGGATGACAGGCTCGGTGCCGGAGGGACGGATCAGCAGGCGCCCGCCCTTGCCCAGCCGCTCGCGCGCCTCGTCGATGGAACGCGCGACCGGCGGCCGGTCGAGCACTGTCTTGCGCACGCGCACGTTCTTGAGGATCTGCGGCAGCGGCTCGAACAGGTGGCAGACTTCGCTGACCGGCTTGGCCTTCTTCTTGACGACCGCCAGCACCTGCATCGCCGCCACCAGCCCGTCGCCTGTCGTCGAGTAATCCGACAGGATGATGTGCCCGGATTGTTCGCCCCCGACATTGTAGCCGTCCGCGCGCATGCGCTCGAGCACGTAGCGGTCGCCGACCGCCGTGCGTTCGAGCCCGAGGCCGACGCCCGCCAGATAGCGTTCGAGCCCGAGATTGGACATGACGGTAGCGACCACGCCGGGCTTGGCCAGCATGTCGTCTTCCTTCCAGCTGGTGGCGACGACCGCCATCAGCTGGTCGCCGTCGACCAGATGGCCGCGCTCGTCGACGATCAGCACGCGGTCGGCGTCGCCGTCGAGCGCGATGCCGATGTCCGCTCGCATCTCGCGCACTTTGGCCGAGAGCGCCGCAGGCGCGGTCGAGCCGACGTCGCGATTGATATTGAGGCCGTTCGGCTCGCAGCCGATGGAAAAAACTTCCGCCCCCAGTTCCCACAAAGCCTCGGGCGCGACCTTGTAGGCGGCGCCGTTGGCGCAATCGACGACAATGCGCAGCCCGTCGAGCGAGACGTTGCGCGGCAGCGTGCGCTTGGCGAATTCGATGTAGCGGGCCTGCACGTCGTCGACGCGCCTGGCGCGGCCGAGCGCGGGCGATTTGGCGAGCCTGGGCCCGAGATCCTGTTCGATCAGCGACTCGATCTCGGCTTCCACCTCGTCGGACAACTTGTAGCCGTCCGGCCCGAACAGCTTGATGCCGTTATCTTCGTAGGGGTTGTGCGAGGCCGAGATCATTACGCCGAGATCGGCGCGCATCGAGCGCGTCAGCATGCCCACGGCAGGCGTCGGAATGGGACCGAGGATCAGCGGGTCCATGCCGACCGAGGCGAAGCCCGAAACCAGCGCATATTCGATCATGTAGCCCGACAGCCGCGTGTCCTTGCCGATGACGACGCGATGCCGATGGTCGCCGCGCTGGAACACCAGTCCTGCGGCCTGCCCTACCTTGAGGGCGAGTTCCGGCGTGATGACGCGGTTGGCGACGCCGCGAATGCCGTCTGTGCCGAAATAGGTGCGGCTCATCTTCGTCCTCTGGCGCTTGGCCTGCGTTGATCGGCCCGCGTTGGAAATATTCGCCCGCATTGTAGAACAGGCGCGGCGCAGGCGCCCCACAACCTTACCTGTTCCTTAACACGCGAAGGAATCCGCCCATGGCCCGACAGGCGACCATCTACCACAATCCCGCCTGCGGCACCTCACGCAATGTGCTGGCGGCCCTGCGCGAAGGCGGGATCGAACCGAAGATCGTGGAATACCTCAAGACGCCGCCCGATCGCGCGACGCTCGAACGGCTCTTGAAGGCGATGGGCAAATCCGTCCGCGACATACTCCGCAAGCGCGGAACGCCGTACGAGGAGCTTGGCCTCGGCGATCCCGGCGTATCCGACGATCGGATTTTCGCGGCCATCGCCGCGCATCCGATCCTGATCGAGCGGCCTATTGTCGTCATCGAAGACAGGGCCGCGCTCTGCCGGCCGGCGGAGACGGTGCAAGCCTTGATGGCGTAGGGCTCCGCCAAACAAAAACCCCGCCTCTCGGCGGGGTTCTCGCTTTTCGGGTTCGGGGCGATCAGCCGGTCGGCTGCGGCTCCAGCCCGCCCGCGTCCGGCTCCGGCGGCGCGGGTCGGTTGCGGCCTGTGGTCGGCACTGCGGCCGTGCGCGGCGGGGTCGGGTCGCCGGTGTCGCGCACGGGGGGTACGCCCTTCAGAAGGCCCAGAATCTCGTCGCCCGAGAGCGTCTCGTATTCGATCAGCCCCTTGGCGAGCGCCTCGAGATCGTCGCGCTTTTCGGTGAGGATGCGGCGCGCCTCCGAAAGGCCGGTCTCGACGAGACGGCGCACTTCGGCGTCGATCTTCTGCGAAGTGTTTTCCGACAGCGTCTGCCGCTGGCCCATCGAATAGCCCAGAAACACTTCCTCCTGGTTCTCGCCGTACATGACGGTGCCGAGTTCCTTGGAAAAACCCCAGCGCGTGACCATGGCGCGGGCGAGCTTGGTCGCCTGCTCGATGTCGGACTGCGCGCCCGACGTCACCTTGTCGTCGCCGAAGATGATTTCTTCCGACACGCGGCCGCCCATCAGCACGGCCAGACGCGACATCATCTGCTCGTAGCTCATCGACAGCTTGTCGCGCTCGGGCAGTTGCATGACCATGCCGAGCGCACGGCCGCGCGGAATGATCGTCGCCTTGTGGACGGGATCGGTCGCGGGCACGTTGAGCGCCACGATGGCGTGGCCGCCCTCGTGATAGGCGGTCAGCAGCTTTTCCTGCTCGGTCATGACCAGCGTGCGGCGTTCCGCGCCCATCATGATCTTGTCCTTGGCGTCCTCGAATTCGGCCATGGTGACGATGCGCTTGCCGCGCCGCGCCGCCATCAGCGCCGCCTCGT
>JASGFP010000160.1:0-6495 GCA_047605445.1 Rhodoblastus sp.
AGCACGGCGGCGGCGCCGTCGACGATGCCCGAGGAATTGCCGGCGTGATGGACGTGGTTGATGGCTTCCACTTCGGGATACCGCTGGATCGCCACAGCATCGAAGCCGCCCTGTTCGCCCATCATGATGAAGGAGGGTTTCAGCGAGGCGAGCGACTGCATGTTGGCGTCGGGCCGCATATGCTCGTCATGGTCGAGAATGGTCACGCCGTTGACGTCGCGCACGGGCGCAACGGTCTTCTTGAAACGCCCTTCCTTCCACGCCTGCGCGGCGCGCTTCTGCGATTCCACCGCATAGGCGTCGACATCGTCACGCGAGAAACCGTATTTCGTGGCGATCAGATCGGCCGACACGCCCTGCGGCATGAAATAGGCGGGAATGGCGATCGAGGGATCGACCGGCCACGCGCCGCCTTCCGAACCCATGCCGACGCGGCTCATGCTCTCGACGCCGCCGCCGATCGTCATCTCGTGCTGGCCGGCCATCACCTGCGCGGCGGCGAAATTCACGGAATCGAGGCCCGACGCGCAGAATCGGTTGATCTGCACGCCCGGCACATGATCGCCCAGACCCGCGGTAAGCGCGGCGGCGCGGGCGATGTCGGAACCTGATTCGCCGACCGTGTCGACGCAGCCGAGGATCACGTCGTCGATCAGATGCGTGTCGAGATTGTTGCGCTCCTTGACCGCGCGCAGCGCGCCGGCGGCGAGCTGCAGCGTCGAGACTTCATGCAGCGAGCCGTCCGACTTGCCGCGACCGCGCGGCGTGCGCACGGCGTCGTAGATGAATGCGTCTGCCATGTGGTGCTCCCTTGAGCGGCGCTCGCTGTTCACATCGCGAGTCGCGGTAAGTGTCGAACTCCCCTCCCCCTTGTGGGAGGGGAGGGGAAGGGGGTCGCGGAATGCCGCGAAATTGACGCTGCGCAATTTAGCAATGTCGCAGGATTGCGCGACCCCACCCTAACCCTCCCCACAAGGGGGAGGGAACAGATCGTGCGAGCCGTCAGAACGCTTCCGCAGGCATCGCCATCATCGTGGCGGCGCCCGTGTTGATCCGCGCGAGGCGCAGGCCGGTCTCCGGCAGCATGCGCTCCATGTAGAAGCGGCCCGTCGTCAGCTTGGCGTCCATGATCGCGGCCTGCGAGGCGTCGGCCGCCTTGCGCGCCTGCGCGCCCTCGGCGATGCGCGCCCACATGTAGCCGATTGCGGTCAGACCGAAGAGGTGCAGATAGTCGGTTGAGGCCGCGCCTGCATTGTCGGGATTGGCCATGCCGTTCTGCATCAGCCACATCGTCGCCTTCTGCAGGTCGCCCAGCGCCTTGCCGAGCGGGGCGACGTAAGGCTTCATCGCCTCGTCGGCTTCGTGCTCCTTCACATAGTCGCCGACCTTCTTGAAGAAGGCTGTGATCGCGCGGCCGCCATCCTTGGGCAGCTTGCGGCCGACGAGGTCGAGCGCCTGAATGCCGTTGGCGCCTTCGTAGATCATGGCGATGCGCGCGTCGCGCACGAACTGATCCATGCCATATTCGCCGACATAGCCGTGGCCGCCGTAGACCTGCTGCGCCTTCACGGCGTTGTCGAAACCGTAGTCGGTGAGGAAACCCTTCAGCACCGGCGTCATCAGGCCCAGATGATCGTCGGCTGCCTTGCGCGCCGCCTCGTCGGGCGAGCGGTGCAGAATGTCGGCCTCGAGCGCGGTCCATAGCATGAAGGCGCGCGCGCCCTCGTTGAAAGCTTTCGCTTCGAGCAGCATGCGCCGCACGTCCGGGTGCACGATGATCGGATCGGCCGATTGCTGCGGCGCTTTCACGCCGGAGATCGAGCGACCCTGCGTGCGTTCGCGGGCGTATTCGGCCGCGTTCTGGTAGGCGACTTCGGACTGCGCCAGACCCTGCGTCGCCACGCCGAGGCGCGCCTCGTTCATCATCGTGAACATGGCGGCTAGCCCCTTGTTCTCCTGCCCGAGAAGGAAACCCCGGGCGCCGTCGTAGTTCATCACGCAGGTGGCGTTGCCGTGGATTCCCATCTTGTGTTCGAGCGACCCGCAGGACACCGCATTGCGCGCGCCGAGCGCGCCTTCGCCGGAGACTTCGAATTTCGGCACGATGAACAGCGAAATGCCCTTCACGCCCGCCGGCGCGCCCTCGATGCGCGCGAGCACGAGATGGACGATGTTCTCGGCCATGTCGTGTTCGCCGGCCGAGATGAAAATCTTCTGGCCGGTGATGTGATAGGAGCCGTCGCCGTTCGGAACGGCCTTTGTCTTGAGAAGCCCGAGGTCTGTGCCGCAATGCGGCTCGGTAAGGTTCATCGTGCCGGTCCACTGGCCTGCGATCATGCGCGTGCCGTAGAGCTGCTTCTGATCTTCGCTGCCATGCGCGAGAATGGCCGCGATGGCGCCGGACGTCAGGCCCGGATACATTGCGAAGGCCTGGTTGGCGGAATTCATATACTCGCCGACCGCGTGCGAGACGACGTGCGGCAGCCCTTGGCCGCCGTATTCGGGCGGCATCGGCAGGCTGATCCAGCCGCCTTCGGCATAGGCCTTGAAGGCTTCCTTGAAGCCCTTCGGCGTCGTCACCGAACCGTCGGCGGCGCGCTTGCAGCCTTCGCGGTCGCCCACGAGGTTGAGCGGCTGCAAAATCTCTTCCGCGACCTTGGCGGCCTCGTTCAGCACGGCCTCGACCACGTCGCGCGGCGCGTCGGAAAAGCCCGGCAGATTGTCGTAACGGGAATAGTGCAGCACGTCGTCGAGCAAAAACAGTGTGTCGTCGACTGGGGCCTTGTAGGTCGGCATGGGCGCTCCCGGGCTTTGATGTGAAGAACGGCAGGCGCGCTTGGTTCGCGGCGCTCGTGATGGTTCATATATAAACAATATGCGCTTCACGTCAAGGCGCGGCGTCTCCCGTCTACGGAGCGGCAACGAAAAAGGCCTGCCGCGACGATGCGACAGGCCGATGTCGAAATGGCGATGAAGTCGGAGAAGGCGGCCCGGCGGCTGCCGTCAGGCCGCGTTGGCGTTTGCCGCTCCGTCGCCGCCCGACATGCGCGAATGCGTCTCGCGCAGCGCGGCCAGCGCTGTCTCCAGATCCTCGCGCTTCTTTTCGAGTTGCGCGATCTGGGTCAGAACCTGTCCTTCCTCGAGCGTCAGCGCGCCTGTCGCCTCGGGGTTCGCGTCGGTCGGCAGCATGGCGAAAATCTGGGTGAGCGTGAAGCCGAGCTGCTTGCCGCGCAGGATCGTCTCGAACCGGCTGCGCGCCGCCGCGTCGTAGAAGCGCGACGCGCCGTGCCTGATCGGTTTGATCAGCCCGCGGTCCTCGTAAAAGCGCAATGCGCGCAGCGTCACCCGATAGGCCCGCGCCATGTCGCCGATCGTGTAGAGCCGGTCGCCCGCCGCCTGCGCCGCGCGCAGTCCTGCGCTGCCGTCGGATCCTGAAAACACCTGTTGCTGTGCTGTCTCCGTAGCCCGTTCCATTTTGCCCGCATCCCCCTGCGTTCACGCCAGCCCGCGCGGCGAGTGCTGTCCATAGGGAGGGCGATTCGCGGGTGAATGCAACTTAAAACTGTAAAAACTACGATAACAACCATATTGCGAATGTGTATCGTTCCCGGTCGATCCTTAACTTCGTGTTTACCATAGCCGCTCGAAAGTCCGCCTTGAGGACGGTAGGTTGTTTTCGCTGTCTGATTCGCTTCTTGCGTACCGATTCTCGATTGATCGACGCGACCGGTTTCACCGGTATCCAACGGAAAAGATGATGAACAAGGCGGCGCCGTGGAGCATCAAAGGGGTTGGCTTCAACACGCGGGAGGCCGCGCGCGAAGCGGCCCAGCGCGAAGGGATGAGCGTCGGCGAATGGCTGAATGAGCTCATTTCCGAGCGCGCCGTGGACGCCGACGAATCCGGACATCACGACGCAGCGGATATCGACTCCGTGTCCGCGCGCCTGGCGCGGTTGCGCGAAGGCGGGCGCGCGGCGCGCCGGCGCGGCGAGAAGCGCGGCCGCGACGTGGAGGACGATCGCGATGAGGATTTCGTGGCTCACCGCCGCGGCGGCGCGGGCCGCAATCTGTCGCGCAGCGCCAGTTCTCGCGAAGTTTCCTGGCGTGAGGACGAAGACGCCGAAAGCCTGATCGAGAACGCGCTCGAAGCCTACGAGCGGCGCAATGCGCGCGGCCAGGACAAGACGGCGCGCGCGCTCGCCGAAATGGCCGACGTCATCGAATCCGCGCAGGCCGACCGCTCGCGCGAAGGAAAAACGCTGCAATCGATCTCGCGTCGCCTCGCGGAAATCGAGCAGAAGGTGACCCAAGGGGGACATGACGCTCACTTCAAGCCGATCCGCGGCGCGCTGTCGCGGCTCGAGAGCCGTGTCGACGATCTTGCCCAGGACGGCGACAGCCGGCGCGGCGACGAGGGCTTGCGCGAAATCGAGGCCAAGCTGTCGGAGATCGCCGCCCATATCGAAAGCGGCGACCGCAACCGCACGGACGCCGACCGGCTTGCGCGCATCGAAGCGCAACTCGGCCAGCTCGCGACGCAGATGACGCACAGCGCACAGCGCCAGACCATCCGCGCTGTCGCGGCGGAGGCGCCGCCGACTGTCCGTCCGCAGACGATGGACGCCGTGTCGCAGATCATGCGCCGTCAGCGCGAACTCGATGGCGATGCGGCCCTTCCGTTCGCTGCGCGCCGCGCCGAACCGCGCCCGCCCTTCGATCAGCGTCGCGCGCCGAGCGACCTCGAAACGCGCCTGGCTTCCATTGTTGAACGGCTCGAGCGCAGCGCATCGGCCGAGCCCGCGGCGGCGCAGCCTCAGGCGCTCGCGGGGCTGCAGGGCGACATCAACCGCATGTCCGAGCGCATCGAGCAGATGCGCGCGGAATTTTCCAGCAAGGGCGCGGCCCGCGACAGCGCGGAGCAGTCGATCGAGCACCTGCGCCGAGAGATCGCCTCCGTGTCGCACGGGGTCGGCGTGCTTGCGGCGCGCGATGGGGCGGAGCATTCGATCGAACAGCTACGCCGCGAGATCGCGTCGGTGTCGCAAGGCGTCGATGCGCTCGCCACCCGCAACGAAGGCGAAAATTCGATCGGCGAGTTGCGCCGCGAAATCGCCGCCGTCTCGCGGGGTCTGAGCGAACTCGCCCCACGCGCTTCCGTCGCCTCGCTCGAGACGGCGGTGCATGACATCTCCGACCGGCTGCACGTCGCGCGCATCGAAGGCGTGCGCGACGCGGTGGCGACCCCGATCGACCAGCTCGCCCGCGAATTGCGGACGAGCCTGCGCGAACTCGATCCGCGCGCAGCCATCGGCTCGCTCGAGCAGGACATGCGCGTCATCGCCGGCAAGATCGACAATCTCGAGAGCCGTGGCGGCGTCGATCCGCAGACGATCCGCGCCATCTTCGACCAGACGCGGGAAGTGCGCGATCTCCTGTCGCGCGCCACGCTCGCCTCAGACAGCGGCGAGCGCGCGCAGCGCGATCTCGACGAGCTTGCCGCGCGGCTCGAGCGCTCGGGCGGCGGCGGCGTCGCGCCGGCGGAAGTCGCGCGCATCGTCTCTGACATCCGAGAAGTCGTGGCTGATGGCGCAGGCGGCGAGAGCATGCGCGCTCTGGAAAGCCGCGTCGAAGGCCTGTCGCAGAGGATCGACGCCGCGCTCGCGGCAGCTCGCGCGCCCGAGCAGATGGCGGATTTCGGCGAGCGCCTCGACAAGCTGCACCGCGCCGTCGCGCAAAGTCTGGCTGCGCCGCGCCACGCGCCTGTGGCGGAGACGCAGCATCTGGAAAATCTGGTGCGCGAACTCGCCGACAAGGTCGACCGCGCCGCCGCCCCCAGCGCCGGCCGCGAAGATCTTGCCGCGCTCCAGACGCAGATCGAACTGCTGTCCCGCAAGATCGAGCGCTCCGGCGGCCGCGACGAATCCGTCGCCTCGCTCGAGCGCATGATCGCGGACCTGTTCTCGCAGTTGAACGAGACGCGGTCCGCCGCATTCGAGGCCGCCGAGGAAGCCGCCCGAGCCGCCGCGCGAGACTCTGTCCGTGAGGCGCTTGCGGACGTCGGCGCTGCGAGCCAGGGCGAGATCGGCCGCGAAATCGCCGATCTGCGCGCCGTGCAGGACGCGTCCGACCAACGCACCCATGCGACCCTGAAGGCCGTGCACGCCACGCTGGAACGCGTCGTCGACCGTCTCGCGACGCTTGAAGGCGATATCGGCGACGCTCGGCGCGCCGCGCCGGTTGTCCAGACGCCGCCCGCGCCGCAACCGGCCCTCCGCCCTGTCGCGCCGGTTGCCGAACCGCCTGCGTCCACTGCGCCTGTGCAGGCCTCGACCATCAGCGCCGCCGCCGCGCTGGCGCGTCTCAAGGGCGAGATGGCGGAGGCCCGCATCGAAGCCCGGCCGACGCGCGCGGCAGCGCCCGCGCCCGTGGCCGACCACGATGTCCTGATCGAACCGGGCGCTGGCCGCGCCGGCCGCGCCCCCGCGGTCGACTC
>JASGFP010000161.1:0-6467 GCA_047605445.1 Rhodoblastus sp.
CCCCGCAGCCGCAAGCCGCCCGCGCGCAGGGCGGCGGCGGTCGCCTTCAGCCGATGAGCGACGACGACGAATAGTCGCCCGCACTTCGCGAACAGATTCCAGAGAGCCGCGCAAGTGGCTCTTTTCGTTTGCTTTCTCGTATTTGACGTCAGACTCGCTTCTTCATGAACGCGAGCGCGGCCTGCGCGATCGTCTGGCGCGTGGCGAAGAAATCGTCCCAGGGGTCGGCGCGCCTCGGCGCCGTTCGGATCGTATAGGCGCCCGCCGATTTCACGCGGGCGAGCTGCGCCCACGACAGCGGGGTCGCGACCGTCGCGCCTTTGCGCGCGCGCAGCGACCACGGCAGGATCGCGGTCGCTGACTTCTTGTTGCGCAGCCAGTCGACGAAAATCCTGCCCTTGCGGCGCGCCTTGCTCATTGTTGCGACGAATTTGTCCGGCGCCTGTTCGGCCAGCCCCTTCGCAAATCCTTCCGCGAAGATTTCCGTCTCCTCGAAGGCGAGCGAGCGGTCGAGCGGGATGACGACATGCACGCCCTTGCCGCCGGTAATCATCGGCCAGGATTTCAGGCCGATTTCCTCCAGATGCTGCGCGATTTCGCGCGCAGCTTTCTTCACCTCGGCAAAGGTCACGGCCTCGTCCGGATCGAGGTCGAAGATCATGCGGTCGGGATTGTCCAGCGCGTCGAGGCGGCTCATCCAGCCGTGCAATTCAATGGCGCCGAATTGCGCGGCCGTGCGCAGTCCCAGCGCGCCGTCGAGCGCCATGTAGGGTTCGTCGGCCGCTTGCTGGATGTCGATGACGCCGCGCGCCATGCCCTTGAGCGGGTGACGCTGGAAAAAGGTTTCCGCGATCGAGTCCGGCGCGCGCACTATGCTGACCGGCCGGTCTTTCAGATGGCGCAGGATGCGGTCGCCGACGGCGGCGTAATAGTCGGCGACCTCGCCCTTGGTGACGCCATCTTCCGGAAAGACGACCCGGTCGGGGTGGGTGATCGCGAGCGGCGTTTCGTCGGATGCGTCCCGGCGTTGCGCAGGCTTCGCGTGGGAGGTTTTGGGCGTGATTTTCGGCACGGGCAGATCCTCCCGGAGCGCGAGAAAGCGAGCCTGCCGCAGATGGCCGGATCCCGTCCAGCCGCCGAAACGTATTTCGGCGCGCAGCGGCGCAGCGAGAAACTTCAGGCCGCGCGGAATGGCGCCGCGCAGATTGTCCGGCGGGCCTTTGGCGGCGGCGGATTTCAGCTTGCCGAAAATCGCCTTGCGCGCTTCGTCGCTGAAGCCCGTGCCGATCCCGCCGATGTAGCGCAATTCGCCATCTTCCTCGAGCGCTGCGTGCAGCGAGGCGAAGAGGGCGCCTTTGGTCGAGGGCTTGTAGGCGACGATGAGCACATCCTGCCGCGGATAACCCTTGATCTTCAGCCAGGCGTCGCTGCGGCCCGAGCGATAGGGGGCGTCCCGACGCTTGGCGATGATGCCCTCTGCGCCCGCGGCGACAGCGGAATCGAAGACGGCCTTTCCGTCGCCTTCGATATGCGCTGCGAAGCGGATATTGGCCATCGGCCCTTTTGCCAGAAGCGCGGCCAGTTTGTTCTTTCGCGCGGTTAGCGGTTCGGCGCGTAAATCCTTGCCGTCGAGGGCTAGCAGATCGAAGGCCATCAGCACGATGTCTGCGTATCGCTGGCTCTCCAGGGCGGCGACGAGGCCCGGAAAATCCGACAGGCCCTTGTCGTTCAGCACGACCGCCTCGCCGTCGATCAGCGCGCTTTTGCACGGAAGGCGCGCGGCGTCGGCGGCGATGGCGCCGAATTTTTCGCTCCAGTCCAGACCCGAGCGCGTGGAAAGCCGCGCCTCGACGCCGGCGCAGGCGAGTTGCAGGCGGTAGCCATCGTATTTCATCTCGTAGAGCCATTCAGCGCCTGCTGGCGGTATCTCGGCCTGGCCGCAGAGTTGAGGTGAGACGAAGGCGGGGAGGGCGGGGGTCTTCTGCCTCCCCCCTTGTGGGGGAGGGTTGGCGTGGGGGGGCGAGGCGTCTTCGGCTTGATCGCGCGATCTCCCCAGGCCTCTCCCCCCGGGAAGGAGCCGAGCGCGCGCAGCCTTCCCCTCCTCGATTTCCTTGCGCGACCGCGCGCTCGAAACCGAATCCGGAAACCGGGCCGTCAGCCCGTCGTCGTCCTCCGCATATTCGTCGCGCTCCTTGATGAGCAGCCAGTTCTCGCGCTTCTCCTTGGTCTTCATGCGCACGAGAACCCAGCGGCCGCGCATGCGCGCGCCATGCGCATCGAATTTGATCTCGCCCTTGTCGATCGCCTTGCCGGGATCGCCGTTCAGCGGCGTGTAGCTCGTGCTCTCCCACAGGATAACCGTGCCGCCGCCATACTGGCCTTTGGGAATGAGGCCCTCGAACGCGGCGTAATCGAGCGGATGATCTTCCGTGCGCACGGCGAGGCGTTTGTCGTGTGGATCGGCGGAGGGGCCGCGCGTCACGGCCCAGCTCTTGAGCACGCCGTCGACTTCCAGCCGCAGGTCGTAGTGATCGCGTGTCGCAAAATGATGTTGCACGATCAGGCGACGGCCGCGCGGCGATGTCGCGCCGAACGGTTCCGGCGTCTGTTTGGCGTCGCGTTTGGTTCTATATGTCGAAAGCGCGTCGGGCGTCTTTGCGCGCTTCGCCCGCGCTTTCGTCGACATGTGATCAGCCCGCCTTGCGGCGGCTGGCCGCCTTCGCCCCGGATTTCGCCGCCGGCTTGCGCGACGATGGCCGCGCCGCCTTTTTAGCCGTCGCAGGCGGCTTGCGCGCGGGCGCCTCGGCCGCACCAGACTTGGCTGGCTCAGCGGCATCCCCCTTCAGAGAGCGCTTCAACGCCTCCATGAAGTCGATCACCTTGGCGCCGGGCTCCTGCTGGTCCTCGACCTGGGTCGCGCCGCCGGAGGCGGCTTTAGCCTTCACGAGATCGCGCAAGGCGGCTGCATAATGGTTCTTGTATTTGCCGGGATCGAAAGGCGCGGCGCGGCTCGCAATCAGTTCCTCGGCCATTTTCAGCATGTCCGCGCGCGGCTTCGTGCGGCCGAGATCGCTGAAGACGCTGTCGGCGTCCTTGACCTCTTCCTCGTAGCGCAGAGTGTCGAGCACGAGGCCGTCGCCGCCGGGGTAGAGCGCGACGAGATTTTCGCGACCGCGCAGCGTGAGCTGGCCGATCGCGGCTTTCTTTGACGCCTTCAGCGCATCGCGGATCACGACATAGCCTTCCTCGGCCACGTCGCCGTCGGGCAGGATGTAATAGGGCCGCTCGAAATACAGAGGGTCGATCTCGCACATTTCGACGAATTGCGTCAGTTCGATCGTGTGGCGGGTTTCGAGCTTCACGGCGTCGAGTTCGTCGGGCTCCATCAACACGTAATTGCCGGGCTCGACCTCATAACCCATGACGATGTCTTCCTTCGCCACGGCCTTGGGCTCCGCGCCTTTGGGCACGATCGACTTGATGTAGCGGATGCGCTGTTTCGACTTGCGGTCGATCTGGTGGAAGCGCGGCGTCGCGGCCGCTTTTTCGGCGGATACGAGCCGCACGGGTATGGTCACGAGGGCCAGCCGCAGATGGCCCTTCCAGAAGGTTCTGACGGATTCAACCATGAAGCAGCCCCGCGCGCGAACGTCGACCTTATGCTCAACTGCGTTTTCGCGCGCGGGTTCCCTCGGCTATTGCCGGCCTCCACCGGCGTGGCGGCGCTGAAGGCGGACAGGCGCGGGGTAGGGGCGCCCGTGCCGAGCAGGGTGACTTTCAGCGGTTCGGCCCGCGCCGCGCCAAGGATTGCGGTCAGACCCAGCGTCGCCGCCAACCCAGCCTTGCAGCGGCTGTGCGTCCAAAATTCATCTCATCCTGCCGATTGTTATTTGGGAGGACGATATCGGGTTCGCGCCGTTCGGCCATTTCCGGCCCGACGTCCGCGCCGCCTTCCCCCCGCGCGCCGCCCGTGCTAAACGGCGCCCTTCGCTTTACCGGCTGCCGATTCCGCCGTCCCTTTCGGGGCGGGGAAGGGGATTTTCCGGATTTCCGGGTCGTCGTCCGGCCCACAGCTTAGGGAAGGGTCGCCCATGAGCAATGCAGCCGAAACGCACGCGCCGAAGTCCAATTCCTTCTTTTCCGCGTCGCTCGCCGACGTCGATCCGGAGATCGCCCGGGCGATCGATCTGGAACTCGGTCGTCAGCGCGAGGAAATCGAGCTGATCGCGTCCGAAAACATCGTGTCCCGCGCCGTTCTGGAAGCGCAGGGCTCGATCATGACCAACAAGTACGCCGAGGGATATCCGGGCAAGCGCTACTACGGCGGCTGCCAGTATGTGGATATCGCCGAGAAGCTCGCCATCGAGCGCGCCTGCCGGCTGTTCGACTGCAAGTTCGCCAATGTGCAGCCCAATTCCGGCTCGCAGATGAACCAGGCGGTGTTTCTGGCGCTGCTGCAGCCCGGCGATACGTTCATGGGGCTCGACCTCAATTCGGGCGGCCACCTGACGCACGGTTCGCCCGTCAACATGAGCGGCAAGTGGTTCAAGGTCGCGAGCTACGGCGTGCGCAAGGACGACCAGCTTCTCGACATGGACGAGATCGCCGAGAAGGCGCGCCAGGTGCGGCCGAAGCTGATCATCGCTGGCGGCACGGCCTATTCGCGCGTCTGGGACTGGGCGCGGTTCCGCGAGATCGCGGACGAGGTGGGCGCGTATCTGATGGTCGACATGGCGCATATCGCGGGACTGGTGGCCGGCGGCGCGCATCCCTCGCCGCTGCCGCACGCCCATGTCGTCACCACCACCACGCACAAGTCGCTGCGCGGTCCGCGCGGCGGCATGGTGCTGACCAATGACGAGGACATCGCCAAGAAGATCAACAGCGCCGTGTTTCCCGGCCTGCAAGGCGGGCCGCTGATGCATGTCATCGCGGCCAAGGCGGTCGCCTTCCAGGAGGCGCTGCGGCCGGAGTTCAAGCTCTACGCCCATGCCGTAGTCGAGAACGCCCGCGCACTGGCGGCTTCCGTCAAGGCCGGCGGCTGCGACATCGTCACCGGCGGCACCGACAATCACCTGATGCTGGTCGATCTCCAGCCGAAGAAACTGACCGGCAAGGCGGCGGAAGCCGCGCTCGGGCGCGCCCACATCACCTGCAACAAGAACGGCGTGCCGTTCGATCCGCAATCGCCCTTCGTGACCTCGGGCGTTCGGCTCGGCACGCCTGCCGCCACTTCGCGCGGCTTCGGCGTTGCGGAGTTCAAGAAGGTCGGCGAACTGATCGTGGAAGTGCTGGACGGGCTGGCGGCGAATGGCGAGGCCGGCAATGGCGCGGTCGAGACCGCGGTGCGCGAGAAGGTAACGGAGCTCACCAAGCGCTTCCCGATATACTGAGGCGCGCCGGGCGCGCCGATTCGGGTTGTTGCGATTTACGAAACGCGCGCCGGTCGATCCGGCGCGCGTTTTTGCGTTTTCTGTTGCGTCAATCGCAACAAGCCCCTATCCTGATTTGAGATTCAAGAGGCTGTCATGCGCTGCCCCTATTGCGGCTCACTCGATACGCAGGTGAAGGATTCCCGGCCCACGGACGACAGCGCCGCCATCCGGCGCCGGCGCGTCTGCCCGGATTGCGGCGGGCGGTTCACGACGTTCGAGCGGGTTCAGTTGCGCGATCTCATCATCGTCAAGAAATCCGGCCGGCGGGTGCCGTTCGAGCGCGAAAAACTGATGCGCTCGCTGTCGGTGGCGCTGCGCAAGCGGCCGGTCGATCCCGAACGCGTGGAACGCATGGTCAACGGCGTGGTGCGCCAGCTCGAGAGCGAGGGCGAGGCGGAAATTCCAAGCGCGCGCATCGGCGAACTGGTGATGCAGGGCCTGAAGTCGCTCGACGACGTCGCCTATGTCCGCTTCGCCTCGGTTTACCGCGATTTCCGCGAGGCCGCCGATTTCAGCGCTGTCATCGACGAGCTTTCCATCGAGGACGAGCCGCCGAAGGCGAAAGCGAAGGCGCCGAAGGGATGATGGTGTTGCAGGCGCGCGAGACCGAACCCCTCCCAGTCGCAAACGGGCTGCTGCCCGTTTGCGCATCTATGCCGAAGTCGGCAAAAGCCGACTTCGGTGTGGGGAGGGGCAGGGGAGTGGGTCGCGCAATGCCGCGACATTGGCGTTCTACGACGCGCGCGCTCTCGCCGGATTGCGCGACCCCCCACCCTAACCCTCCCCCACAGCGGGGGAGGGGACAGACTTGGGCGCTCGCATGACCGTCGACTTCTGGACTTTCCCGGATCCCACCCGCACCGACGCCGACTACATGCGCGCCGCGCTGGCGCTCGCGCGGCGCGGCCTCGGCCGCACGGCCGAAAACCCTGCGGTCGGCGCGCTGGTGGTGCGCGACGGCGCGATCGTGGGGCAGGGCTGGACGCAGGACGGCGGGCGGCCGCACGCCGAGCGCGTGGCGCTGGACGCGGC
>JASGFP010000162.1:0-6438 GCA_047605445.1 Rhodoblastus sp.
AGTCGCCGCGGCGGATGCCGAGCTTCTCCAGCGTGTCGGCGGCCATCATGCAGATCTCGGCGTCGGCGGCTACGCTCGCCGCGCCAACGGTGTCGGCGTCGAACTGCATGAACTGGCGGAAGCGGCCGGGGCCGGGCTTCTCGTTGCGGAAGACGTAGCCGGCGCGATAGGAGCGATAGGGCTTGGCGAGTTTGTCGTAATTTTCAGCGACATAGCGGGCGAGCGGCGCGGTCAGGTCGTAGCGCAGCGACAGCCATTGCTCGTCGTCGTCCTGGAAGGAAAACACGCCTTCGTTCGGGCGGTCCTGATCGGGCAGGAATTTGCCGAGCGCATCGGTATATTCGATGAACGGCGTCTCGACCGCCTCGAAGCCGTAAAGTTCGTAGGATTCCCGGATTTTCGAGAGCATCCGTTCGGAGGCGGCGAGTTCGCCCGGTCCCCGGTCGGCGAGGCCGCGCGGTTGGCGGGCTTTTACTGTAGGCTTGGTGTCGCTCATGCGCCGGGGTTTAGGCGCGCGCGCCGCCAAGGGCAAGAGAGCGGAACGAAATCGCGGCGCGAGGGTTTTCGACCTTGTGCACCGAAAGGATCAAGCCTTGAAATATTGGGTCTTTGTCGCGCTCGGGTTGCTGGTTGCGCCGATAACCGCCCTGCCCGCGCAAGCCGCCGGAACGGCCGAGCAGCGCGCCGCCTGCGAGGGCGACGCCTTCAAGTTCTGCGGCGAGGACATTCCCGACGCGGGCAAGATCGAGGCGTGCCTGCGCGCGAAACTCTCGCAGATTTCGCCGGCCTGCCGCGCCCAGTTCAAGGATGACGGGAAAAAGTAGCGCCGCTCAGCCGAGCGCCGCGACAAAAATCGCGGATGCGATCAGCCCGAGCCCGACCTGCCCCCATTCGAGCATGCCCCATGTGGCGATGAGGCCGCGCGCGCCGGCGCCGCCGTCGTCGGGCGCGAGCAGGCGATTGTTGAGCGGCACGAGAACGAAAAACATGTACGGCCAGCTCGCCAGCGCGAAGGCCGCGCCGATCAGCCAGAGCGCATTGCCGCCGGCGCGGAACTCGATCAGCGCAGCGATGGCGGACGCCAGCGCGAAGAGCGCGAGCAGCAGCAAGGCGCGGCGGTCGCTCGGCGCCCATTCCTTCACCAGCGCGCGATCGTCCAGCGTCAGCCGCGCGGGCTGTTCCACGAGAACGGAATAAAGCGCCGCGCCGAGATAGGCGGCGGCGAAGGCGAGGGCGATCGGGCCAGCGTGCATGTGTGTCTCCCGGACCGCGAGCCTCCGGGCTCGATGTCAGTCGTGGTTGCGAGCCTGGAGGCTCGCGGTCCATTGCTCACCCCACCGGCGCGTAGACGCCGTCGGCCTGCGGTTCGAGATTGACCCGCCGCTTGTGCAGGGCGAGCAGCGTCGAACGATGGCCGATCGAAATGACCGTCGTTTCGGGCAGGTGATCGAAGATCGCGTTGTAGACGTCGGCCTCGAGCTTTTCGTCCAGCGCGGCGGTCGCTTCGTCCAGCAGCAGCCATTTCGGCCGCGCGAGCAGCGCGCGGGCGATGGCGAGGCGCTGCTGCTCGCCGCCCGACAGGCGCTGCGACCACATGTCGTCTTCATCGAGCCGCGCGGCGAAGGGTTCGAGGCGCGCCGCCGTCAGCGCGGCGCGGATGTCGTCGTCGGAATAGACGCCGGACTCCGCGGGATAGGAAACAGCCGCGCGCAGCGTGCCGTGCGGCAGATAGGGGCGCTGCGGCAGCACCAGCGCGCGCTCGCCGTCGGGAATGCGGATTTCGCCCGAGCCATAAGGCCAGATGCCCGATGTCGCGCGCAGCAGCGTCGATTTGCCGGAGCCCGAGGGACCGGTGATGAGCGTGCTTTCGCGCGGCTGGAAAACGAGGCCGTCGGCGCGCACGATCTCGCGGCCGTTCGGAAGACGGACGGACACCTTGTCGAGCGTCACCGGATCGCTCGGCGCCGCCGGGGCGCGCTTGACGCCCGCATCACGGGCGTCCTCGGCAGCGTTGATCGCCTGATCGAACGACGAGAGGCGCTGCACGACCGAGGTGAAGCCGGCGAGCGAGGTATAATTGCTGACGAAGAAGGTCAAAGCGCCTTCAACGCGCCCGAAGGCGCCTGCGGTCTGCGTCATCACGCCGAGCTGGATCTTGCCGGCGAAATAGAAGGGCGCGGTGAAGACGAAGGGGATGATCGGCGACACCTGTCCGTATGTGGCGGTGAACGCCATCAGCTTTTTGCGCTGCGCGACAATCAGCAGATAATTGGCGATGACCGCGCGGAATCTTGCGCCGAGCGCGGTCTGCTCGGCCTTTTCGCCCGCCAGCAGCGCGACCTGCTCGGCATATTCGCGCAGGCGCGCGAGCGAGAAGCGGAAGTCGGCTTCGACGCGCTGGCGGTCGAAATAGAGCCCAACCAGCGAACGGCCGATGAGATGGGTGACGAGCGTGCCGAAGGCGGCGTAGATCGCCGCGACCCAGAACAAGAGCCCGGGAATGACGATCTCGGTGCCGGGAATGGCGTAATTGCCGGAGAGCTCCCACAGGACGATGGAGAAGGAGACGAGCGAGGAGAGCGTCGAAATCAGCAGGATCGAATAGGAGTAGATGCCCTCGCCGTCGCCGCCGCCGATGATGAAGCGGTTGACGTCCTCGGCGATGCGCTGGTCGGGGTTGTCGGCAGCGCCGCCGGCAAGCGACATGCGGTAATGCGCGTGATCGCCGAGCCAGTGCGAGACGTAGAAATCCGTCAGCCAGCGGCGCCAGCGGATGACCAGCATTGATTGCAGAACGAATTCGATGATGGCGCTGGCGACGTAGACGAAGGCCCACGGCGTGAAGACCGTGAACAACAGGCTCCAGAACATCGGAGCGTCCTTGGCCTGAATGGCGTTGAACCAGTCACGATTGAAGAACGAGAGACGCACGGTGATGGCGACCTGCGCCTGATTGATGAGGACGAGCGTCGTGATCATCGCGACCGCGATCCGGCGCTCGCGGGCGGTGAACGGGCGGAACGGCCAGATGCGCGCTGCGCCCATGTCGCCTTGCGTGAAATAGAGATCGGCGATGCGCAGCGGCTCGCGCATGACCTTCAGCCGGGCGACGACATAGACGAGGATCGAGAACATCGCGACCGTAAGCGGCAGAGAATCCGGCGGCGTGAAATTCTTCAGCCGCTCATGCCAGACGCCGGCGTGCAGGGCGACGACGGCGAGGCCGAAGACGACCGTCTCCGTCGAGAAGATCGCGACGAAGATTTTCATGAAAGCGGAGATGTGCTGGGACGCCCATGTCGTATAGGCGCACAGAAAGGCCGCAGCGGCGACGAGATACAGGAAACTGTCGTCCATGCGGTAGGCCGCGAAAGCCGCCAGAAGCCCGAATGCGCCGACCGCGCCGCTCAGAATCCGCATCCAAATCACCTGTCGCATAGTCCAGTCCGTGTATCGACCGGACGCGCGGGAAGCGCAAGCCGCGCCGGGGCAATCCATGTTTCCGCCGCTTTTCGGGCCGTTTACGGCCTCGAAACGCTTCCCGCCCAGGTTTGACTTTGGCGGCGTCCGCCGTCATGAAAACCGACCGGCTGCCCCCAACCGCCGGGGGCTATTCCCGCACCGCCACGCCGCTTTCGGAGAAAGCCGCATGAACCAGGCGTCGCTGACGCTCAACGACCCCCGTCCCGTCGGGACGGATCCGTTCGATATCGCCGCACTCGCCGCCGGGCGCGAGCCGGAGCGCTATGCGCTGCACAGCCGCCATCTGAACGAACAGATGGTGCGGGTGCTGCAGACGATCGGCTACGACGTCGGCTTCACGCGCGGTTCCGGCCAGTATCTGTGGGACCGCGACGGCGAGCGCTATCTCGACCTCCTGTCCGGATTCGGCGTGTTCGCGGTCGGCCGCAATCATCCCGATGTCGCCCGCGCGCTGACCAGCGTAATCGAGGCGGACCTGCCCAATCTCGTTCAGATGGACGTATCCGTTCTGGCCGGGCTGCTCGCCGAGCGGCTGCTGAAATACACGCCCTGGCTCGACAAGGCGTTTTTCTGCAATTCCGGCGCAGAAGCCGTGGAAGCGGCGATGAAGTTCGCGCGTTCTGCTACCGGACGCTCGCGTATCCTGTTTTGCGACCACGCCTTCCATGGCCTGACCTATGGCGCGCTGTCGATGAATGGCGATGCGGTGTTCCGGGACGGGTTCGGGCCGCTGATACCCGATGTCGCGGAAATCCCGTTCAACGATCTCGACGCGCTCGACCGGGCGCTGGCGCGCAAGGACGTTGCGGCCTTCTTCGTCGAGCCGATCCAGGGCAAGGGCGTCAACATGCCCGCCCCCGACTATCTCGCGCGCGCCGCCGCGATCTGCCGTAAATACGGCACGCTGTTCGTCGCCGACGAAATACAGACCGGCATGGGCCGCACGGGCAAATTCCTTGCGATCGAACATTGGGGGGCCGAGCCTGACATGGTGCTGCTCGCCAAGGCGCTGTCGGGAGGCCATGTGCCGGTCGGCGCGGTGCTGGCGCGCAGGCGGATTTTCGAGAAAGTGTTCAACCGCATGGATCGCGCGGTCGTGCACGGCTCGACCTTCTCCAAGACCGACCTCGCCATGGCCGCCGGCCTCGCCACGCTCGAGGTGATAGAGGGCGAGAAACTGATCGAGAACGCCGCGCGGCGCGGCGAGCAGATCCTCGAGGCGTTCCGCTCGATGAACCAGCGCTACGAACTGGTGAAGGACGCGCGCGGCAAGGGATTGATGATCGGCATCGAATTCGGCGCGCCGAAATCGCTGAAGCTGAAAACCGCCTGGACCGTGCTGGAAAAGGTCAACGCCGGCCTGTTCTGCCAGATGATCACGATTCCGCTTTTCAAGGACCACAAGGTGCTGAGCCAGGTGGCCGGACACGGCAATCACACGATCAAGCTCATTCCGCCGCTGACGATCGGCGACGACGACATCGCCTGGATCGAGCGCTCATTCGATGCGGTGATCGCGGATGCGCACCGGGTGCCTGGCGCGGTCTGGTCGCTCGGCAAGACGCTGGCCGATCACGCGCTCAAGGCGAAGCTCGGCGGCTAGATGCGGGGACCGCCGGCCTCCGGGTTCAATCCGCGTTTTCCAGCCCCTCGATCGACTGGCCGTTTACTTGCGCGACGAGCACGGGCGAGGGCTTGAACGTCACGACCCGGCGCGGCTTGATCGCCGCTTCGACGCCCGTCTTCGGATTGCGGCCGATGCGCTCGCGCTTGGAGCGCACGTTGAAGGCGCCGAAGCCGCGCAGCTTGACGGCCTCGTTGCGGTCGAGACTGTCGGCGATCTCCTCGAGCGTCATCTCGAAGATGGTGCGCGCCTGCAACCGCGACAGCATCGGACAGGCCTGGAAGACCGCATCCAGCAGATCGGCGCGCGTCGTCGTGCGCCCTGTATTGAGAACCTTGCTCATTTCGCTGCACGCGCCCGAAGCGCGCCCCCAGTACCCTCAACCGACAACCGGCGCGACTTTGCTCGACCGGGCGCGACATCGCCTGAACCCTGCGCCCGATCGAGGATTCCGCTTCCCCAGCGGAATCTGGCCGTGTCTTCGAGCGGGCGGGACGCAGGCGTATACGTTCTAACGCACTAAACCATAAGCCGAATCGCGGCGGGCGCAAGCGGGCGTCGCGATTTCGTCGCCTATCGGGAGTTACGCGATCATAGCCGCAACCCCTCCAACAAAAAAGGCCCGGCGCGAGCCGGGCCTTTCGTTGGAGAATTCGGGCGAATGGACTTCCTTAGAAGTCCATGCCGCAGCGATGCACGGCCTGCCGTGCATCGCATTTCCAGATTCTGGGCGAATGGACTTCCTTAGAAGTCCATGCCGCCCATGCCGCCGCCCGGCATCGCCGGCGCCGATTCCTTCTTCGGCAGTTCGGCGATCATGGCTTCGGTGGTGATCAGCAGGCCGGCGACCGAAGCCGCGTCCTGGAGCGCCGTGCGCACGACCTTGGTGGGGTCGATGATGCCGGCCTTCACCATGTCGACATAGTCGCCGTTCTGGGCGTCGAAGCCGTAGGCGTAGTCCTTGGCCTCGACCAGCTTGCCGACCACCACGGCGCCGTCGCCGCCGGCGTTGTCGACGATCTGGCGGGCCGGAGCAGTCAGCGCGCGGCGCACGATGTCGACGCCGGTCTTCTGGTCGGGGTTGGAGCCGCCGACGCCGTCCAGCGCCTTGACGGCGCGCAGCAGCGCGACGCCGCCGCCCGGCAGGATGCCCTCTTCCACCGCAGCGCGGGTGGCGTTGAGCGAATCGTCCACGCGGTCCTTCTTTTCCTTGACCTCGACTTCACTCGCGCCGCCGACGCGGATGACCGCGACGCCGCCGGCGAGCTTGGCCAGACGCTCCTGGAGCTTCTCGCGGTCGTAGTCCGAGGTGGTCTCCTCGATCTGCGCCT
>JASGFP010000163.1:0-6424 GCA_047605445.1 Rhodoblastus sp.
CCGACGGCAATCTCGGCGCCGCCGTCCTCACCGCCTCGATCAACAGCGACGGCACGATCCTGCGCGGCGAAGGCGTCCAGTCGACAGGCACCCAGAAGCTGTCGACGGGCACGTATGAGGTCGGCTTCGTGCGCGACATCACCAATTGCGTCTACACGGTCTCTCCCGGCGAGGGCGGGATCGGCGCCGCGACGCCCTTCATGGTCGGCGTCACGCGCCGGTCCGGCAATCCTAACGGCGTATTCGTGCGGATCTTCAACAACACCAATGCGGCGACAGACGATTCGTTCTTCGTGGTCGTCAACTGCGGCCGCTGACAGCAGTTCAGAGACGCCGCGCGGGAAATTCCGCGCGGCGTAGCGCTTGCAGTCGAGCGCGCGCCGGCCATTCCCGCGCGCTTCCCGCAGCCCCATGCTGACTGTCGTCTGCGAGCCTTAGCCGGAACCCAAGTGTCCGCGCGCGATCGTCACCCAAGCTCCGCCAGAAACGCCAGCACGGCCTCGCGATAAACCTTGTCGCCGACAGCGCGATTGTGGTCGCGGCCGGGGATGTCGATGGCCCGCGCATTGCCCATCACGCCGGCGAGCTTGTGCGCATCGCCGGCCACATCGTCCTTCGTCCCCACGCAGATCAGGGTCGGCGTGCGGATGGCGGAGGCCTCCGCCATGGTTAGAACCTGCCGCGAGCCGCGTATGCAGGCGGCCAACGCCTTGCGGTCGCTCTTGGTCGCTTCCGCAAAGGCGCGAAACGTCTTCTGCTGCGGATCGGTGAGTTGATCGGGATGCTCCGTCTCCATGGCGGCGGCTATGCCGATTGGCAGGCCCACACCATCGACCAGATGATAGCCGAGCCCGCCCAGAACCAGCGACCGAACGCGGTCGGGATGGTTGAGCGTGAGATAGGCCGAAATCCGCGCGCCCATCGAATAGCCCATCACGTCGGCGCGCTCGATCGCCAGATGGTCGAGCAGGTGCAGGCAGTCCTCCGCCATGATCCGCGTATCGTAGGCGTCGGGGTCATAGAGCTTGGTCGAGCGCCCGTGGCCGCGGTTGTCGAGCGCGATCGTGCGTCGCCCGTCGCCGGTCAGCGCCTTCACCCACAGCGGAAACACCCAGTTGACGGCATGGCTGGAAGCGAAGCCGTGCACCAGCAGGATCGGTTCGTGGCGATCCGCCGCGGTTGGACTTTCGTCGATATAGGCGAGCCGGGCCGGGCCGGACTGGAAGAAATGCATGGGGATCGCGCGCGTTTTCCGGTGGGCCGCCGGGTCTAGCACACAACGCCGCAATGCAATATCAAGACGCGCAGCGCGATGCCGCATGGTCGCGGCGCGCGCGGCCTGTTATGCCGTCTTCGGCTTCAGAGGATTGGATCATGGCTGACGACGCCACGCCGCATTTCCACAACCAGCCGGGCCTGCCCCGCGTGAAAATCGGCGCGCACCGCTTCATGTGCATCGGCGCCCTGCCCCCGTTCGATCATCCGCACATTTTCATCGACATGGGCGACGGCGCCGAGACCGTCTGCCCCTATTGCTCGACGCACTATGTCTACGACGCGTCGCTGCACGGCCACGCCGACCCCGCCGAGTGCGAATTCCACGGCGCCTGAGAGATTTACGAACATGGCCGACAATCCCGTCATCGTCGCCGGCGCTGGCGTCGGAGGATTGTCGGCTGCGCTCGCGCTCGCCGCAGCCGGCCGCTACGTCATCGTGCTGGAGCGCGCGCCCGCGCTCGCCGAATTCGGCGCTGGCCTGCAGCTCGCCGCCAACGCCACGCGCCGCCTCGCCCGCTGGGGCGCGCTCGACCGGTTGAAGACGCTGGCCACCGCGCCCGAGGCGGTCGACCTGCGCTCCAGCAGCGACGGCGCGACCATCGCCACCGTGCCGGTCGGCGAATCGGAGGAGCGTTGGGGTTCAGTCTACCTCGTCGCCCACCGCGCCGACCTGCTGACGGCGCTGAGCGAAACCGCCGCGCGTTCCCCCGATATCGAAATTCGTCTCGGTTGCAGCCTCGAGGGCTGGCATGCCGACGACCAGGGCGTAACCGTCCATGTCGAGGGCCGGCCAGACCTCAAGGGCGCAGCGCTGATCGGCGCGGACGGCCTTCGTTCGCGCGTCCGCGAGGGGCTCGGTCTGGCCACCCCCGACGCGCCCCGCTATTCCGGCCGCACCTCGTGGCGCGCACTGCTGCCGGCCGAGACCGTTCCGGCCGCCATGCTCGCGCCGCGCTCGAATCTCTGGCTGGGCGCGGGCGCCCATCTCGTTCACTACCCGCTCCGAAACGCCAGCGTGCTCAATGTCGTGGCGGTGGTCGAGGACGAGTGGACCGACCTCGACGCGCCCGATTTCTGGGCTTCGCACGGCAAGGCGTCGTTCCTGGCGTCGCGATTCCAGGGCTGGAGCGCGGACATCCGCAATCTGATAGACGCCGCGCCCGAATGGCGGCGCTGGCCGCTCTACGAGCGCAAGGCGGTGCGTTCCTGGGCGCGCGGCCGGGTCGCCGTTCTCGGCGACGCCGCCCATGCGATGGCGCCCTTCCTGGCGCAAGGCGCGGCGCAGGCGATCGAGGACGCCGACGCGCTCGGCATCGCCTTCGCCGCGCACCCCCACAGCGAAGCCGCCGCGCTCGACGCCTACCAGCATGCCCGCGTCGCCCGCGCCAACCGGGTGCAGCGCGCCTCGCGCATGCAGGGCATCGTCTATCATCTGGCCGGCCCCCCGGCCTTTCTGCGCGACACGACGATGCGCGCGATCGGGCCGGACGGCATGGCGAAGGCGAGCGACTGGATTTACCGTGCGTAAGCCCGGCTGCGGCGCCAACCTTGACCGTGGCGGATTGACAATCGGCAGGAAGGCCGAAAAACTCAACCGATCAATTTCTTTGCTTTCCGGGCCATTTTGCTCACGGTTTCCGCCGACAGACACCTTTCAGACATCGACCGCCATCTCGTCGAACGGCGTTTGCGCGCCTATTGGGACTTGCCGACGCGGCACGACATCGACAAGTGGATGGCGTTTCTTGCGGAAGACTTTGTCTACATCGGCCAGACATGGGTCGGGCTGCCCGTGAAAATCCGTCGGGAAGGACGCGAGGGTTTCAGGGAGTTCACCAAGCATATCAGCAGCCTGGTCGAGTATCTCGAAACAAGCGTCGTCGAACTCGTCGTGGACGGACAGCAGGCCGCCGCCAGCCGCCGGCTCAAGCTGCGCGCCCGCGGCACGGGCCGGATCGGCGAGCTCTCGGTGTGCAGTTTCGTCCGTTTTCGCAACGGCGAGATCGTCGAGATTTCCGATCACGTCGATTCCACCGCCATGGCCCGCCTTCTTTCGGATTGACCGCGTGTGTGACTCGCCCCGCGATCTGGTGTGGGAGCCGGCGCCCGATCCCGCCGAGCAGGACCCGTCGGTCGACGACCGCCGACAGGAAATCCTGGGCATTCTGTCGAAACTGCTCGAGCTGAAGGCGTCCGGCGACGTCGAAGCCCTGCTCGCCTTCGCCACGCCCGACGTCGCCTTTCGGACGTCGGTTGGCCGCAATCACCCGTTCCATGCGGATTGCAATGGCTTTCAGGCTTGCGCGGACATGGCGCGCGCCGTCTATGTCGTCTACGAAAATCTGGGCTCGCGCATCAATCGCGTGTTGATCGAGGGCGACCGCGTCGCCATGCACAGGACCGTGCGAATCCGCAATCGCGGCACCGGCCGCGCGGTCGATGTCGACATGTGGAATTTCCTGACGTTCCGCGGCCGCCTCGTCGCCGAAATTTCCGAATATCCCGACATGGCGGCCTTCGCGGAACTCGACGCGCACAACCAGTGATCGTCGCTTCTGGTGCGGACGGCGGGGATCGAACCCGCACGGGATGAACCCGAGGGATTTTAAGTCCCTTGCGTCTACCAGTTTCGCCACGTCCGCGCTGGAGCGGTTTTAGCTAAAGACCGGGCCGGCTGCCAGCGCGCCGGCTTCGCCGATCAGGGCGGCGGACTGCTCGCGTCGCGCTGACCTGAAATGCCGAGTTTCCGCAACAAGAGCGTCAGCAGCCCGGACGCAAGACCGCCTGCAAGAGCAACCGGGATTATCCACCATTCATTGGCGGCGCCGAGGCCGCTCATGACCTTCCTCGCAAGACGCGTGAGCGCTGAATCTATCGGCGCAAATGCCCGCCCGGCGAGCAGCAATCCGCATCCGAATAGGAATGACGACAAAATCAGCCCGATCGCGAACAATACCGGGCTATCCAGAAATTGGCGAATATCCTGAAATATCTCGAAGAGGAAGAACCCGCTGATTGCGGCCAGCGGCGCGCCACCCAGAAAACACCCGACGCGCTCGAACAGGTCGTCGTGAGCGAATTGATCGTCAATAAATTTCCGCCAGCGACCCATGCCTCGCGCTGCCTCACCCCCCGCCCTTCGCGATCGGCGGCGCGAAGGAAAGTTGCAGGTCCCAGGGAAAGTTGATCCATGTGTCCTGCGACACTTCGGTAATGAACGTATCGACCAGCGGCCGGCCGGCGGGCTTGGCGTAGACGGTCGCCAGATGCGCCTTCGGCAGAATGTCTCGCACCAGCCGCGCGGTGGCGCCGGTGTCGACGAGATCGTCGACAACCAGAACGCCCTGCCCTTGCGTCGACAGGATGTCCGACGAAATCGGCTTGAGAATGCGCAAATTTCCCTGCGCCTGTTCCGGCGCGACGCCCTCGCCGCCGCCATAGCTCGCCACCGCCAGCGTCTCGATCACGCGCAGCCCCAATTCGCGCGCGATGATGGCGGCAGGAACCATGCCGCCGCGCGTGACCGCGACCATGGCGGAAAACTCGAGCCCCGAAAGCCGCCACGCCAGCGCGCGCGCGTCGCGATGAAACTGGTCCCACGAAACCGGGAACATCTTGTCGGAAGACATGGCTCCTCGCGTCAGGATTTCGCGCGTTCGGCGATCAGTTTGTCGATCATCGCCCGCACTTCCGCCAGCGCCGAGGCAAGCGATTCCGGGTTCTTCGAGCGCACGACGATCTGGTTCATGAACTTGCCGCTCGTGAACGAGGGATAGGAGCCGATCGAGCAATCCGGATATTTCTCGGCAATCGCGCCGAGCCCCGCCGCATAGGCGCCCTCCGGCGTGCTGTCGGCCTGCACCGTCTCCATCAGCATCTTCACGCCGGTCTTCAGGCGCGGCGTCACATTGTCGAGCATCGCCTGCATGATCGAGGGCACGCCCGCCATGACGACGACGTTGCCGATCATGAAGCCTGGCGCGGTCGACACGCGGTTCTCGACGAGCTCGGCGCCGTGCGGAATGCGCGCCATGCGCCGGCGCGCCTCGTTGAGGTCTTCCGGCTTGATGCGCGTCAGCAGAAGTTCGATGGCGCGCGGATGTTCGGAAATGCCGACGCCGAACGCCTTCGCCACGCTGTCGGCGGTAATGTCGTCATGCGTCGGCCCGATGCCGCCTGTCGTGAACACATAGGTGTAGCGCGCGCGCAGCGCGTTCAACGCGTCGACGATCTCTTTCTCGATGTCGGGGACGATGCGCACTTCGCTGAGATCTATGCCGATCTGCATGAGATAGTCGGCGATATAGCCGATGTTCTTGTCCTTGGTGCGCCCGGACAGGATTTCGTCGCCGATCACGAGGACGGCCGCGGTGATGGCGGTCTTTTCGGTCATGCGTTCTGCTCCATCCCCTGCCGTTCGTATACCAGATTGTGCTTCGTGCGCAGCGTGCGCCGATAGCCCTGCGCCTCGATGAAGGCCGGCAGGTCCATGCTCCAGCGTTCGGGCATGTGCTCGACGATCATCGCGCGCGGCCACAGGCGGTCCGGCCCGCTGCGCAGGAAGGGCTCGAGGATCAGGTCTTCGGCGCCTTCGCAATCGAGCTTCATCGCGTCGATGCGGTCAAGCCCTTCGTCCTGCAGTATGTCGGCCAGCCGACGCGCGCGCACGGTCAGGCGGCCGCCGTCATGGTTCGGCACAATGCGGATCGAACTGTCGCCGCGATTGCGGCTATCGAGAAACATCGTCACCTCGCCATCGCAATCGGCTGCCGCGCATTCAAGCGTTTTCACCGTCGCAAAATCGTTCTGGCGGACGTTGAAGACGAGGCGCTGGTGGATTTCCGGCTGCGGCTCGATCGCGACGATGCGCGCGCCGGCGCCCGCGCGCGCCGCCACGAACAGGCTGTATCCGCCGACATTGGCGCCGACGTCGACGAAGACGAAATCCGGCGTGATGCGCGTGGCCAGATAGGACAATTCCGCGGGATCGAAATATTGCGGCGTGAACAGCATCCGCTTTTCGCTGACATTGTCGGCGGGATAAAGGCGCATCCGCGCGCCGAGCGACACCACATCCGCCGGACGGCCGCGCAGCGCCTTGACGCCGAGCGCGCGCAGCAGATAGGCGGCGCGCCGCCCCGCCCAG
>JASGFP010000164.1:0-6294 GCA_047605445.1 Rhodoblastus sp.
GGCCGCCGTAGAAATGCTTCTCCTTGGAGAACATGTGCATGGAGCCGCCCTTGCCTTTCGACAGGCCGCCGCGGCGTCCGGTGAGTTCGGCCATCACGCCCTTGGGGTCGAGACCGCAGGCGAGCATGTGGCCATGATCGCGGTATGAGGTGATCGTCTGGTCCGAGGGACGCGCCGCCATGGAAACGCCGACGACGACCGCTTCCTGGCCGATGTAGAGATGACAGAAGCCGCCGATGAGGCCCATGCCGTACATCTGGCCGGCTTTTTCCTCGAAGCGGCGGATGAGGAGCATTTCGCGATAGGCGCGAAGCTCTTCCTCCCTGCTGAAAGCCGGTACGGCCGGTTCGGCGTCAGCCTCGGATTTGCTGCGTGATTTGGCGTTGCCCGCCATGGCGCTTCCTCCGTCCGCGTTTCCTCTTCTTGCGTCAAAGCTAGCGCAGGCCCGGAATTTTGACGAGGGGCCACAAACCGACAGACATGTCAGGGAAGCTGACTTATTTCAGCAGGTTACAAACGTAACTTGATTTCAGTTAATTCACATTTTTTAACTTGAAACCAGTTACTTCTTCGCGGCGTCTGGCAGGACGATCACGACTTCGTTCTTCTGGATGCGTCCGAGTTCGTTTCGGGCCTGCTCGTCCAGGAGGTCGCGATCTATGGTCTCGCCGCGCACGAGGTCGATATTGTGCTTCCAGCGTGCGCGCTCGGCGCGCAATCCATCGAGCGTCGTCTGCAATTCCGCGACTTTCTCGGCATTTTCGTCGCGCGTCTTCAGGCCGCGCTGGCCGTGGATCGCGTGCCAGACGAAATAGCCCGAGACCAGCGCCGCGAAGACGTGGAAAACGACCGGAGCGATATTGGCGGTGAGCCGCGAGCGAACCATGAACAATGGTTGGACGAAGACGGTGAACGCCGCGTTAAGATTTCGCGCGTATCGCGCTCGGGCCCAGCGAAATCAACGCCCGCCGCGCGCGACCCGCTCGATCTCGGCGCGCACGAGGCGCTCGACCATCACGGGAAGATTGTCGTCGAGCCATTGCTTGAGCATCGGCCGCAGCATTTCGCGCACATGGCGGTCGATGGATTCCGCGCCGGCCATTTGCACGCTCGCGGACAAAGCCTGGAAAGCCGACGCGACGGACGCATTTGCTTCGGCCGACAGAATGGCGCCGGCGTCTGCCGGCAGCGAAGCCGCATGAACGGCGTGACCGTCATCCACGAACTCGGCGTGATGGGACGCTTGCGGCTCGGCCGCGGCGCGTTCGTCATAGGCCTCATCATGCGGGACGGGGCTCACTTCCATGTCCGCGGCGTCATCCGCGAATGCCGGGTCCGCCAGCTCGGATGCCGGCGCCGGATCGCCGCCCTCTTCCGGTTCGTAATCCGCATCCTGCGATTCGGATTGCGACCATTCGCGGCCGCGGTCGGCGAACGACGCCATCTCGGCTTCCTCGAGCCGAATGTCGGCGTATTCGATCTCGGCCACGGTGGCCGGCGCCCCTTCGTCCACCGCAGTTTCGACTGCGTCCTCCAAGTCTGCCGCCAAAGACTCGGTCGCCGGCGGCTCGACCGGCGCTTCGTCTTCGGTTTCCTCCGCGGGCGCCGGAACAGGCGCAGGCGGCGCGAAGGTCGCGACATTGGTCTCGAAGAGACGCGGCGGCGAAAGCGTCCTGCTCAGCGGCAACGCGTCGTCGTCGGCGATGATCTTGCGGATGGAAGCGAGAATCTCTTCCATCGAAGGCTCGTGCGCGCGGCGTTCGCTTTCGACCGACGCGGGGATCGGAACCGGATTGAAAGGAGCATTGGCTGCGGTCATTTGCGCCTGCGTTCTCGACCTGCGCGCTGTCCAGATCGCTGCGGCCGGCAGCGAAGCCACGAATCACGCGTTACAAAGCGTGTGAAGATTCTCATGCGGTCCGGCGGGGCGCAACACGCGCGCCCGCAATGCCTGTGGACTGCATGGCCGGATGCGAGACCGATTCACGGCGCGCGTATCGCTGCGCCTTACCGGCCGTCGGGCGTCCGCACGCCGATGAACTTGTTCTTCACCTGATCGAGATGGACGGTCGGATCGTACATCTGCGCGGTAAGGTTCAGGCGCGACGCCGACAGATGGCCCATCGCAGCAAGCACCGCATAGGAGGCGACGACGCGATCGCGCTGCGCGGTGACGAGCAGCACGCGCGCGTTGAGCAACGTCTGCTGCGCGGTCAGCACGTCGAACGTCGTGCGTTGGCCGACCTTGGCCTCCTCGCGGATGCCGTTCAGCGCGATTTCCGCCGCGGTGACGGCCGCTTGTCCCGAAATCAGCTGCGCGCGCGCCGTCTCCAGCTGACCCCAGTTGGTGACGACGAGGGCGCGAACCTGGTCGCGCGCGAGATCGGCGGCAAGCCGGGCCTGGCCAACCTGCTCCTTCGCCTGGCGGATAGAGGCGTATTCCGCTCCGCCCTGATAGAGCGGCACGTTGAGCTGGCCAGTGACGGACGCCTGGAACAATTTCTGACCGGTGAAGCCCTGATAGTCCAGCGAGCGGTTGACCGAGCCGTTGACCGAGAGCGTGGGATAGAGCGCGGCTTCCGCCACCTTCACGGCGTAGGCCGCGACATCGACATTGTGCAGGGCCGAGCCGATGGCGGGGTGCTCCACCTGCGAAATATCGACGGCGGCCTTGAGCTGCCTCGGGAGCATCGCTTCGACGCTCTTGGCCGGAGACAGGCTCTTCGGCTCGATGCCGACATATTGCCGGAAGGCCGCGACGGAGGCGCGAAGGTTCGCTTGCGCGGCGAAGAAATCGGAGCGCGATTGCGCGAGGCTCGCCTCCGCCTGCGCGACGTCGGTGCGGGTGACCTCGCCGACCTGGAAACGGTCGCGAGTCTGGCGCAGCTGCTCTTCGAGAACGCTGATGTTGTTCTTGCGCAGGTTCACGATGGCCGTGTCGCGCAACACGTTCATGTAGGACGTGGCCGCGTTGAGCAGGATGGTCTGCTCGGTGTTGCGCATCGTCTCGCGCGCGCCGAAGGCCTGCGATTCGGCCTGGCGCACGGAGTTGAGCGTCTTGAAGCCGTCGAACAGCGTCTCGGATGCGGTAATGCCATAGCCGCGCGGATTGGCGTCGTCGTATTTGGCGCCGTTGGGACGCGTGCGGACCGGATGCTGCTCGTCGATGCGGGTCGGCGCGGCGCGAACGTAGGTGTAGGCGGCGCCGACGTTGGCGGTGGCGTTGACCTTGGGCAGCCAGCCGGATTTAGCCTTCGGGATGTTTTCATCCAGGCCGCGCACCGCTGCGCGCTGCTGGTTGATGTCCGGATTGCCGGAATAGGCGCGCGCAAGGGCGCTGGACATGGTTTCCGCCTGCGCCGGCGCGGCGGCTAGCAGCGCGACGGCCACGCCCGACAGCGCCAACGTCCGGATCGAAACACCCTTGGAACCGCAAAGCCCGGCGCATCGGCCGGCGCGAACCGCAGGGAAGCCGGCCGGAGCCGCTTCACGCATTGGCATCACATTAACCCTCGCCCGCCGCCCGAAGGCGACGTCCTGTTCAGATCGGCGGTCCGAGCCGCCTGTTAACACGACAGTTTAGCGCCGTACGAACCAATTGCATCCCGCCCGGCGCGATGACCACAAGAAACTGCGGGCACGCTGCAAAAATACGACACACAAGCCGACGCAGCGAAACATCGCCCGCGGGGCTCCGGATCAGAACACGAAAGCCGGCGGCGCTGCGAATTCCGGGATCAGCTTGCCGGAGGTTTCGAAAAGGGACCGCTCCGAAACAGCATCTCCATCCTTGCGGAACAGGAATGCGCGCGATGCGCCTGCCGCATGGGGCCGCAGCAGGACCATACGGCCGCCCGAGGCCAGCTGGGCGATCAGCCTGTCCAGGCCGTCCTGCGTCGCGCCGTTGACGACGATGACGTCGAAGGGCCCCTTCCCCGCCGCGCCGTCGACCAGCGGGCCGCATACCGCCTCGACATTGCCGAGGCCGAGCGACTGGAAGTTGGCCGCGGCGGCCTTCGACAGCGCCTCGTCCGATTCGAGCGCGACGACAGAAGCTGCGAGGCCGGACAGGATGGCTGCGGTATAGCCCGTGGCGCCGGCGACATCGAGAACGCGGTCGGCGGGGCCGATATCGCAGGCCTGGATCAGCCGCGCCAGCGCCAGCGGCACCAGCATCGCCCGCGCGCCCTTGCCGCCGGCCAGCGGAAAGGCCAGTTCGAGATCGGAATAGGCGACGGGCTCGAAGCCCGCCGGGATGAATTTTTCCCGGGGGACTTCCAGAAAACTGCCGAGGATGCGCTGATCGGTGACGCCGAAGGGCCGGATCTGGCATTCGATCGCGGTGCGGCGCAGGGCGGCAAAGGATTCGGCGGAACCGGCGGCTTCCTGACCCTGCATCGAACGCTCCCGTCGGAGGTGGCGCGGGCGCGCGCAGCGCCCGTTGGAATCGAAGCTGGCTTATATGGCCTGCCAGTCAGCCTGTCCACGCGATCGCGCTTGCCGGCGACGGCGAATGAGCTACCAATTCGTCGCGTCTGGAGGACTTCATGCGGCTTGGTCTGACGCGACTCGTTTTCGGCCTCGGCGTCTTGTGCGCGATGCTCGGCGGGGCGTCCGCCGAGGAACCGGCGAGCCTGCTCGACCGGATTCTGGCGCGCGGCGTCCTGCGGGTGGGCACCACCGGCGACTACAAACCCTTCACATGGCGCAATCCGGAAACGGGCCGGTTCGATGGGATCGACATCGAGCAGGCGGAGGCGCTCGCAGCCGCTCTGGGGGTGAAGGCGGAGTTCGTCCAGACCGCCTGGCCGACGCTGGCGGCGGATTTCGAGGCCGGGAAATTCGACGTGGCCATGGGCGGCGTCTCCATCACCTTCGACCGCGCGCGAAAAGGCTATTTCTCGATCCCTTATCTGCGCGAAGGCAAGACGCCGATCGCGCGCTGCGGCGATGTCCAGCGTTTTGGCGAAATCGTGGAGATCGACCGGCCGGACGTGCGTGTCGTGGTCAATCCCGGCGGCACGAACGAGCGGTTTGCGCGCGCCCATTTCAAGGCGGCGCCGATCCGGGTCTTTCCGGACAATCGCGCCATATTCGACGAGATCGCCGCAGGACGCGCCGACGTGATGGTGACCGACGTCTCCGAGACCAGGTTCCAGGCGCGCCAGCATCCCGGCGTGTTGTGCCCTGTCCATCCCGACAAGCCCTTCGACTTCGCGGAAAAGGCCTATTGGATGCCGCGCGACGCGCCGTTGAAGGCCTTCGTCGACACATGGCTGCACATGTCGCTTGCCTCGGGCGGATTCGCCGCGATAACGAGGAAATGGATGGACTGAAGCGTCGGTTTGGCGCTGATCGGGGGAACAACATGGCCGAAGCGCCGACCGAACATTTCGAACACCTCGAGCATGCCGAGCACGCCGCGCACGCCAACGACGGCTTCATCACCAAAGTGTCGATCACCGTGGCGATTCTCGCCGTGCTCGCAGCGTCCGTCGGCTCGCTCGAAACGATCGAGACGGCGGGCGTGACCGTCGCCAAGAACGAGGCGGTGCTGCTGCAGAACAAGGCCACGGATGCGTGGAACTTCTTCCAGGCCAAGAGCATGAAGAAGAACATGTACGAGATCGCGGCCGCCGCCGGCGGCCCCAAGACCGACGAATGGATCAAACAGGCCAAGCGATACGGCGCCGAGCAGGACGACGTGAAAAAGCAGGCCGAGGATTTCGAGAAGAAATCGGAACAGCGCCTTCAGGCCAGCGAAGGCCACGCCCATCGCCATCACATTCTGACGATCGCCGTCACGATGCTGCACATTTCCATCGCGGTCGCGACTGTGGCCATCATCACGCGCGGGCAACGCTGGCCCTGGTACGTCTCGATGATTCTGGGCGCGCTCGGGATCGGCGTGGCGGCGTCGGCCTACGTCGCCGGCGGTCATTGAGGCCAAAGAAAAACGCCCCGGAATCGATCCGGGGCGTCCTGAGACTCAAGGCGGGAGCGATCAGCCCTTCAGGCGCTTGTTGCACTCGCTGTAGTAGCCGCCGCCCTTCTGGATCCACTTGAGACCGCCGTTGCCGTTCGAGGCCTTGTTGGCGTTGTACTGGTCGAGGCAGGTCTTTTCCCGCTGCTTGCCGGGCTTTTCGGTCGCGTATTTCGGGTCGATCTTGGCGGGAAAGACCGCCGGACCGGAAGCTGCCGCCGGCGCAGCGGCCGGAGCAGCCGCAGGCGCTGCGGGCTTGAGGGGGTTTGAGGCCGCCGGAGCCGCAGGCGCGGCCGGGGCGGCCGCCGCAG
>JASGFP010000165.1:0-6112 GCA_047605445.1 Rhodoblastus sp.
ACGTCTACGTCACCTGCGACGTCTGCAAGGGCAAGCGCTACGACCGCGAGACGCTCGAGGTGAAGTATCGCGAGAAGTCGATCGCCGACGTGCTCGACATGACGGTGGAGGAAGCCGCCACGCTGTTCAAGGCCGTGCCCTCGATCCGCGAGAAGATGGAGACGCTGAAGCGCGTCGGCCTCGACTATGTCCATGTCGGACAGCAGGCCACCACCCTGTCGGGCGGCGAGGCGCAGCGCGTGAAACTGTCGAAGGAACTGGCGCGCCGCTCGACGGGGCGGACGCTCTACATTCTCGACGAGCCCACCACCGGCCTGCATTTCCACGATGTGAAGAAGCTGCTGGAAGTGCTGCACGAGCTGGTCGATCAGGGCAATTCGGTCGTGGTGATCGAGCACAATCTGGAGGTCATCAAGACCGCCGACTGGATCATCGACATGGGTCCCGAAGGCGGCGACGGCGGCGGCGAGATTGTCGCGCAAGGGACGCCGGAAGACGTGGTGAAGGTTTCACGCAGCCACACCGGGCGGTTCCTCAAGGAAGTTCTGGCGCGGCGACCGATGAAGAAGGTGGGCGAGGCGGCGGAATAGCCCGCATCCGCCGATTGCGCTCGCGATCAGAAATGCGCGGCGAACGGGGATCGAGGTTTGACGGATCGTAACATTGCCCATATACGTTGATATCAATCTATTTTGAGAGATATCGATATGGCGAACGCTTCCAAGGTCAGGACATGTCTGTGGTTTGAAAGCGACGGCCACAAGGCGGCGCATTTCTACGTCAGCCTCATCGGCGACAGCGTTCTGGAGACCGATGTCGATCCCGACAGTCCCACATCGCCTATGGTCGTCGAATTCACGCTCAAGGGCGCGCCATTCATGATCCTCAACGGCGGCCCGCACTACCGGCTTACGCCCGCCGCGTCGATTCTCGTCGTGACCGAGGATCAACAGGAGACTGACGAACTCTGGACGAAACTGACCGAACGCGGCGGTCAGGAAGGGAAATGCGGCTGGCTCGTCGATCGTTTCGGCGTGTCCTGGCAGATCGTTCCCAGAGCGCTGCCACGATTTCTCGGCTCGGCAAACCGCGAAGGCGCCGCGCGCGCCATGCAGGCGATGATGCGTATGAACAAGATCGTCGTTTCCGAACTTCAGGCCGCTTTTGACGGCGCGTAGAGAACTGCGGCGAAATGCATTCACCGGCTACGCCGGCGACCACGACCGGGCTGACCCGAAAGCTGCTGTCGCGCATGGACGGGCCGACCGCCGGCTACGAGACAATCGTGACGGAGGTCGAGATCGAGCCGGGCGTGCTGATCGGGCGGCACACCCATCCCGGCATCGAATCCGGCTATGTCGTTTCCGGCGAGGTGTCGCTGCCGATCGAGGGACAGGGCGTCAAGGCGCTGAAGGCCGGCGACGGGTTCCAGGCGCCCGCCAACACGCCGCATGGCGGCGAGAAGAACGGCGCGGGCAAGGTCAGGCTTGTCTCGACCTACATTGTCGAGAAGGGAAAGCCGCTCGCTTCTCCGGCCTGAGTTCGCCCTGCGGCGGCTTGCCGCGGCCGCGGCAAGGCGGATCCTGCACATATTCCGGGCGCGTCCATCGACGCGCCCACTGCTTTTGAGGATGCCTCATAATTGGTGCGTCGCACAAGACCATGATTTCGCTGTGCGATTTACGCATGCGTTCAAAGCGTAACTAAATGGTGAATATCTGTTCATTGGATCAAATACATACCGCTAGCGCATGGCTGATTTGACTAATTGCTTCTACACGAACGTTCATATCTCCACTATGTTGCATCGCATCATGAGCGACGGAGAACGCCGCGCAACGTGATGGGAAGAGAGCTATGTCGATCAAGGAAATCACGCACAAGATCCACGAATGGCGCCGCTACCGCGCGTCGGTTCGGGAATTGTCGCGCCTGACGGACCGCGAACTGCACGACCTCGGAATCGTCCGGGCCGATATCGAGCACATCGCGAAGAAATCCGCCCAATACTGAGTTTGCATGACGCCGACGCCGGATCTCCTCCCTCCCGGCTGAGTTTCATGCCTAGCAGCGCCCGCCGGTCTCCTCCCTCCGGCGGGCGCTTTTTTTTGCTCGGGCGGCGCGCGGCGAATAGGGGTTTGCACGCCACCCTCTATTCGCTACTCGCTAGCCCATGAAACCCGTTCACATCATCGGCGGCGGCCTCGCCGGCTCGGAGGCCGCCTGGCAGATAGCATCCGCGGGCGCGCCCGTCGTCCTGCACGAGATGCGCCCGGTGCGCGGCACCGACGCGCACCAGACGGACGGGCTGGCCGAACTCGTCTGCTCCAATTCCTTCCGCTCCGACGACGCGGCGACCAACGCCGTCGGCGTCCTTCACCGTGAAATGCGGGCGATGGGCTCGCTGGTCATGCGCGCCGCCGACGCCAACCAGGTGCCGGCCGGCGGAGCGCTGGCTGTGGACCGCGACGGGTTCTCGGGCGCGGTGACAGCCGCCATCGCCGCTCACGATCTGATTCAGGTCGTTCGCGAAGAGATTCACGATATTCCGCCAGGCGACTGGGATAGCGTCATAATTTCCACCGGACCTCTGACATCGATTCAACTCGCGAGCGCCATCGGCAGGCTCACCGGCGAGGCCGGGCTCGCCTTCTTCGACGCTATCGCGCCGATCGTGCACCGCGAGTCCATCGACATGTCGAAGGCGTGGTTTCAGTCCCGATACGACAAGGCGGGACCGGGCGGCACGGGCGCGGACTACATCAATTGCCCGCTCGACCGCGACCAGTATGCAGCCTTCATCGCCGCGCTGATTGCGGGGCCGAAGACGGAATTCAAGGAGTGGGAAGGCACGCCCTATTTCGACGGCTGCCTGCCGATCGAGGTGATGGCGGAACGCGGACCGGAGACGCTGCGCCACGGCCCGATGAAGCCGATGGGCCTGACCAACGCCCACAACCCGAGCGTGAAGCCCTATGCCGTCGTCCAGCTCCGGCAGGACAATGCGCTGGGCACGCTTTACAACATGGTGGGCTTCCAGACGAAGCTGAAGCACGGCGCGCAGGTCGAGATTTTTCGCTCCATTCCGGGGCTTGGGGCGGCAGAATTCGCCCGGCTCGGCGGCATCCACCGCAACACCTACCTCAACTCCCCGGCCCTGCTCGATCCCGCCCTGCGGCTCAAGGCCGATCCGCGCCTGCGCTTCGCCGGTCAGATCACGGGCTGCGAGGGCTATGTGGAGAGCGCCGCCGTCGGACTGATCGCCGGGCGGATGGCGGCGGCCGAGCGGCTGGGCGCGCCGATCTCCGCGCCGCCGCTGACGGCCGCCATCGGGGCGCTGATCGCGCATATCACCGGCGGGCATATCGAGAAGATCGACGCCGGCCCCCGCTCCTTCCAGCCGATGAACGTCAATTTCGGCCTGTTTCCGCCGCTGACGGAGGCGGTCAAGCATCCCGACGGCAAACGCTTGCGCGGGCCGGAAAAGGCGCGCGCGAAAAAGATGGCGCTGTCGGCGCGGGCCGAGCGCGATCTGGCGGAATGGCTGGGCCTCTCGGGCTGACAGCTTCGCCCCGGACCCTTGCGGCCCCGTCGCGGCTGCGGCAGCCTGCCGCCGGAGGAAATCATGCCCGATCGCAGAAAATTCATTGCGTTCGCCGTGCTGGCGGGGGCGTTGTGGCGGGCGACGCCGGCTCTCGCCGCCGAAGCGAAGCACGAGCATCGGATCGTGTTCCAGCTGACCGACAACGATCCGCAGCGGATGACGATGATTCTCGACAATATCGCCAACGTCTCGCGCTATTACGCCGACAAGGGCGATAGCGTGGAATTCGAGGTCGTGGTCTACGGCCCCGGCCTTCACATGCTGCGCGCGGATACGTCGCCAGTGAAGGAAAGGGTAAAGTCGATCAAACTCAGCATTCCCGACGTCGCCTTCACAGCCTGCGGCAACACGATCGAATCGATGGAAAAGGCCGAAGGCCGGAAGATCGAACTGCTGCCGCAGGTGGGGGTCGCGCCAGCCGGGGTCGCGCGGCTAGCCGAACTGCAGGAGCAGGGATGGAGCTACGTCCGGCCATAGCGGACTGCGTGCGAAACGGCGCCGCGCAGCGCTACGACCACCCCTATTCGACAGCCGCGCAGCCTCCTGCAATCCGCCGGAAGCCGGTTCGGACGCCATGACATCACAAGAAGCCTCCTCGCAGACGCAGATTTCCGCCGCCACGCTGCGCGCGCTGGCCGCAATCGGCGCAGCCGGGCTGTTCGCCTTCGGCGTCTTCTGCTGGATCGCTGCCAACTGGTCGTCATTTCACCGGCTGACGAAGCTGGAGCTAGTGGCGGGCCTGCTGCTGGCGTCGGCGCTTACCGGCGCTGTGGCGCCGCGCATCCGCGCTCCGGCGCTGCTTGTGGCGACGGCCGCCGTCGGCGGATTGTTCGCGCTGATCGGCCAGACCTATCCGAGCGGCGCGGACGCCTGGCAATTGTTCGCCCTGTGGGCGGCGCTCGCCCTGCCCTTCGCGCTCGCCGCGCGGCACGACGCCGTCTGGATTCTCTTGACGCTGGTCGCCGGCGCCGCGATCGGCCTGTGGCGGATGCAGGAGAGCAGCGGCGTCGCCTTTCAGAACTTCGCGCCGGCATGGGCGATGGCGCTAGCCGTCGCCGCCCTCCTCAGCCCCTACGTGGGGCTGCGCCGTTTCATCGGCGATGCGCCCTGGGCCTTCCGGCTTGCCGCCCTCGGCGCCATCGCGCTCGTCATGCTGACGGGATTCGAGGGCATGTTCCGCTTCGACAATTCCGGCGACGGCGCTTTCGCGGCGGCGGCCTTCCTGCTCTGCCTCGGCGCCGGCGGGCTGGCGCTGGCGCGGCCGCTCGAGTTCGGTGTGACGACGCTCGCCGTCGCGGCCGTCGATGCGCTGATCATCGGGCGCCTCTACAAGATCTTGCTCGAAACGCGGTTCGAAATCGGCGGCGCGCTGCTTCTGGCGGCCCTTTCCACCGGCATCGTGTTCGGCAGCGTGAAATTGCTGCGGCTGGTTCACGCCAGGGCCGGGCGGGTGAACGGCGGCGCGGCGGACCCCGAGGCCGGAATTTCCTGGCCGCTGGCCGCGCTCAGCGGCTTTGGCGCGCTGCTTGCGGTCGTCCCGATCCTGAGCGTCTACGCGCTCCTTTTCGACAGGCTGGTCAACTCGACGTCCGGCGCCGCCCTGCTCGGCCTGCTGACGCTCGTCCCCGCCGTGTTCATCATGCGCGGCGGGGCGCCTTTCAGCTTCCGCCAGATATTCGGGCTGATTCTCGCCGGGGTCGCCACGGCGCTGCTGATCTACGCGACCGGGCGCTGGCTGGAGCGCGACGCCGGTTTCGTTCTCGGCGTGCTCGCCATCGCCGTCGGCTTCACGGTGAAGGCGCGCTGGATGCGGATGCTGTTCGGCTTCTGGGCGCTGTGGGCCATCGTCGCCTCGCTGCTCGCCCATTTTGGTTGGCGCCACATGGAAACCGCGGTGGCGCTGACATCGCTCGCCTCCGTTGCGGGCGCGATCGGGCTGGCCGGCCCTGCCCTCGGCCTGAAGCTGCCCGAGAATGCGCGGCCTTTCTTCGCCGGCTGGGCGACGGGCGGGCTCGTCGCGCTGATCGCCCTTGCGGGGCGGCCCTTTCTGGCGGGCGCCGGGTCGGGTCTGATCGGCGAACTGGCCGGCCTCGTCCGCATGCCCTGGGCCGGACCGGCGCAGATCGTCTCGATCATGCTCGGCGTTGCGGGCGCAGGCTTCCTATTGGCGCGGCGCAGCGATTTGCGCACGCCGCTCGGCTTCGCCGTCGCCGCCGTCATGGTCGCGCTCACCTTCCGCTCGCCGGCGCTGGGCGCCGCCATCGCGATTTTCGCGGCCGCCATGCTCGCGCTGTCGCGCGGGCTCGCGGGCGCCGCGGCGCTGGCGGCGGTGTGGATCGTCAGCGCCTTTTACTATGCGCTGAGCTGGTCGCTGACGGAGAAAGCCTATGTGCTGATGGCGCTGGGCGCGGCGCTCGGCGTCGTCGTGTTCCTGACGCGCTCGCGCGAGGCCGGCGTGGCGCTGCCGAAGGCGACCGGCGGCGCGGCGCTGGCGCTCATCGCGCTCGG
>JASGFP010000166.1:0-6111 GCA_047605445.1 Rhodoblastus sp.
CGCGCTCGGCCTTTTCGCCGGCCTTGCCGACCGCCATGACGATGCGGCCCCAGTTTGCGTCCTCGCCGGCGACCGCCGTCTTCACCAGCGGCGAATTGGCGATGGAGAGCGCGATGCGCTTGGCGGCTTTCGCGCTGTCGGCGCCCGTCACTTCCACGCCGACGAATTTGCGCGCGCCCTCGCCGTCGCGCACGACCTGATGGGCGAGATTGGTCAGGACGACATCGAGCGCCGCCTTGAACGCGGTCAGGCGCTTGTCGTTCGCGGCGTCGATCTTCGGCGCGCCGCGCTTCGCCGCCGCGCCCGTGGCGAAGAGCAGCAGCGTGTCCGACGTTGATGTGTCGCTGTCGACGGTGATGGCGTTGAACGAGCCCTGCACGGACTTCGACAGCATGGCCTGCAAGGCGGGCGCCGAGATCGGCGCGTCGGTGAAGACAAAAGACAGCATGGTCGCCATATCGGGCGCGATCATGCCCGCGCCCTTGGCCATGCCGGAAATGCGCACGCGCACGCCGCCGATCTCGGCTTCCGCGGTCGCCACTTTCGGGAACGTGTCGGTCGTCATGATGGCGCGGGCGGCGTCGAGCCAGTTTTCGCCAGAGGCCTGGTTCACGAGCGCGTCGAGCACGCCATCGAACTTGCCGGCGTCGAGCGGCTCGCCGATCACGCCGGTCGAAGCCATGAAGATTTCGCCTTCCTTCGCGCCCGTGGCGCTTGCCGCCAACTTGGCCGCCAGCTTGACGGCGTCTGCGCCCCTCTTGCCGGTGAAAGCGTTGGCGTTGCCGGAATTGACGAGCAGCGCGCGCGCCTTCCCGCCCTTCATCTTCGCGCGGCACCAGTCGACGGGCGCCGACGGGCATTTCGACTTCGTGAAGACGCCGGCGACCTGCGTCCCCTTGTCGAGAAGCGCGAGCATGACGTCGGTGCGGCCCTTGTAGCGGATGCCGGCCGCGCCAGATGCAAAGCGGACGCCCTCGATCGCGGGCATGTCTGGAAAAGTCTTTGGGGCAAGCGGCGAAAGCGGAGCGTCGTGGGCCATGGCGAACCTCTGAGATGCGCGGCGATTTGCCGGACGAATCATCGAAGCGTCAAGCGCGCGATGAGGCGCAGGCCTGCCATGGGCTTGTCATGCGTATCGCGCTCGACGTAAAAACAGATTACAATTTCGTATGACAACGACGTTCGGCAAGCGGACGAACCAGAGGGAGCAAGCGGCATGAAACTGATACGGAGCGCAGCGGCGCTGGCATTGGCGGCCTGGGCGGGCGTCGCTCAGGCGCAGGTGGCCAAGGAAGTCACGATCGCCATCATGAACGACAAGAGTTCCGTGTTTTCGGACGCGGGCGGCGTCGGTGGCGTCATTGCGGCGCAGCTCGCCGCCGAGGACGCCGGCGGCAAAGTGCGTGGACAGCCGATCAAGATTCTCGGGCCCGACCACCAGAACAAGCTTGACGTCGGCATCGCGCTCGCACGCCAGATGTACGATCAGCAGGGCGTCGATGCGATCATGGACATCGGCAATTCCGCCATTTCGCTGGCCGTGCAGGAGATCGCCCGCGAGCGCGGCAAGATCCTGATTCATTCGGGCTCGGCGACCGCGGACGTGTTCGGCAAGGCCTGCGCGCCGACATCGGCCATGTGGCTCTACGACACCTATTCGCTGGCGCAGGGCATCGCCAAGTCGATCGTGGCTCAGGGCGGCGACAGCTGGTATTTCGTCACCGCCGACTACGCCTTCGGCCATGCGATGGAGGCCGAAGTCACCAAGATCGTGAAGGCGGCGGGCGGCAAGGTGCTGGGCTCGGTTCGCCATCCCGTCGGAACGATGGATTTCTCGTCCTTCCTGTTCCAGGCGCAATCGTCCGGCGCCAAGGTCATCGCGCTCGCCAACGCCTCGGGCGACACGGTGACGTCGATCAAGCAGGCGCGCGAGTTCAAGATCGGCGAGGGCGACCAGAAGCTCGCCGTGCTGATCTTCTATCTGACCTCCGTGCATGCGCTCGGGCCGCAGGCGACGCAGGGCGTGCAATATCTGACGGGTTATTACTGGGATCGCGACGATGCGAGCCGCGCCTTCGGCAAGCGCTTCGCCGAACGGCACGGCGGCAAGATGCCGACGCAGGCGCAAGCCGCCGTCTATAGCGAGGTGAAGCACTATCTGCGCGCGGTCGACGCCGCCAACAGCCTCGACGGCCTGACCGTCATGCGCAAGATGAAGGAATTGCCGGTCGACGATTTCTTCGCGCCGGGCGCGAAGATCCGTCCGGACGGCCGCCTCAACAACGGCTACTGGCTCGCCGAAGTGAAGGCCCCGGCCGATGTGAAGCAGGGCTGGGATCTCCTGAAGATCAAGGCGCGCGTCAACGCCGAGGACGTGCTGCGCCCGATCGCCGACGGCGGCTGCACGAAGCTCGATCCGCCGCAGCAGTAAGCGGCAGCCTGCACGAGAAAAAGCCCGCGACGCTTCGGCGTCGCGGGCTTTGTCTTTTTGGAGGGAAGGCCGACCTTATTTCTTGCCGGCGTCCGGTTTCGGCGCGTCGGCTTTCGGCGCATCCTTGGGGGCCGGCGCCGGCGCATCGAAACGTTCGATCTTGGCGGCGTCGCGCAGCTTGACGACCTCGTCGCCCTCGGCCTTCTGCATCACATAGCGGGAAACCTGGTCGCGGACGTCCGTGAGCTTTGGAAATTCCTTCATCCGCTTTTCTTCGAGCTTGATGACGTGCCAGCCGAACTGGCTCTTCACGGGCTCGGAAATGTCGCCGGGCTTCTCGAGCTTGAAAGCGGCTTCGGCGAATTCCGGCACCATGCGGTCCTTGGTGAACCAGCCGAGATCGCCGCCCTTGGAGCCCGGGTCCTTCGATACTTCGGTCGCGACCTTGGCGAAATCCTCGCCACCCTTCACGCGCGCCAGCGCGGCCTTGGCCTCGTCTTCGGTCGGCACGAGAATGTGGCGGGCGTGGACCTCGGGCTCGGGTTTCTGGGCCTTGGCCACTTCATCGTAGGTCTTCTGGATGTTGGCGTCGGTATTGGCCTTTTCCGCGATCTTGCCGAGATAGGATTCGGTCAGCAGCTTGTCGCGCATGTAGGCGAGCTTGCGGGCGAAGTCGGCGGTCGCGGCCACTTTCTCGGCTTCCGCCTTCTGGGCGACGATCTTGGCGACGATGAGATTGTCGAGCAGCGCCTTGTCGCGGGCGGCGCCCTCGAGCTCGCGCGGCATCCGCGCCTCGAGATCCTCGCGGGCGATGGCCATGTCCTCATCGGTGATCTCGACGCCGTTGACCTTGGCGAGAACCTTGGCGGAGGCGGGCGTCGCGCCGAGCGCCACGGCGAGCGCGAGCCCGGCCGTAGCGGCGCGCAGGGACGATCGAATGCGGAAGTGAGACATAGGGTTCTCCAGGGAGCGCTCGGCCGAAGGGGCCGCGCATCGGCGAATCGCGCCAATGACGGAAAAATCGGGCGTAAATTCGCCCAATCCCGGGCGCGGCGCAAATCGCGGGCGCAGGGTCGCCGCGTTGACAAGGGGCTGGCCCCTCCTTATCTCTCGCCCGGCTTTTCCGGGCGTCCCGGCGCATGTCCGCCGCCCCGGCGGCGCCGCGTTCTCCCGAGACAGATTGATGAAATCAAGGTCCGCGACGCCGTTGCGCCGGGCCTTCACAGGCGCAGGACTTCCATGCTCGGCAATTTCGCGAAGAAGATTTTCGGCTCCGCCAACGACCGCCGGTTGAAGGGCTACCAGCCGAATGTCCGCGCGATCAATGCGATGGAACCCGAAGTCGCCGCGCTGAGCGACGAGCAATTGCGCGCCCGCACCCAGGAATTCCGCGATCAGCTCGCCGCCGGCAAGTCGCTCGACGATCTCCTGGTTCCCGCCTTCGCCACCGTGCGCGAGGCGGCCAAGCGCGTGCTCGGCCAGCGCCATTTCGACGTGCAGCTGATCGGCGGCATGGTGCTGCACGAGGGCGGCATTTCGGAAATGCGAACGGGCGAGGGCAAGACGCTCGTCGCCACGCTGGCCGTCTATCTGAATGCGCTCGCCGGCAAAGGCGTCCACGTCGTCACCGTCAACGATTATCTCGCCAGCCGCGACGCCGAATGGATGGGCCGCGTCTATCGCTTTCTCGGCATGAGCGTCGGCGTGATCGTGCACGGGCTCGACGACAACGAGCGCAAGGAAGCCTATTCCTGCGACATCACCTACGGCACCAACAACGAATACGGCTTCGACTATCTGCGCGACAATATGAAATACGAGCTCGCGCAGATGGTGCAGCGCGGGCACGCCTACGCCATCGTCGACGAAGTCGACTCGATCCTGATCGACGAGGCGCGCACGCCGCTGATCATTTCCGGGCCCTCCGAAGACCGTTCCGATCTCTACAACATGATCGACCGGCTGATTCCGTCGCTGGCGAAAGAAGATTACGAGATCGACGAGAAGCAGCGCGCGACCAGCCTTACCGAGGCCGGCAACGAGCACATGGAAGAGCTGTTGCGCGCCGCCGACGTTCTGAAGGAAGGCTCGCTCTACGAAGCCGCCAACGTCACCATCGTGCATCACGTCAACCAGGCGCTGCGCGCGCACAAGCTGTTCCAGCGCGACAAGGATTACATCGTGCGCAACGGCGAAGTCGTCATCATCGACGAATTCACGGGCCGCATGATGCCCGGCCGCCGCTATTCGGAAGGGCTGCATCAGGCGCTGGAAGCGAAGGAGCATGTGCAGGTCCAGCCCGAGAACGTGACGCTGGCCTCGATCACCTTCCAGAATTATTTCCGTCTCTACGACAAGCTCGCCGGAATGACCGGCACGGCCTCGACCGAGGCCAACGAATTCGCCGAAATCTACAAACTCGACGTGGTTGAAATCCCGACCAACCGTCCCGTGCAGCGCAAGGACGAGGACGACGAGGTCTATCGCACCGAGGAAGAGAAGCTGAAGGCCATCGTCGGCGAGATCGAGGCGGCTGCGGTCAATCTCCAGCCGATGCTGGTCGGCACGACCTCGATCGAGAAGTCGGAAGAGCTCGCCGAATTCCTGAAGAAGAACGGTTACAAGCAGATCGACTTCGACAATCCGAACGCGCTCGACGCGCTGTTTGACGCCGCGCTCGCCGGCAAGCCGTCGAAAATGTTCGCTGTGCTCAACGCGCGCTTCCACGAACAGGAGGCGCATGTCGTCGCGCAGGCGGGCGTGCCCGGCGCGATCACGGTGGCCACCAACATGGCGGGCCGCGGCACCGACATTCAGCTCGGCGGCAACGCCGACCTGCGCGTGGAGACCGAATGCGCGGGCCTCGAGGGCGAGGCGCGCGCCGCGAAGGAAGCGGACATCCGCGCAGAAGTCGCGCGATTGAAGGAACAGGCGATCAAGGCCGGCGGCCTCTACATCGTCGGCACCGAGCGCCACGAGAGCCGGCGCATCGACAACCAGTTGCGCGGCCGTTCCGGCCGTCAGGGCGACCCCGGCCGCTCGAAATTCTTCCTGTCGCTGCAAGATGACCTGATGCGCATCTTCGGCTCGGACCGCATGGATTCGATGCTGCAGAAACTCGGCCTCAAGGAGGGCGAGGCGATCATCCATCCCTGGATCAACAAGGCGCTGGAAAAAGCGCAGCAGAAGGTCGAGGCGCGCAACTTCGACATCCGCAAGAACATCCTGAAATTCGACAATGTGATGAACGACCAGCGCAAGGTCGTGTTCGAGCGCCGCCGCGAGATCATGGCGGAGGAATCTGTCGAAGAGACGGTGACGGAAATGCGCGAGGGCGTGCTGGAGCGCCTCGTGGCGACGCACATTCCCAAAGATGCTTATGCAGAAGCGTGGGACGTGAACGGGCTGCACGACGCGGTCGTCAATACGCTCGGGATCGACGCGCCGGTGGCCGACTGGGCGAAGGAAGAGGGCATTGCCGACGAGGAGATGCTGGAGCGCCTCATCAAGTCGGCGAACGAGGCCTATGCGGCGCGGGTGGAAAAGAATTCGCCCGACGTGATGCGCTATGTCGAGAAGCAGATCATCCTGCAGGTGCTCGACCATCTGTGGCGCGAGCATCTCGTCGTGCTCGACCATCTGCGGCAGGTGATCGGCTGGCGCGGCTATGCGCAGCGCGA
>JASGFP010000167.1:0-6000 GCA_047605445.1 Rhodoblastus sp.
GGCAAGTGGGAGAAGAACCGCTTCATGGGCGTCGAGATCACCGGCAAGACGCTCGGCGTTATCGGCTGCGGCAATATCGGATCGATCGTCGCCGATCGCGCCATCGGCCTTAAGATGCGCGTCATCGCCTTCGATCCTTTCCTGTCGCCGGAACGCGCGAAGGATATCGGCGTCGAGAAGGTCGAGCTGGAGGAATTGCTCGCGCGCGCCGACATCATCACGCTGCACACGCCGATGACGGCGCAGACGAAGAACATTCTGTCGGCGGAAAATCTCGCGAAGACGAAGAAGGGCGTGCGCATCGTCAATTGCGCGCGCGGCGGCCTGGTCGACGAGGCGGCGCTGGCGGCGGCGCTCGATTCCGGCCATGTCGCGGGCGCCGCCTTCGACGTGTTCGTGGAAGAGCCGGCGACGAGCAACGTTCTGTTTGGCCGCGCCAACGTGGTGGCGACGCCGCACCTGGGCGCCGCCACCAACGAGGCGCAGGAGAATGTCGCGCTGCAGGTCGCCGAGCAGATGTCGGATTATCTGACGCGCGGCGCGATCTCCAACGCGGTCAACTTCCCGTCGATTACGGCCGAGGAGGCGCCGAAGCTGAAGCCCTTCATCGCGCTCGCCGAAAAGCTCGGCTCGTTCGCGGGCCAGCTCACCGAGAGCGGCATCAGCAAAGTAACGATCACCTATGAAGGCAATGTCGCGGAGCTGAAGACCAAGGCGATCACCGCCGCCGCTATCGCCGGCCTGCTGCGTCCGCTGCTGTCGGATGTGAACGTCGTGTCCGCGCCCGTCGTCGCCAAGGAGCGCGGCATCGTGATCGACGAAGTCACGCGCGCCGCCGTCGGCGATTACGAATCGTTGATTACTTTGTCGGTGACGACCGAACGGCAGGAGCGGTCCGTGTCGGGAACGGCCTTCCACGACGGCAAGCCGCGCATCGTCGCCATCAAGGGCATCAAGATGGACGCGGAGTTTTCGCCGCACATGGTCTATGTGTCGAACGAGGACAAGCCGGGCTTCATCGGCCGTTTCGCCGGCCTGCTCGGCGACGCCAGGGTGAACATTGCGACCTTCGCGCTCGGCCGCGACGAAGAGGGGGGTTCGGCGATCGCGCTCGTTGCGGTCGACAGCGATCCGCCGGAAGCGACACTCGCAGAAATCCAGAAGCTGCCCGGCGTGAAGCAGGCGAAGGTTCTGGCGTTCTGACGCCAACCCTCTCCCCGCGTGCGGGAAGAGGCCATCCTCAGTTGAAGCCGGCTGCGCCGGTTTCAACGACTTCGGCTGCCTTCTCCCCGTGAGTGGGGAGAAGGGACAACGTCGCAAGATTTATCGCACCCGCTGCTCCGCCAGCCAGATGCCCGTCAGCGCGAAGGCCAGCGCGAGCGCGTGGTAGATGTGGAATTCTTCGCCCAATATCAGCACCGCGAAGAGCGCGCCGAAGATCGGCACGAGATTTGAAAACAGGCCGGCCCGGTTGGGACCGACGAGTTCGACCGCGCGCATGTAGAGCAGCTGCGAGGCGAGCGAGGGGCCGAGCGCGACGAAGGCCAGCACCAGCCAGCCCGACGGCGTCGGCCAGTGGAAATTGCCGGTCGCGACTTCCGCCACCATGAACGGAAACGACGTCAGCAGCGCGGCGAAAGCGAGCGCGGTGAAGAAGACGATCTGCGGCAGCGCGGGACGGCTGCGCAGCGAAAACGTATAGCCGGCATAGAAGACGCAGGCGATGAGAATGAGGATGTCGCCGTAGTTGAACTGCGTCTGGAGAATTTTCAGCGGTTCGCCATGCGTTGCGATCAACGCCACGCCGATCAGCGTCACGCCCATTCCGACGAGCTGCATCGCCGTCGGCCTTATGCCGACCAGCACGATGGACATCAGCAGCACAATCGGCGGGATGGAGGATTGCAGCAGCGTGATGTTGACGGCCGTCGTGTGATAGGCGGCGAGATAGAACAGCACCGTAAAGCCGGTGAAGCCGAAGCCGGACATCAGCAGGATGCGCCAGCGATGCTGATAGAGCGCCTCGCGATGCTGGACGATCTGTTCGCGGAAGGCGAACGCGAGCAAGAGGCAGACGGCGAGCCAGCGGATGAAAACGAGCGACATGGGCGTGACGCGGCCCACGGCAAGACGCGAGGCGACGCCATTGCCGCCCCACAGCATGGTGGTTGCGATCATCAGGAGCCAGGCGCGGTCGTAGGCCCATAACGCCATACGTTTGAACAAGGGACAAAGTTTCCGGTTGTGCGGGCGCGCACCATGCGCGACGAAGAGTCGCGCGTAAACCCTGACCTTGCGAGCCTTGCGTCCGTCGCGCATTCGCCGCGAAAATTCCGCAATGCGCCGACGTGATGGCGCCGCAGGTTCATTTCCGGCGCGTTCGTTTGCCGTCCGGGAGAAGGGGAGAGTTTCATGCGCAAATTCATGCTGGCGGCGACGGCGCTGACGCCATTGACCGCGAGCCTTGCGGCCGCCGCGGATATCGAGGCGCGCTCGCGGATCGACGCGGTCACGGTCTATCCCGATGCGGCGCTGGTCACGCGCGTGGTGGAGGTCGATTTGCCTGCTGGCGCGTCGAACATCGTGCTGAGGGGTCTGCCGGTCGCGCTCGATCCGGCTTCGCTGCGCGTGAAGGGCGAGGGCTCGGCGGCGATCGGCATAGGCGCGGTGGAAGCGCGGCTTGCGCCCGCCGACACGAAAACGGATGGCGCGATCGAGGCGAAGCTGAAGGGTCTGCGCGCCGATCGCGAGGGCTGGCAGACGACTATCGACGCGCTGACGGTCAAGGCCGACATGATCAGGCATTTCGCGCAATCCTCGCCCGAGAAACTTTCGGCTGAATCGAAGCCGCTCGACATCGGCCAGTGGAACAGCGCTTTCGACACCGTGGGCGCGGCGCTCGCCAAGGCCGGCGACGATCTGCGCGCCGCGCGCACGCGGGCGCGCGAGATCGACGACGAGATCAAGGCCATCGAAGTCGCCCGCCCGCGCCAGCAGGGCAAGCCACCGCTGCGCGACGTGACGATCGCGCTCGATGCGGCGGCCGCGACGAGGGCGAAATTCGCGGTCTCCTATCGCGTCAGCGGCGCCTCGTGGCGGCCGGCCTATGACGCGAGGCTCGACACGGGCGGCGCTGGCGCCAAGCCTTCGCTCGATCTCGTGCGCCGCGCGCAGATTTATCAACGCACGGGCGAGGACTGGAGCGACGTGACGCTCGCCGTCTCGACCACGCGGGCTTTGCGCGGCGCGCAGGCGCCGGAGGTCGAGCCTGAGCGTATCGCCTTCTGGGAGCCGCCGGTTCCGATGGCCGCCGGCATGGCGCGCCGCGAGGCGCAGCCGATGGCGAAGATGCAGATGGATGCGGCCAGACCCGCCAGCGAGGCGATAGCGCCGGCTGCGCCCCCGCCCGTGCAGGCGGTGGAGCAGCAGAGCGTGCTGCAGGCCGACGCATGGCAGGCGAATTTCGTCGTGCCCGGAAAGATCAGCGTGGCGGCTGACGGCGCGACGAAGAATTTCGCGCTGGGCGCGAAACGCTACGAGCCTTCGCTGGTCATCAAGACATCGCCCGCGCTCGATCCGACCGCCTATCTCGAGGCGCATCTGGAAAACGCCGAGGAGGCGCCCCTGCTCGCGGGGCCGGTGTCGGTGCAGCGCGATGGCGCTTTCGTCGGGCAGGGCGCGTTGAAGTCCGTGGCGCCCGGCGAGGGCTTCGATCTCGGCTTCGGCGCCGACGACCGCGTGAGCGTGGCGCGCGTTCCGGTAAAGCGCAAGGAGAACGAGCCGACCTGGTACAACCAGACGAAGCTCGACCAGCGCGACTACAAGACGACGATCAAGAACCTGCACGATTTCCCGATCAAGACCGTGGTGGTTGACCGCATTCCCTTCAGCGAGAATTCCGCGATCGTTGTGGAGCAATTGCCGCAGACGACGCCGCCCACCGACAAGCAGATCGGCGACAAACGCGGCGTGATGGCGTGGAGCTTTGACCTCAAGCCGGGCGAGCAGAAGGAACTGCGGCTTGCCTGGCGGATGAAATGGCCGGCGGACCGGGACGTCGTGTTCCAGCCCGCGCCCAATCCGCGATAGGCGCGACTGCCGCGTTTCCTTGACCGTCGTCCCGGACGGCCGCAGTCCGATCCGGGATCCATGCTCGAAAGAGGGTGGTGGTTCCCGGCTCCCCGCTTCGCTTTCAGAGCGGGCGAGGGCCGCGGTTCCCATCGCATGCAGCGCGCGTTACGCTGTAGGGCCAGCGACTATGAGAGGCCCACGCATGCTCCCCATTCCCGCCGACATTTTCACCGAGCCGACCGACGTCGCCGCCGATACGCTGGCGCATCTCGGCCCGCTGCGGCGGCTCGCCGGCGTGTGGCAGGCCAATAAGGGCGTGGACATCAACCCCAAAGCGGCGGGGCCGGAGCGGCGCGTGTTCATCGAGCACGTCCGCATGGATCCGATCGACGCGCAGACCAACGGGCCGCAGCTATTCTACGGGCTGCGCTACCACATCCACATCAACACGCCGGAAGAGAAGATCACCTTTCACGATCAGGTCGGCTACTGGCTGTGGGAGCCGGCGACCGGGCTCGTCATGCAAAGCCTGACCATTCCGCGTGGGCAGATCGTTCTGGCCGCCGGTCACGCCAAGCCGGACGACATGAAAATCTCGGTCTCCGCGACGCGTGGCGATCCGCGCTACGGCATCTGCTCGACCGAATTTCTCGACGAGGCCTTTCGCACCACCAACTATCGCTGCGACATCACCTTCAACGCCGACGACAGCTGGTCTTATGCGATCGAGACCGATCTCATCGTGCACGGCAAGCCGTTCAACCACCACGACACGAACACGCTGAAGCGCGTCGCAAAGCCCACGCCCAATCCGCTCGCGGCGCTAGAGGCCAAGGGCGGCTGATCGGCGCAGGCGCGCAAGCGCACAGCGCGTCGTTGGCGAATGGCGTAGGATCGACGCCTGACCGAATCGTTTCCGAGGGGGGAGCGGCCATGTTCGCAGGGTTCAGCGCATTCGCCATCGCCGTAGTGGTGCTCGTCGTCCTCACGCTGATGATGGGCGTGCGGCAGGTGCCGCAGGGCTACAATTTCACCGTCGAGCGCTTCGGCAAGTATCACTCCACATTGCAGCCGGGGCTCGCGCTCATTCTGCCGTGGATCGACCGCGTCGGGCGCAAGATGAACATGATGGAGCAGGTGCTCGACGTGCCTTCGCAGGAGGTCATCACCAAGGACAACGCCACGGTCACAGCCGACGGCGTGGTGTTCTTCCAGGTGCTGGACGCCGCGCGCGCCTCGTATGAAGTCGCCAATCTCGAGATAGCGCTGCTCAACCTCATCATGACGAACATCCGCACCGTCATGGGCTCGATGGATCTCGACCAGCTGCTGTCGCATCGCGACGAAATCAACGTGCGGCTGCTGGGCGTGGTCGACCAGGCGGTCGAGCCGTGGGGCGTCAAGGCGACGCGCATCGAGATCAAGGACATCGTGCCGCCGCGCGATCTCGTGGAATCCATGGGGCGCCAGATGAAGGCCGAGCGTGAAAAGCGCGCCAACATTCTCGAGGCGGAGGGCCTGCGGCAGGCCGAAATTCTTCGCGCGGAAGGGCGCAAGCAATCCGTTGTGCTCGACGCTGAAGGGCGCAAGGAAGCGGCCTTCCGCGACGCCGAGGCGCGCGAACGCTCCGCGCAGGCCGAAGCGGAAGCCACCCGGATGGTGTCGGAAGCGATCGGCAAGGGCGACATCGCCGCGCTGAATTATTTCGTCGCGGAGAAATATGTGCGGGCGCTGGATTCTTTCGCCAAGGCGCCGAACCAGAAGACGTTCGTCCTGCCGATGGATCTTGCCGGCCTCGCCGGCTCGATCGGCGGCATCGCGGAAATCGCGCGCTCGGCGATGGGCGAGTCTGCGTCCGAGGACGCGCGCCGGCCGCGTGCTGGAACGCCGGCGCAGCCGCAGCAGGCGCGGGCCGCCGCGCCGCCTGCG
>JASGFP010000168.1:0-5753 GCA_047605445.1 Rhodoblastus sp.
GGCTGAGGAGCGTTGCGACGTCGCTCGCCTGATCTCGGAGAAGCTTGCGCGCGCGGCGGGGCCTGTGGCCTATATTCTGCCGCGCGGCGGCGTCGAGGCTTGGGACCGGCCGGGCGAACCGATGCACGACCCATCCGCACTCGGCGCTTTTCTCGCGGAAGCGCGGACGACGGCGCCCGGCAATGTCGAACTCGTCGAGATTGACGCGCATATCAACGATCAGGCCTTCGCCGATGCGGCGCTCTGCATCTTCGACCGTTGGGCGGCAGGCGGCGCGATTCCTGCGGCGCGCTAGCCGTCTGTTCAGGCGCGCGGTCGCCCGGTAGTCTCGGCGCAAGCAATCGCGCCGCAGATGCGCGCTCCGGAGGACGCCATGCACGACGCCATTCATCACGGGCCGACGGTCGGCGCGCAGGCCCTGCGCGCGCTCGCGCGCTATCCGGACCGTATCGCCTTCGTCGAAGGCGGGAAGCGCACGAGCTATGCGGCCGTGCTCGATCTGGTGGGGCGCATGCAAGCCGTCTACGCCGCGCAGGGACTCGGGCGCGGCGACCGATTGGCGATCCTGACGGCCAATCGCTCGGACGCGTGGTGCGCGAGCACGGCGGCGCTGGCTTCGGCCATGAGCATCACCTCGCTGCACCCGCTGGGGTCGCTGGACGATCAGGTCGGGCAGATCGTGGACGGCGAGTGCACGGCATTGCTTGTCGACGATGCAAACTTTGGCCAGCGCGGCGCGGAGCTCGCGGCGCGCGCCAAAGGCGCGTTGCGTATCGTCTACTCACTTGGCGCGACGGATTTTGGACAGAACCTGATCGCCGCGGCGGCGAAGGCCAACGGGACGAGAGCGCGCGATCTTGCGCGGCCCGACGATGTCGCCGTGCTAAACTACACCGGCGGCACGACGGGCAAATCGAAGGGCGCGCTTCGCAGTCACGCGCAGAACGCCAGCTATACGACGGCTATCCTGTCGGATTTCGAGCTGCCGGCGACGCCGCGCTATCTGCTGATCGCGCCGATGAGCCATGTGGCGGGAACGAAAGTCCTGCCCTGCCTGATGCGCGGCGGGACCATATACTTAATGAAAGGTTTCGATCCGAAGGCCACGCTCGAGACGATCGCGCGCGAGAAGATCAACATGACGCTGCTCGTGCCGACGATGATCTATGTGCTGCTCGACCATCCAGATCTCGATCGCACCGATCTGTCCTCGCTGGAACTGCTGCTCTACGGCGCGTCTCCCATGTCGCCGGCGCGGCTGGAGGAGGGCTTGCGGCGGATCGGGCCGGTATTCTCGCAGCTCTACGGCCAGACCGAATGCTATCCGATCTCGGTGCTGCGCAAGGCCGACCACGACGTCGACAATCCGGAACTCTTCGCCTCTTGCGGGTTCCCGATCGCCAGCGTGGACGTCGCCATCCTCGACGACAATGACCAGCCCGTCGCGCCCGGCGAAGCGGGCGAAATCTGCGTGCGGGCCACGCATGCGGTCGGCAGCTACTGGAAGCGGCCGGAGCAGACGGCGGAACTCTTCCGAAACGGCTGGCTGCACACCGGCGACATCGCGCGGCTGGACGAGCGCGGCTACATGTTCATTCTCGACCGCAAGAAGGACATGATCGTTTCGGGCGGCTTCAATATCTATCCGCGCGACGTCGAGGACGCGCTGTCGACCCATGCCGGCGTCGCCATGGCGAGCGTTATCGGCGCGCCGGACGAGAAATGGGGCGAGGCCGTCATCGCCATGGTGGTGCGCAGGCCGGGCGCGCAGCCGAGCGCGGACGAACTGATCGCGCTCGTCAAGGCGCGCAAGGGCGCCGCCCATGCGCCCAAGAAAGTCGAGTTCGTAGACGCGCTGCCGATGACGCCGGTCGGCAAGGTCGACAAGAAAGCGCTGCGCGCAAAGTTCTGGGAGGGGCGTGACCGGCAGGTCGGTTAACGATTTGCCACCCGGACCGCAGACCTAGCGTTGCCTGATGTAAACCGTGATCGCCACCGTTGCGGATCAATGCTGCGGGCGCACGGTTAAGGCGATTTTATACATATCGATTGATCGCCAATTTGAATTAACTCGTCTCTTACGCGGCGGAACCATGCTGCGACGCAAGGGAAGGAGAGGCGCGTGCGCGTCCTCCTCAGGAGCGTCGGTTCATGCGTTCGGGTCGGCTCATATTGACGGCATTGGCGATTTTGGCGCCGGGCGTCTCGCGTGCGACCGAGTGGTATACCGGCGCACAGACGGGCCAGCCCGTCGCGCCGACCGCCTATATCGCCGCATTCCAGCCGCAAACCGACCCGGTCTATGCGCCTTACAGGCCGGTCTCCAAGTCGGCTGACTATGTTGCGCCCGCAGCGCGGGAAAGCTTCGGCGCGGCGATCGACTTCGCCGCCACGGCCGACACCAAGGGTTCGAAATTCCTCACCGCCATCGCCACGATCGCGCCGTTCACCGGGCTCGACGAATCCGGCATCCGGCTGCGGCTTGGCGGCGTCGTCGGCCAGTATTCCTATACGAACAGCACATTGGGCACGATCAAGGGCACCCAGTCCGACGTGTCCTTCATGATCGGCTACGAATGGGTGACGGCGCGCGCCTCGTTCGGCGTCTACGGCGGCGCGAACTACGACAACAATTCGATCGACAAGACCGATACGGCCAACACGTCCGTCGGCAAAGGCGCCGGCATGAAGATCGCGGTCGACTTCAACTATCGTCCGACCGACTACACGATGTTCTCCGGCGTTGCCTCGTTCTCGAGCTTCCACAGCGCCTACTACGCCCGCCTGAAGGCCGGCTACGCGCTTGCGCCGCAGCTCTATGTCGGTCCCGAAGCCGTGTTCATGGGCGACGACTTCTTCCAGCAATGGCGCATCGGCCTCCACATGACGGGCGCCAAATTCTCCATGCTGCAGATCGGCGCATCGGGCGGCGTGCTGGTGGACAAGGTTCGTGGCTCCGGCATCTACGGCATTCTCGACGCGCGCCTCGGCTTCTGAGATCGGCGTCAATCTCCCGTTAACTTTCGGGCCGCGGCTGCGCCTCGCGCCCGGAGTCGGGGGACCGGTCATCCGGGCCGGAAAACCATGGTTTCGCGTCTTCCGGCACGGGTCGGAAGATTCGGAATCTCAACGGAAAACACCCGTCCGAATTTGACTCGTTCAGGCTCCGGTTACGTTAACCGAAGCGTAAAGCGTCGTGGCTAAAGTCCTGTCGTAGCGTCAGGGAGTTGCGTTGGATGTCGGCGACGATGCGCGCCATAGCGTGGGGGGTATCGGGGCTTCTGGCCCTGATTCTGCTTACCCAGCCCGTCAGCGTGCATAGCCAGCTCGCGCTGAGCGCGACGGTGATTTTCGGCCTGATCGTCATCTGGATTTTCGGCCGCGGCCTCGTCGCCCGCCAGTTTTTCCTCGCGCTCGCGAGCTTCGTCGTCATCCGCTACATGTACTGGCGCTGGACCTCCACGCTGCCGCCGGCGAGCGACCCGCTCGCCTTCGGCATTGGCATGGTGCTGATCGTCGCCGAAATGTACTGCATGCTGATCCTGGCGATCAGCCTCGTCATCAACGCCGATCCGCTGATCCGCCCGCGCCTGCAGCGCGAGGACGACGACAAGCTGCCGGTCGTCGATGTCTTCATTCCCACCTACAACGAGGACGAATACATCCTCGCTACGACGATCGCTGCGGCGAAGTCCATGGACTATCCGTCCGAAAAGCTGAACGTCTGGCTGCTGGACGACGGCGGCACGGACCAGAAGTGCAACGACAAGGATCCCGCCAAGGCCGAAGCCGCCCGCCAGCGGCGCATTTCGTTGCAGGCGCTGTGCGCGCGGCTCGGCGCCATCTATCTCACGCGCAAGCGCAACGAGCACGCCAAGGCCGGCAACATGAACAATGCGCTCGGCCATGTGAAGGGCGACATCGTCGTCGTGTTCGACGCCGACCATGCGCCGTTCCGCGCCTTCCTGCGCGAGACGGTCGGCTATTTCGCCAAGGACCCGAAGACCTTCCTCGTCCAGACGCCGCACGTATTCCTCAATCCCGACCCGATCGAGAAGAACCTGCGCACGTTCCACGAAATGCCGTCCGAGAACGAAATGTTCTATGGCGTCACGCAGCGCGGCCTCGACAAGTGGGACGGCTCCTTCTTCTGCGGTTCCGCGGCGCTGCTGCGCCGCTCGGCGCTCGAGACGACCGGCGGCTTCTCGGGCATCACCATCACGGAAGATTGCGAGACGGCGTTCGAACTGCATTCCAAGGGGTGGAACAGCGTCTACGTCGACAAGCCGCTGATCGCCGGCCTGCAGCCGGAGACTTTCACGTCCTTCATCGGCCAGCGATCGCGCTGGTGCCAGGGCATGTTCCAGATCCTCATGCTGAAGAACCCGGCCCTGAAGAAGGGCCTGAAGTTCATTCAGCGCGTGGCCTATCTGTCGAGCATGACCTTCTGGTTCTTCCCCGTGCCGCGCATGATCTTCATGTTCGCGCCGCTGACGCACATCTTCTTCGACATCAAGATTTTCGTGTCGAACTTCGACGAGGCGATCGCCTACACGCTGACCTACATGATCGTCAACGTGATGCTGCAGAACTACCTCTACGGCCGCGTGCGCTGGCCGTGGGTGTCGGAACTCTACGAGTATGTGCAGGGCGTGTTCCTGGCGAAGGCGATCGTGTCCGTCGTCATGAGCCCGCGCAAGCCGACGTTCAACGTGACGGCGAAGGGCCTGACGCTGGACGAAGACCATCTGTCCGAACTCGCCTGGCCGTTCTTTGCCATCTACGGGCTCCTGTTCGCCGCGGGGCTGGTCGCGGCCTACCGCTACATGTTCGAGCCGGGCGTCGACAATCTGATGCTCGTCGTCGGCCTGTGGAACCTGTTCAACATGATGATCGCTGGCGCCGCGCTCGGCGCGGTGGCCGAACGCAAGCAGCCGGATCGCCATCCGCGCCTGAACATCACGCGCGAGGGAACGCTGACGCTCGGCGACAAGAATATCCGCGTGAAGATCAAGGACGTTTCGGCGGGCGGCGTCTCGCTGGCCGGATCGGCGGAGCTGTCGGCGCTGAGCTTCGAGAACGGCGTTACGATGGGGCGGCTGGCGATCGATCCGCTGGGCGTGATCGTGAAGGACGAGACCCTGCCGCTGACGTTCGTGCATCAGACGGGCGCGGGCGATCAGGCCATCTACGGGTTCGAATTCTCGGCCATGGAGCCGGACGAATATTACGTGCTGGCCGACCTCATGTACGCCGACTCCGACGCGCTGCCTTCGTTCCTCGCCACGCGACGCAAGCACAAGAACGTCTTCGCCGGATCGGCGCGCTTCATCTGGTGGGGGCTCACGGAGCCGATCCGCGCCGTCTCCTACATGCTCAAGCGCGAGAAAGACAAGAAGGAAGCGGCCGCGCCCTCCGCACCGCCGCAAACATCCATTTCCTGGCTGCGACGGTTCGCCGCCATGGGCAAGGCCCCGCAACCCGCCGCTGCAGACGCCAGTCCGCAGATGAAGCAGTCCGCCTGACAGGGATTCGTTCGAGCACGCATGCGTAGAAGCGTCCAATTCCTCATTCTGACGACCGCCCTTCTGGCGGCGCAGGCGGACGCGTGTCTCGCGCAGGCGATTTTCACGACCGCGCCGCCGAGCCTGTCGCGCGTGATTCCCTATGGTTCGCAGCCGTCTCCCCAACCCGCGCCGCCGCAGGCCGCCCCGGTCATGGAGCGCGCCGCGCCCGCGCCCGTGCAGGCCGCT
>JASGFP010000169.1:0-5666 GCA_047605445.1 Rhodoblastus sp.
GGCGAGGCGCCCCGCGCGAGCGTGCTCGACGCCGATGCGCTCACCTCTTTCGCCGGCGCGCCGGAGCGGTTGTTTGCGGCCATCGGCGGCGCCGGCGGCCCGGTCGTCCTGACCCCGCACGCCGGGGAATTCGCGCGCCTGTTCGGCCGCGGCGACGGCGACAAGTTCGAGCGCGCGCGACATGCCGCGGCGATTTCAGGCGCCATCGTCGTTTTCAAAGGTCCGGATACGGTGGTCGCCCATCCCGACGGGCGCGCCGCCGTCGCGTCCAACGCGCCGCCCTGGCTGGCCACCGCCGGCTCCGGCGACGTGCTCGCCGGCATGATATGCGGGCTCATGGCGCAGGCCATGCCCGCCTTCGAGGCGGCTTGCGCCGCCGTATGGATGCACGGCGAGGCCGCGAACCTGTTCGGACCCGGCTTGATATCGGAGGATCTGCCGGAAAGTCTGCCGAAAGTCTGGCGCACGCTTGTCGGCGCGCCGCCCGCCGTCTGAGCGGATTTCAGCCGCCGGGAAAATTCGTGTAGAGGGGGCGCCTCGGAACTGAGACGCGGCCCGAATGCTTTTCACCTCCTGGCAGTTCCTGCTGGTCTTTCTGCCCATCACGCTCGGCGGCTTCGTGGCGCTGCAGCGCTGGGGCTCGAACGAATTGTGCGTGGCCTGGCTGCTGGCGGCTTCGTGCCTGTTTTACGGCTATTGGAGCGTCGCCTATTTCTGGCTGCTCGCCGCCGCCATGACCGCTAATTTTCTGGCCGGACGGCTGATCGACAATGCGCACGGCCGCACGCGCAGGCTCATGTTCATCGCCGCCATCTGCGGCAATCTCGCCTTGCTCGGCTATTACAAATACGCCGATTTCTTCATCTCGACCTTCGCGGACATGACCGGGATTCGCGTGGCTCTGCTGCGGGTATTCCTGCCGCTCGGCATTTCCTTCTTCACTTTCCAGAAGATCGCCTACATTTCCGACATCTACGTCGGCAAGGCGAAGAGCGGGCGGTTTCTGGACTTCGCGCTTTTCGTGTTCTTTTTCCCCCAGCTCATCGCCGGTCCCATCGTTCATCACGCGGAAGTCATGCCGCAGTTCCGCAAGCTGACGGCGCCCGCGCATGTCGAGGCGGATGCGCGCTGGACAAATTACGCCGTCGGTTTCGCGCTGCTCGCCATCGGCCTCATCAAGAAAGTGGTTGTCGCCGACAATATCGCGCCTTTCGTGGAGCCTGCCTTCGCTACCGCGCGCGTCGGCGAGGTCGGCGCGGCGCTCGCCTGGCAGGGCGCGCTTTGCTACGGCGTCCAGCTCTATTTCGATTTTTCCGGCTACAGCGACATGGCGATCGGGCTGGCGCGGCTGTTCGGCGTGCGCCTGCCTGCCAATTTCGACTCGCCCTATGCCTCGCTCTCCATCGTCGAGTTCTGGCGACGCTGGCACATGACGCTGTCGCGTTTCTTGCGCGATTACGTCTACATACCGCTTGGCGGCAACCGGGGCGGCGAGGCGAGCCGCGCCGTCAATCTCATGGCGACCATGCTGCTCGGCGGTCTCTGGCATGGCGCCAATTACACATTCGTCATCTGGGGCGGCATGCACGGGCTATATCTGCTGATCGCCCACGCCTGGTCGCAGCGCGCGCCGTGGCGTTTGCCGCCGCTCGTGGCGCGCGCGCTGACGCTGCTCGCCGTGCTCGTCGCCTGGGCGCCGTTCCGCGCCGACAGCGCCGGCGAGGCGGGCGTCATGATGGCGGGCATGACCGGCCTCAAGGGGTTGCGTCTTGACCAGATCGGCTTTTCGCCGGGCGGTTTCGCCGCAGCCTTCGCGCTGCTGATCGCCTGCATCGTCCTGCCCAATGCGCTGCAGATATTGCGCGCCTATCACCCGACGCTCGGCGCGCCCGCGCCCGCGCCGCGTTTCGCGCCGAAGCTGTTCGCCTGGCCTTCGCCGGCGTGGGCCGTCTTTCTCGCAATCGGCGTCGTCGCCGTGGAGCTTTTCTCCTGGCAGACGTCCGAATTTCTCTACTTCCGGTTCTGACGATGCGCCGCTGGCTCGCCACAGCTTTCGGCGTCACGCTCGCGCTCTTCGTCGCCATCGGCGCGATCGCGGCGGCCGGCGACGTGTTCGCGATCTTCGGCACGCGCCTCGTGCCGCACAATCTCGGGCCGCTCGAATTGCGGCTGACCACCAACGGCGACCGCGTGCTGAAGGGCCTCGAATATTTCCGCCGCACGAAGCCGCTCGACGTCGTCTTCCTCGGCTCCTCGCGCGCGGTCTTCGGCTTCGATCCGCACAGCGCCACGATGAGCGGACTGAACGCCTATAACGCCGGGCTCAACGGTTCGCATTCCAACGAAGTCGCTACGATCCTGACCGCGATGGTTGCACACGGCCCGAAAGTGTCGCGCGTCATCTGGGCGATCGACTTCGAGGAATTCTTTCGCGAAACCGCGGCGCCCGCCGATCTCGACGAATCCGTTTTCGGCGGCGCCTCGCCCTGGCGCGGGCGCCTGATGCACGCATTGTCGTGGGAAGGATTGCGCAAGACGATCGGCGGCGTGGCCGGCAGACAGGCCTTCTACATCGACACGGACGGTTTCTATCACTACGCGCTGCAGGATCGGAAAAACCTGATCGGCGGCGAGGACTTCTGGGAATTGCCGAGCATGCGCGCGTGGTTTCCGTCCTACATGTTCGTGCCGCGCGATTCCTATGACGAGCAATTGCCCGCGCGGCTCGCGCGCATCGTCGATGCGCTGCGCGCCGCTCGCGCCAAGGGCATCGCCGTCGATATCGTGCTGCCGCCCGTTCACGTCTCGCGCCGCGCCATGTTCGATCTCTTGGGCTATCAGCAACGCTTCCGCGATTGGAAGAAGGCGCTGTCGTCAGCGGTGCAGGAGGCGGCGAAAGGCGAGGGCGCGCCCGTCCGCGCTTTCGATTTCAGCGAAGTCGGCGACGTCGCCCTCGACGTCTTCAAGCGCGGCGGCCCGCTCGATCGTTCGCCGTATTTTTTCGAAGTGCTGCACTTCCGTCCCAGCGTCGGCGACATGATCGTCGCGCGCCTGCTCGACCGTCCGTGGCCGGCGGCGATACCGCCATTCGGCGCGCCGCTGTCTCAAACCGCAACTGACGCGCGGCTGAGCGCCGACGAGGCGCGGATGATCGTCTGGGAGAGCCGCAATCCGGACCTGATCGCACGCATTCGCGCGATCATCGCCTCGTTCGAGAAGTGGAAGGTGAAATCCTGACGGCCGGGGTCAGGTCGCGCTCTCGACCGCCGGCTGCGCAGCCTTCCCGTTCTTCGCCAGCGCCTTCGGCTCGGGCTGGATCAGACCCGCCGACATGATCAGCTTGGCGGCGTCGTCGGGCGTCATGTCGATCTCGATCACTTCGCTTGCGGGAAGATAGAAATAGAATCCGGTCGTCGGGTTCGGCGTGCAGGGCAGAAAAACCGAGACATAGGGCGTCTCGCCGGTTCCGATTGCAGCCTTCACCGTCTCGCCCGGCGGCGTGGAGATGAAGACCAGCGACCATTGTCCCCGCATCGGATATTGCACCAGCCCGACCTTGCGGAAACCCGTGCCCTGTTGCGAGAATACGGTCTCGAATAATTGTTTCACGCTCTTGTAGATGCCGCGCACGATCGGCATGCGGTCGAGGATCGTCTCGCTGAGGTTGATGAGCGTGCGTCCGAGCAGATTGGCCGCGAGAAAGCCGAGCAGCGTGAGGCCGACGAAGGCGATGACGACGCCCACGCCCGGAATATTCTTCAAGATATAAATGTCGGGCCAGATCGAGACCGGCAGCAACGGCCTGACCCAGTGATCGACCGTATCGACGAACCAGAAAACCAGCCACGCCGTGACGGCGAGCGGCCCCGCAATAACGAGGCCGGTGAGGAAATAGGCGCGGATACGCGCGCCGATCCCGCGCGGGCGCGGCGGTTGCGAGGGCGGTAGCGGCGGCTGTTCGATCACGGATGAGGTTCCTTGTCGCGCCGCAATGTGGCCGCGAGAGGGTGGATTGGCAAGCGATGGACCGCGAGCCCCAGGCTCGCTTCGCGCCGTGCGAGCCCGAAGGCTCGCGGTCCATCAGGCCGCTTTTTTCTGCGCCAGCGCCACGAGCGTGCGCAGCAGGCGGCGCGAGGCTTCCAGCCGCTCGTGCGTCTCGTCGAAATTGCCGGCGAATACGATTTTCATGTCCGGTCGCACCTTGGCGCGATTGCCCTGTTCTGCGACGAGGCGCACGAGGCCTGCCGGATTGGCGAAGGAATTGTCGCGGAAGGCGACGATGATGCCCTTGGGGCCCGCCTCCACCTTCTCCACATGCGCCTGCCGCGCCAGCGCCTTGATGGCGACGATCTCCATGAGTTGTTCCACCTCCGGCGGCAGCGGGCCGAAACGGTCGATCATCTCGGCGGCGAAGGACTCGATTTCCGCTTCGTCGACGACGCTCGACAGGCGGCGATAGAGCTGCAACCGCAGTTGCAGATCCTCGACGTAGGTTTCGGGAATCGTGACTGGCGCGCCGACGGTGATCGTGGGCGACCACAATTCTTCCGCCGGCTCTTCCTCGCCCGCCTTCAGCGCCTCGATCGCGTCGGTCAGCATCTGCTGATAGAGTTCGTAGCCGACTTCCTTGATGTGGCCGGACTGTTCGTCGCCGAGCAGATTGCCGGCGCCGCGGATGTCGAGATCGTGACTGGCGAGCTGGAAGCCCGCGCCGAGCGTATCCAGCGATTGCAGCACCTTCAGCCGCTTTTCCGCCTGCGGCGTCATCTGGCGCTTGGCCGGCACGGTGAACAGAGCATAGGCGCGCGTCTTCGAACGGCCGACGCGCCCGCGCAATTGGTAGAGCTGGCCGAGGCCGAACATGTCGGCGCGATGCACGATCATCGTGTTGGCGGTGGGAATATCGAGGCCGGATTCCACGATCGCGGTGGAGACGAGAATGTCATATTTGCCGTCGTAGAAGGCGCTCATCTTGTCTTCGAGTTCCGTCGCGCTCATCTGCCCGTGCGCGATCACGAACTTCGCCTCCGGCACGTTCTGCCGCAGGAAGGCGGCGGCCTCGTCGAGATCTTCTATGCGCGGACAGACGTAGAATGACTGGCCGCCGCGATAGCGTTCGCGCAGCAGCGCCTCGCGCACGATCAGATCGTCGAACGGCGTGATGAACGTGCGCACCGCAAGCCGATCGACCGGCGGCGTGGCGATGATCGAGAGTTCGCGCACGCCTGTCAGCGCGAGTTGCAGCGTGCGCGGAATGGGCGTCGCAGACAGCGTCAGCACATGCACTTCCGCGCGCAATTCCTTCAGCCGCTCCTTGTGACCCACGCCGAAATGCTGCTCCTCGTCGATCACGACGAGGCCGAGATCCCTGAAGCTCACGGTCTTGCCGAGCACCGCATGCGTGCCGACGACAATATCGACTTCGCCGGAAGCCGCGCCGGCCTTCGCCGCCTTGAGATCGGGCGACGAGACCATGCGCGACATTTGCGCGACCTTGACCGGCAGGCCGGCGAAGCGTTGCGAGAAGGTCTTGTAATGCTGGCGCGCGAGCAGCGTCGTCGGCACCACGACGGCGACCTGCTTGCCGGCCATCACGCCCGTGAAGGCCGCACGCAGCGCCACTTCCGTCTTGCCGAAGCCGACGTCGCCGCAGATCAGCCGGTCCA
>JASGFP010000170.1:0-5624 GCA_047605445.1 Rhodoblastus sp.
ACTTGGGGGCCGCCCGCGCCAGCCGCGCGGGCAATGCGACGCCGCCAAGCGCGAAATCGAGAAGGCCGGCCTGCGCGGCCTCCCGCGCCACTTGGGGGCCGCGCTGCGCGGCAAGGAGCTTCAGCAGTTCGGCGCGCACCCGCTCGGCGGAAAGGCGCTCGAGCCCGGCGCGGCCGCGAATGGCGGCGGCGAGGCCCTGCGCATCCAGCGGTCCCTCGCCGTAGGCCGCCGAGAAACGGAAGAAGCGCAGCACGCGCAGATAATCCTCCGCGATGCGCCGGTCGGCCTCGCCGATGAATCGCACGCGACGCGCTGCGAGATCTTCCTCGCCGCCGAGGGTATCGTGCAGCACGCCGTCCGGCGTCAGCGACATGGAATTGATGGTGAAGTCGCGCCGGCGCGCATCCTCGTCGAAATCGCGGCCAAAGCGCACTGTCGCGCGGCGGCCGTCGGTCTCGACGTCTTCGCGCAGGCTGGTGACCTCGAAGGGGCGACCGGAGACGAGAACGGTGACCGTGCCATGCTCGAAGCCCGTGGGGATGCATCGCAGGCCCGCATCTTTCGCGCGCTGCATCACGATGTCGGGCGCGGCGGTGGTCGCCATGTCGATGTCGGTCGTCGGCAGGTCGAGCAGCGCATTGCGCACCGCGCCGCCGACGATCCGCGTTTCCTCGCCATCGCCGTTCAGCACGGCGAGCGCGCGCGCCACCGCGGGATCGGCGAGCAGGGCGGCGAGCGCGACGCGGCTCGTCACTTGAACCGTCCCGGCACGACCCTACCGTTCTCGACATGCGCGGGAACATAGGCGCCCGTCGGGCGGTCCGCCTCGAAGCCGAACCAGAGCATGCCCGCGACCGCCACGGCGAGGCCGGCGATGACGAGGCTGACGACGGCGGCGTTCGGCCAGTGCGCGGGCTGCAGCGGATTGCGGGCGCGCACCAGCAGATACAGAACGTAGAGAATGAACGGGGCGACGAAGAAGGCGGCCGGTTCGAGCAGAACGCGCCACATCAGGTGTACAGCCTCTCGTAAATGTTGCGCAGGATGCCTGCGGTCACGCCCCAGATATAGTGGCTCTCCCACGGCATTGCGTAGTAGTGGCGCATGGCGCCCTTCCACTCGCGCGACTGACGCTGGTGATTTTTCGGGTCCATCACGAAGGCGAAGGGCGCCTCGAAGGTTTCGGCGACCTCTTCCGGATTGATCTCGAGGTCGAACGGCGGATGGATCTGCGCGACGATGGGCGTGATCCGGTAGCCGCTGCCTGAGAGATAGGGATCGAGCGCGGCGAAGGGCTCGACGTGGCGGCGATGCAGCCCGATCTCCTCCTCCGCCTCGCGCAAAGCTGCTGCAAGCGCATCTTCTCCGGGGTCGAGCTTGCCGCCGGGAAAGGCGACCTGGCCGGAATGGCTGCGCAGATGCGTCGCGCGCTCGGTGAGCAGCACTGTGACGCCCTGCGGCCGTTCGATCAGGCCGATGAGCACGGCCGCGGGACGCGCGGCGTCGAGCGCGGCGGCGATCTCCTCGTCGCGCGCGCCGCCGATGGCGTAATCGTCGCCCGCCTGCCGCGACGGCTTGGAGGCAGGCCGGGCGAGTTTTTCGCGGACGTAGGGGATGTGGAAGGGCGTCTCGAAGGCGCGCGAAGCAAGTGTCATTGGCGCGATGATAGAGCGGTAATGGATGGTTTGCGACTGGGTCAGCTTCAGCCCGATCACGTGGAAATGTCGCCTGACCGCCAAGCGGCGCTAGCCCAGGGAGTTTACACGCTCGGCGATGCGATCGACGATCTTGCGGACATTGTCGGCGACGCGCAGAAAACCATTTGGCGATTCAAAAATGCGGGCATGGCAGACGCGTGCTGGCGCCACAGGACAAGTTATGAAATCCATTGGGGCCGCCATTTGAGAGCCCTGAGCTTTCACTTATGGGATCTCCAGTCGTCACAAGATTGGGGCTCTTAGTCGAACGCGACGCAATCCACCCGGTGGCTGCGTCCGACGCTCTCCTGACGGAAGCGCGTCTTGTAGATCTTCACGATCTCGTCGACCTTCGCCGCGGCCTCGTCCGGCGCCTTCGTGAGAATCGTCAGCACCCGCGCCGGCTCCGCGGCGATCTTGCCGGATTTGTAGCGGTAATGGCCGGTCGCCTTGACCTCGGTGTAGCCGTCCGGAAAGCGCGGCGTGACCGTGCCTTCCAGAAAATTGCGGAACTGCGCGCGGGAGACCTCGCCGCCGCCGGGAATGCCGAGGCCGAGATGAAGCTCGATCCGCGTCCATGACTGCATCGCGCCGGGACAGGCGGTCTGCGCGGCGGCGGGGCCGGCCAGCGCGAGCAGCAGGGCCGCAACGGCGCCCCTCATTGGGCCGCCCAGGCCTCGACTTCCGCCGCCCGCGCCATCGGGAAGAAATGACCCGCCGAGGCCACGCCGAACATGTCCTCGCCATCGACCGACCGCACCTCGCCCCAGTCGACGAGATCGTAGAACAGCGCGCGCTTGACCAGCGCCTCCAGTCTGTCGCGCACGAGCACATAGGGCTTCAGCCCTTCCGAGGCGCCCGGCGCGAAGCGGAGGGGGTGTTCCGCGTCGATCTCCACCCAGTCCTCGACATTGGTGCGCAGGCGCAGCACCTGGCCGCGCTCGTCCTGCGCTTTCTGCAGTTCCACGCCCAGAAACGGCGCGTCATCCACCTTGATTCCGACGCGCTCGACGGGCGTCACCAGCACGTAGCGCTCGGGGTCCTTGCGCAGGATGGTGGAAAAAAGCTGCACCAGCGCCGGGCGGCCTATCGGCGTGCCCATGTAGAACCAGGTGCCGTCGGCGGCGATGCGCATGTCGATGTCGCCGCAGAAATCCGGGTTCCAGAGATGGACGGGCGGCAGTTTCCTACGCTCGCCGCCGGCCGAGCGCGCGGCGGCGGCCAGACCCTCCAGCCCGCCGGACGTCGCCTGTTTACGTTCTTCTTCCGCCATAATCCCGCGCCTATTGGCCGCCACCTTGCATGCCCCATAATCTAGGGTGGCCGCGCCCGAAGGGAAATCGAATCAGCTCGGCGCGCTCATACCTCCCTTTATGGGGAGGTCGCATCGCATAGCGATGCGGGTGGGGTGGGAGTTTCGTTCGAACGGACTCCCACCCACCCCGCTCGCTTTCGCTCGCTACCCTCCCCATAAAGGGGAGGGAGTGGGCCAACGTTGGAAGCGAGGTCTCATGTCCGCCGAAGCCGTTCCGACTTCCCTCGACGACGCCGTCGCCCAACAGGCCGAACGCGCGCTCGACAAACTTGCCGCCGCGCGCGCCGCCGTGGAGGCCGTCATCTTCGGCCAGGGGGCGGTGGTGGAGGAGGCGCTGGCGACGCTGCTGTCGGGCGGCCACGGTCTGCTGGTCGGCGTTCCGGGGCTGGCCAAGACGAAACTGGTCGAGACGCTGTCGGTCGTGCTGGGCCTCGACAGCCAGCGCATCCAGTTCACGCCGGACCTGATGCCCTCGGATATTCTCGGCTCCGAAGTGCTGGACGAGACGCCCGACCACAAACGCGCCTTCCGCTTCGTGAAAGGGCCGATCTTCGCGCAGCTCTTGATGGCCGACGAGATCAACCGCGCCTCGCCGCGCACCCAGTCGGCGCTGCTGCAGGCGATGCAGGAAAATCACGTCACGGTCGCCGGCCAGCGCTACGACCTGCCGCGCCCCTTCCATGTGCTGGCGACGCAGAATCCTCTTGAGCAGGAGGGCACCTATCCGCTGCCCGAGGCGCAGCTCGACCGCTTTCTGATGCAGATCGACGTCGGCTATCCCGACCGCGACGCCGAGCGCCGCATCCTGCTCGATACGACCGGCGATACGGTCTCGAAGCCGAAGCAGGCCTTGACGGTCGACGATCTGACGCAGGCGCAGCGTCTCGTTCGCCGTCTTCCCGTGGGCGAGACGGTGCTCGACGCCATTCTCGATCTCGTGCGTTCGGCGCGTCCGGGCGAAGGCGATCCGGCGATCGTGCGCCATGTCGCCTGGGGCCCAGGCCCGCGCGCGGCGCAGGCCCTGATGCTGGCGACACGCGCCCGCGCGCTTCTCGACGGGCGGCTCGCGCCCTCGATCAATGACGTCGTGGCGCTGGCCGAGCCCGTGCTGAAGCACCGCATGGCGCTGACCTTCGCCGCGCGCGCCGATGGCGAGACGATTTCCGGACTGGTGAAGAAACTGACCGCGCGGTTTTCCTGATGGCGGATGCGCGCCTGATCGACGCGACGCAAGCGGCCCATGCGCCCGCCTGCCGGCAGGTGGCGCTCGATCTCGCGCGGCGGCTGCCGGCGGCGCTGGTCGCCGCGAAGGAAATCGCGGCTTCGCTGATGCACGGCGTGCATGGACGCAGGCGCGCGGGCGTCGGCGAGACCTTCTGGCAGTTCCGGCCTTTCTCTTCCGGCGAGGCGTCGCAGAACATCGACTGGCGGCGTTCGGCCCGCGACGACAAGCTCTATGTGCGCGAACGCGAGTGGGAGGCCGCACATACGCTGTGGCTGTGGATGGACCTGTCGCCGTCGATGGGCTTCGTCTCCGATCTCGCGCGCGAGCCGAAGGTGGACCGCGCTCTGGCGCTGGGGCTCGCCGCCGCCGACCTGCTGGTGCGCGGCGGCGAGCGCGTCGGCCTGCTCGGGCTCTCGCGGGCCTTTGCATCGCGCGACATCGTGGATCGTCTGGGCGAAGTGCTGACGGTCGAGGCCGGACGCGACATAGAACGCGCGGAATTGCCGCCGGCCGTCGCCCTCGGCCCGCGCACGCGCGCGATCCTGATCGGCGATTTCCTGATCGAGCCGAAGCTGTTCGCAGAGCGCCTGTCCACGATCGCGGCGCGCGGCGCCAGCGGGCATGTCGTCATGATCGCCGATCCCGTCGAAGAGACGTTTCCATTCAGCGGCCATGTCGAACTGATCGATTCCGATTCGTCGGCGACAATGCGGCTGGGACGCGCGGAAAGCTGGCGTAGCGATTACGAGCAGCGCCTCGCGCGCCACCGCGCCGCGATTTTCGACATAGCTCGCGCGCACGGCTTTTCCGTCCTCGTGCATCGCACCGATCGCCCCGCGTCCGAAGCGCTGATCGCGTTGCGCGCGCGGCTGGAGGAAGGCGGAACGCAGGGCGCGCGCGCATGATGGGGCTCCCCATCGCCTTCGCCGCGCCGCTTGCGCTGCTCGGTCTGCTCAGCCTGCCGATCATCTGGCTGCTGATCCGCGTGACGCCGCCGCGGCCGCGAAAGCTGCCGTTTCCGCCGCTGAAAATCATCTTCGACAGCGCGCGCCGCGACGAGACGCCGGCGCGCACGCCGTGGTGGCTGCTCGTGTTGCGTCTCGCGGTCGCCGCGCTCGCCTGTCTCGCCTTCGCCGGGCCGATCTGGAATCCGCCTGCTGCTTCCGATGGCGGAGCGGGGCCGCTGCTGATCGTGCTCGACGACGGCTGGGCCGCGGCGCCGACATGGGAGCGCCGCGTCGCCTTCGCCATCAGCGCTGCGGAAGCAGCCGGCCGTCGCGGCGCGCCGGTCGGCGTCGTCGCCGTTTCCGACGGCGCGCGCGACATTGCGCCGATGGATTCCGCGCGGGCGATCGACGCGCTGCGCGCGCGCCAGCCGCAGCCGATC
>JASGFP010000171.1:0-5599 GCA_047605445.1 Rhodoblastus sp.
AACTGGGGCCGCATCGTCATGGCGGTCGGCAAGGCCGGCGAAAAGGCCGAGCGCGACAGGCTCGCCATCTGGTTCGGCGGCATCCGCGTCGCCCACAAAGGGCTGCGCGATCCCGCTTATGACGAGGCGAAGGTTTCGCAAGTGATGAAGGATCAGCAGGTCGAAATCCGCGTCGATCTCGGCATCGGCAAGGGCGCGTCCAAGGTCTGGACCTGCGATCTGACCAAGGAATATGTCGCGATCAACGGCGATTATCGCTCGTGATCGCGACCGGGCGGCGCGAGTGAGCTACGCGGTCAAGGAAATTTTCTACACTTTGCAGGGCGAGGGCCGGAACGCAGGCCGCGCCGCGGTCTTCTGCCGCTTCGCGGGTTGCAATCTCTGGAGCGGCCGCGAAGCCGATCGCGCAAACGCGATTTGCCGCTTCTGCGACACGGATTTCGTCGGCGTCGATGGCGGGGGCGGCGGAAAGTTCTCGTCCGCCGTGGAACTGGCCGCCGCCGTTTCGGCGCACTGGCCGGCAGGCGGGGCGACCGGCCGGTTCGTCGTGTTGACCGGAGGCGAGCCGCTGCTCCAGGTCGATGAGGCCCTGCTCGCAAGCCTGCATGCGCAAGGCTTCGAAGTCGCTGTCGAAACCAACGGAACGCAACAGGCGCCGCCGGGAGTCGACTGGCTGTGCGTCAGCCCGAAAGCCGGCGCCGAGCTTGTGCTGGTCCGGGGCGACGAACTGAAACTCGTCTTTCCGCAGCCCGGCGCCGAGCCGGAACTTTACGAAGCCCTCGACTTCGGCCATTTCCTGCTGCAACCGATGGACGGTCCGAACCGGACCGCCAACACCGCCGCGGCTACCGCCTATTGCCTCGCGCATCCGCAATGGCGGTTGGCGTTGCAGACGCACAAGATCATAGGCATTCCATGAAGATCACGCAGGCCTTCACATTTGAGGCCGCCCATCGGCTGCCGAACGTTCCCCCGACGCACCGCTGCCATCGCATGCACGGCCATTCCTATCGGATCGAATTGACGCTCGAAGGTCCGGTCGATCCGCATACCGGATTCGTTGCGGATTTCTTCGATATCGAGGCGGCGTTCGCGCCCTTGCTCGCGCAACTCGATCATCATTGCCTCAACGACATCGAGGGTCTGGACAATCCCACGGCCGAGAACATCGCTGTTTGGGTGTGGGACCGTATCAGGCCGGCCCTGCCGCTGACCCACGCGATCCGCGTCTACGAGACGCGCGACTGCTGGGCCGAGTACGCCGGTCGATAGGCGCCCGGCAGGATTGGCATGCGCCGTCGTGTCGTTGACGGCCGCTTGCCGCAGCGTCCGAAATTCGCGGCGACTTTCGGCCGCCTTGCGTTTTGGGACGGCGCGCGCAAGTGTCTGCCGATTGCATGTGACGAGGCAGTTTGATGCGTGGATTTCTCATACTCGCCGCCGCCGCGCTGGCGCTGGGCGCGTGCCGATCGACGCCCGAAACTGTGAATGTCGCGACCGCCGCCGCTTTCGATCCGGCCGAAGCCGCCTTCATCAAGAAGGCTGGAACGACGTCGATCCACGGCCATGCCTTCTGGCGCGACGACAAGGGCGGAACCATCAATGCGGCCGGCGAAATCATTCGTCTCGTGCCCGCGACGAAATACGCGCGCGAGCGCTTCGCCGCGCTCTACAAGGGCCAGCGCTCGCTGCCAGCCGACCAGATCCCGAAGGTGGACGTCGATCCGCAATATGCCGACTACACGCGCGCCGTTCGCGCCGAATCGACCGGCAAGTTCGAATTCGACAATGTCGCTGCGGGCGAATATTTCGTGACCGCGCAGGTGCGCTACCGCGACAAGGACAGCTACGTGCAGATCAACACGGGCGCGTTTCACCACCGCCTGCGCACCGGCAATGACGGCGGCGCCATGTTCGAGACCGTGACCGTCTCGGGCAAGGAGGAAAAGCCGGTCAAGCTCGTCCTGACCAACGATCGCTGAGGCGCCCTTGAACATCCTGCTCGTCGTCGCCTGCGCCCTCGTCGACCAGGATAACCGTGTCCTGATCGCCCAGCGCCCGCCCGGAAAGAAGCTCGAGGGCCTCTGGGAATTCCCCGGCGGCAAGCTCGATCCCGGCGAGCGGCCCGAGGACGCGCTGATCCGCGAATTGCACGAGGAACTCTCGATCCATGTGAAGGCGCCCTGCCTCGCGCCGCTCACCTTCGCCAGCCACGCCTACGAAGACTTCCACCTGCTGATGCCGCTCTACATCTGCCGGCGCTGGGAGGGTTTCGTGCAACCCCGCGAAGGCCAGGCCGTCAAATGGGTGCGCCCGCGCGAGCTGCGGAGCTGGCCGATGCCGCCGGCCGACGAGCCGCTGATCCCGCATCTGATCGACCTGTTGGCCTGAGCGCGGCCTGGGCGACGATTTGTGCGACGCAACATCGCATCGGATCTCTCGCCACGATTTTGCCTCTGTTTACATATCAACTTGTGGGCAGATGCGACAGAAGATCGCATCATATCATTATCTTACGGTATGCTCGGTATTTACGCTTGCTTAAACTGTTGCAACGCACAATATGATCTGGAAACGAGGGAGCGTGGGTCGGATTCGGATGCGACCGCAAGGATCGCGAACGGGGACTGATATGGAACACGCAAACATTTACGGCGGCGTCGTGCGTCGTCTGTGGCCGTCCGACATGGCGGCCTTCCGCGACCACCTTCTGCGGCTTGACGCGCAGAGCCGGCACGACCGGTTCGCCATGGCGGTCAGCGACGACTTCCTGACGAATTACGCCGATCGCTGCTTCGGCATCGACGACGTCATCTACGGCTATTTCGTCGAGGGCGTGATGCGCGGCGCGGGCGAATTGCGCGGCGTCGGCCTCGGGCTCGACAAGGGCTCGGCGGAAGCCGCCTTTTCGGTCGAGGTCGGCTGGCGCCGGCGCGGCGTCGGCACGGAACTCATGGGCCGCATCGTGCAGGCCGCGCGCAACCGCGGCGCCGAGACGCTCTACATGTCCTGCCTCGCCCGCAACCGCGCGATGCAGGGCATGGCCAAGAAATTCGAGGCCGAACTGCAGTTCGACGCCGACGATCTGACCGGCAAGCTGGTCGCGCGGACGCCCTCGGCCGCGGCGCTGTGGGACGAGTGGATCGACGACGCCTCGAGCTTCGCCACCGCCATGCTCGACCTGCACACGCGCATGTATTCGATGCAGCATCACAAGCGCTGAGCGCTTGCATGAAATCAAAAAGCCGCGACGGTCGCCCGTTGCGGCTTTTTCAATTACGGGTCGCCCATTCAGAGCTGGCGCGTGATCATCATGTTCTTGATCTTCGAAATCGCCTTGGCCGGGTTCAGACCCTTCGGACAGGCCTTCGAGCAATTCATGATCGTGTGGCAGCGATAGAGGCGGAACGTATCCTCGATATAGTCGAGGCGCTCGCCGGTCGCCTCGTCGCGCGAGTCGATCAGCCAGCGATAGGCCTGCAGCAGCGCGGCGGGGCCGAGATAGCGCTCGGTGTTCCACCAGTAGCTCGGGCACGACGTCGAGCAGCAGGCGCACAGGATGCACTCGTAGAGCCCGTCGAGCTCCGCGCGGTCCTGCGGCGATTGCAGCCATTCCTTTTCCGGCGCCGGCGTATCCGTCTTCAGCCACGGCTCGATCGAGGCGTGATGCGTGTAGAAGCGCGTGAGGTCCGGCACCAGGTCTTTGACGACCGGCATGTGCGGCAGCGGATAGATTTTGATCGTGCCCTTCACCTCGTCCATGCCCTTGGTGCAGGCGAGCGTGTTGGTGCCGTCGATGTTCATCGCGCAGGAGCCGCAGATGCCTTCGCGGCAGGAGCGGCGGAAGGTCAGCGTCGGATCGATCTTGTTCTTGATCCAGATGATGCCGTCGAGAATCATCGGTCCGCAATCGTCGCGGTCGACGTAATAGGTGTCGAGGCGCGGGTTGCGCCCGTCGTCCGGATCCCAGCGGTAGATCTGGAATTCCTGAATGTTCGCACCAGCCGGCCGCGGCCAGGTCTTGCCCGGCGTGACGCGGGAATTTTTCGGCAGGGTGAATTCAACCATGGTCAGATCCGTCCGGCTGAGGGCGCGTCGGTAACGCGGAACTCAATAAACGCGCGCCTTGGGCTCGATATACGAGACCTCGTTCGACATCGTGTAGGAATGCACGGGGCGATAGTCGATCGACACCGCCTTGTTGGAATCGTCGATCGAAGCCAGCGTGTGCTTCATCCAGTTCACGTCGTCGCGTTCGGCGTAATCCTCGCGCGCATGCGCGCCGCGCGATTCGGTGCGGTTGTTGGCGCCGTCCATCGTCACCACCGCCTGCACGATCAGATTGTCGAATTCCAGCGTCTCGATCAGATCGGAATTCCAGATCAGCGAACGGTCGGTCACGCGCACGTCGTCGCGCGCCTTCCACACGTCGTGGATGAGCTTTGAGCCTTCGGCCAGCGTCTCGCCGGTGCGGTAGACCGCGCAATTGGCCTGCATCACCTTCTGCATGTTCAGCCGCAGCTCCGCCGTCGGCGTGCTGCCGCTGGCGTAGCGATATTTGTCGAGCCGGCTGAGCGACATGTCGGCGGAATCGGCCGGCAGTTCGGCTTGCTTCTCGCCGGCCTTGACCAGTTCGGCGGCCCTCAGGCCCGCCGCTCGGCCGAACACGACGAGATCGATCAGCGAATTCGAGCCCAGCCGATTGGCGCCGTGCACCGACACGCAGGCCGCTTCGCCGAGCGCCATCAGGCCCGGCACCACCACGTCGGGGTCGCCATTCTTCTTGGTCAGAACCTCGCCGTGATAATTCGTCTGGATGCCGCCCATGTTGTAATGGACGGTCGGCAGAACCGGGATTGGCTCCTTCGTGACGTCGACGCCGGCGAAAATCTTCGCGCTCTCCGAAATGCCGGGCAGGCGCTCGTGCAGGATTTTCGGATCGAGATGGTCGAGATGCAGGAAGATGTGGTCGGCGCCCTTGCCGACGCCGCGTCCTTCACGGATTTCCATCGTCATGGCGCGCGACACCATGTCGCGCGGCGCGAGATCCTTCACGCTCGGCGCGTAACGCTCCATGAAGCGTTCGCCGTTGGAATTGGTGAGATAGCCGCCCTCGCCGCGCGCGCCTTCCGTGATGAGACAGCCCGCGCCATAGATGCCTGTCGGATGGAATTGGACGAATTCCATATCTTGGAGAGGCAAACCTGAACGCAGCACCATGCCTCCGCCGTCCCCCGTGCATGTATGCGCGGAGGTCGCGGAGAAATAGGCGCGGCCGTAGCCGCCGGTGGCGAGAATGGTGAGCTGCGAACGGAAGCGATGGATCGACCCGTCGTCCATCTTGATGCAGACGACGCCGCGGCAGCGGCCTTCGCTGTCCATGATCAGGTCGATCGCGAAATACTCGATGAAGAATTCGGTCGAGTAGCGCAGCGCCTGCCCGTAAAGGGTGTGCAGCATCGCGTGGCCGGTGCGGTCGGCGGCCGCGCAGGTGCGCTGCGCCGGCGGGCCGCGGCCGTAGTCGGTGGTCATGCCGCCGAACGGGCGCTGGTAGATCTTGCCCTCGGTCGTGCGCGAGAACGGCACGCCCCAGTGCTCG
>JASGFP010000172.1:0-5560 GCA_047605445.1 Rhodoblastus sp.
CAACCTTGGCAAGGTTGTGCTCTACCCCTGAGCTACACCCGCATCCGTCGCCGACGCCGTCGGCGCGGGCTATATGACGCAAAGCTTCGAATAATGCAACAGTGTCGGCGGCAATGGTTGCGACCGGCTCGACCGCAGCCTATCTCGTGACATAGTTCAATCGCCACGGGAAAATACACCATGAACGCGGGATCGGCGGAAATGACGGAGAATGCCGGCGTGATCGAAACGTCCACCGCGACGTTCCGCGCCGACGTTCTGACGGCCTCCATGCAGCGCGTCATCCTGGTCGACTTCTGGGCGCCATGGTGCGGGCCCTGCAAGCAGCTCGCGCCCTTGCTGGAGCGCGCCGTTTCCGCGGCCGGAGACAAGGTCCGGCTGGTCAAGATGAATATCGACGACCATCCCCAGATCGCCCAGCAGCTCGGCGTCCAGTCGATCCCGGCCGTGATCGCCTTCCAGCGGGGCCAGCCGGTCGACGGTTTCGTGGGCGCGCTTCCGGAAAGCCAGATCGTCGCCTTTCTGGAACGCATCGTCGGACCCCTCGGCCCGGCAGGCGAAGCCTTGGCGCTGGCGGAAGAAGCGCTGGCGACCGGTGATGCGGAGGGCGCTGCGGAACTGGCTGAAAAAGCCGTCGCCGACGAGCCCGAAAATCCCAAGGCGATTGGCCTTTACCTGCGCGCCATGCTGGCCCTGGGCGAAACGGATCGCGCCGCAGCCGTATTCGCCGCGCTGCCCGAGACGATTCGCGCCGACGCGGCTTTGAAGCAGGTGGCCACCGCGCTCGAAGTCGCCTCCCAGTCGGGCGCTGTCGGCGATGTCGCCACTTTGCGCCGCAAGGTCGCGGAGACGCCTGACGATCTGCAGGCGCAATTCGATCTGGCGCTCGCGCTGAACGGCGCCGGAAGCCGCGGCGAAGCCGCCGACGTCCTGCTCGCGATCATCAAACGCGACCGGGAATGGAACGAGGATGGCGCGCGCAAGCAATTGCTACAATTGTTCGAAGTCTGGGGTCCGATCGACGCGGCGACCAAGATCGCGCGTCGAAAGCTCTCGGCCATGCTTTTTTCCTGACATCGCCAGCGACGGCGGGCTGAATGAACCGACTCTACCTCGACATTCGCGAACTGGCCGGCGAGTTGCCGATTTTTCCCCTCTCGGGCTGTCTGCTGTTGCCGCGCGCGGAACTACCCCTGAATATTTTTGAGCCGCGCTATCTCGCGATGGTCGACGCGGCGCTGACCGGCGAGCGGCTGATTGGAATGATTCAGCCTCAGGCCGAAATTGCAGGCGGCGCGACGCCTGCACTGTATTCCGTGGGATGCGCTGGCAGAATCACGCGCTTCGCGGAGACCGGCGACGGTCGCTACATCATATCGCTGGAAGGCGTCTGCCGCTTCCATGTAGCGAAGGAAACGACGCGCAATACGCCGTTTCGGCGATTCGAGGTTAAGTACGACGCGTTCGCTGCGGATTTGCAGCGCTCGGATGCAGGGCAGGTGGATCGCGACGCCGTTGTGGAGGCTCTGCGCGCCTTTGCCGAACACAATTCTGTTTCGGTAGATTGGGAATCGGTTGCAAAAGCTTCGGACGAGGACCTGATCAATTCTTTGTCGATGATGAGCCCCTTCGGCGTCAAGGAGAAGCAGGCCCTGCTCGAGGCTGCCGACCTGCGCGCCCGAGGGGAGGTTCTCGTCGCTATCGCGGAGATGGAGCTGGCGAGCAATGGAGCCAGCCGGCCGCCGCTGCATTGAAGAAACGGTTTGACCAATGACGGATTCAGACAATGCGCCGGTTGGGAAAACGGAGATCGAAACGTCGCGTATCGATCCGCGTTTGCTCGAAATCCTCGTCTGCCCGCTGACACGGGCGGCGCTCGAATACGACCCGCATCGAAACGAGCTGATCTCGCGCTCTGCGAAACTCGCCTTTCCAATTCGGGACGGGATTCCGATCATGCTGGTCGATGAGGCGCGCCCGCTGACATAGGATCAATATATAGGCATAATGATTATATTTTAGTCGTTACTTCGCTTGCTTTTGCGACAGACCGCCATTTTGATCGGCGATCCCTATTCTGCTGATCGAAATCTAGGCACATGAACCATATTCGCCGCGCCGCCGGCCTTTTCACTTCAGCCGCAATTCTCGGCGCCGCAAATCCGGCTCATGCAGCCGAGACGTCTGCGATAAACGCCGCGGACACAGGCTTCATGATCGCCGCGACCGCCCTCGTTCTGATGATGACGATCCCGGGTCTTGCGATGTTCTACGCCGGCATGGTGCGGAAGAAGAATGTGCTTGCGACCATGGCGCAGAGTTTTTCTGCGACGGCGCTGGTTTCCATTCTGTGGTTCGCTCTCGGCTACACCTTGACCTTCCACGGCGAAGGCCGCTGGATCGGCGAATTGGGCCGGGCCTTTTTCGCCGGCGTCGGGCTCGAAACGGTGAGCCCCTTCGCCAAGACGATTCCGGAACTGCTGTTTGCCGCCTACCAGATGACCTTTGCGGTGATCACCTGCGCCCTCGTCGCCGGCGCCGTGGCGGATCGTCTGAAATTCTCGGCCTTCCTTCTGTTCAGCGCCTTCTGGATGTTTCTCGTCTACGTCCCCTCGGCCCATTGGATCTGGGGCGGCGGGTTCCTCGCGCAAATGGGCGTCATCGACTTTGCCGGCGGCACGGTCGTCCACATCAACGCCGGCGTCGCCGGGTTGCTCGCCGCTTTGCTGATGGGCGCCCGTCAAGGCTACGGCCGCGAGAACCTTGCGCCGTTCGATCTTTCGATGGCGGTGATCGGCACCGGGCTGCTCTGGGTCGGCTGGTTCGGATTCAACGGCGGCTCGGCGCTCGGCGCCGGCTCGCGCGCCGTTTTCGCAATCGTCGCGACGCATCTGGCGGCCAGCGCCGGGGCCATCGTCTGGAGCGCCCTCGAATGGGCAGAGCGCGGCAAGCCTTCCGTTCTCGGCCTGATCTCGGGCGCCGTCGCGGGCCTTGGCACGATCACGCCGGCTTCGGGCTACGTCCTGCCGTGGCATGGCGTGGTGATCGGCTGTATCGCCGGCGCCGTCTGCTATTACTTCTGCACACGCGTGAAGGTCCGGTTCAAATACGACGATTCGCTCGACGTGTTCGGCGTCCACGGCGTCGGCGGAATCATCGGCACGCTGATGGCCGGCGTCTTCGCGACGGCCTCGGTCAGCGCGACGGCGACCGAAGCTGGCATATCGGGATTGCTCGAAGGCTCGTTCCGTCAGCTCCTGATCCAGGCGGCCGGCGTCGCAATCGTGACGGTCTGGTGTCTCATCGGCACCTGGCTGTCGCTCAAAGGCGCGGACCTCCTCGTCGGCCTGCGCACCGATTCCGATGACGAGCGCATGGGTCTCGACCTTGCCTTGCATGGCGAGGCCCTTCATCAATAGCGCCGTCCGCCCCAGTCCGGCGGAGGCTCGGGGCGGACGTTGAATGCGCGCGATTGACGATCTCCTGCAAATTCTCGATCTTGAGCAGATCGAGCACAACATCTATCGCGGCCGCAGCCCGCAGGTCGGATGGCAGCGGGTCTTCGGCGGGCTCGTGATCTCCCAGGCGCTGGTCGCCGCCGCGCGCACCGTCAACGATCGGCCGCCGCACTCCTTGCACGGCTATTTCATTCTGCCGGGCGATCCCTCCGTGCCGATCGTCTACGAAGTCGACCGCATCCGCGACGGCAAGAGTTTCGCCACGCGCAATTGCGTGGCGATCCAGCATGGCCGCGCGATCTTTTCACTATCGGCCTCATTTCAGGTGGAAGAAGACGGTCTCGAACACGCCGTCGCCATGCCGCAGGTGGCCCAGCCCGAAGACCTCCCGTCCGAAGCCGAACTGAAAGCCAGCTTCACGGACGCGACGCCCGAGCCCATCCGCCGGTTCTTCGACCAGCCGCGCCCTATCGAGAGCCGTCCCGTCGACCGCAATCGCTACAAGCCGCGCGCGGGCATACCGGGCGAGCCGGTGCAATATGTCTGGTTCCGCGCCTCCGGCGCCTTGCCCGACGATCCCGCGATCCATCGCGCGGTTCTCGCCTATCTCTCGGACATGACGCTGCTGGACACGGCCCTGATCCCGCACGGTCGATCGGGATTCCAGAGCGACATGCAGGTTGCCAGCCTCGATCACGCGCTGTGGTTCCATCGCCCCTTCCGCGCCGACGACTGGCTCCTTTACGCGCAGGACAGCCCGTCCAGCTCCGGCGCGCGCGGGCTGACGCGCGGCTCGATCTTTACCCGCGACGGACGGCTGGTCGCCTCCGTCGCGCAGGAAGGCTTGATCCGTCCGCGCGACGCCTGAGGCGGTAAGAAACGGGCAAGGTTAAGCGCTCCTTAACTCGGGTTTCCTAGTCTGCGCCGGGTGGCCAGGCGGCCGCTCGTTTCGAACCGGCGTCGGAAATCTATGCGCAACGCGGGCTATTCGGCCTTTGTCAGCAGCTTCCCGGCGAACGCCCGTCACTTCCTGTCGCGGCGGCTCGCTGAATTTGCTGGCGTCATCCTGATCGTAGCCGTCATTCTGACGGGCCTCGCGCTGGCGACGTGGTCGACCCGCGACCCCAGCCTCAATCACGCCATCGACGGTCCGATTCGCAACCTGCTTGGTCTTCGCGGCGCTATCATCGCCGATATTCTCACCCAGGTCCTCGGCATCGCATCCATCGCTCTGCTTGCGCCCGCTGCCCTCCTCGGCTGGCGTCTCGTTGTCGACCACGGCTTTGACAGGCCGAAGTCCAGACTGGCCTTCTGGCTGCTCGGCGCGCTGAGCGCCGCGGCGGTCGCCTCGATGCTGCCGCCGCCCGGTCGCTGGCCTCTGCCGAGCGGGCTCGGCGGCATAGTCGGCGATGCAATCGCTGCTCTCGCGCGATGGGCGACCGGCGGCCTGCGCATCGGCATGATCGCAGCCACGATCGCGCTCGCCGCAAGCGCGATTCTCTGCTTGTCCGCGGCCTGCGGCGGACTTCGCCCGAAGGAGCAGGACGATGTCTCTCCCACGACCCAAGTGCGCAAGGCCAAGCGCGACGCCGAACGCATCGACCATGACGACGAACCGGGAAAGGCGCTGATCTCGCTGGGAGCGGCCTTGCACGGCCTTCTCGCGCTCAAAAGCGCAGCGATGCGGCGCTTTGGCAGTCTGGGACGCCGGCGCGGCGATGACGGCGAATCGCCCGTGCGACCGGTGCAGCCGGCCACGCGCGATCGTGTCGAACCGAGTTTCGACTCGGACGCGGGCGATGCGAACTGGAGACCTGCGCTCCAGCCTATCGGAGCATCCGCGCCGGCTGAAATGCCGGTCGCCGCAACGGTGCCGGTAGCGAAACAGGCTGAGCCGCTGAAGCCCGGCCGCCGCGCCAGCAAGGAGGCTCAGCCCGGTCTCTTCGATCAGCAATCGTACCGACTTCCGGCGCTCGGCCTGCTCGCCGAGGCGCGCAAGGCCGCCCGCCGGATTTCGGAGGATTCTCTGGCGCAGAATGCGCGCCTGCTCGAAGGCGTTCTGGACGATTTCGGGGTGAAGGGGGAGATCGTCAATGTGCGGC
>JASGFP010000173.1:0-5453 GCA_047605445.1 Rhodoblastus sp.
CCGGCGGTGCTGGCGCGCTGGATTCGCGGCTTCGGCGGCGCCTCGGCGATCGGCGCCGGCCTGCTGCTGCTGGCGCGCGGCGCCTTTCCGGCGGCTGGCGTGCTCGCTGCGGTCGGCGCGCTGATCCTGGGGCAGGGGCGCTTTCCCAAGGACTGGAATTTCGGCCGCTCGAAAGGGCCGGGCGTCTCGCGCGTGCGTTCCGCGATGATCGAGATGGAGCTGGATCATGCGACCGGCGCCATGTCCGGCGTCATTCTCGCAGGGCCGCAGGAAGGGCGCTCGCTCGATACGCTGACGCGCGCGGCCTGCGAAGACCTCCACCGCCAGTGCCTGAGCGACGATCCCGACGGCGCGCGGCTGCTAGAGGCTTATCTCGACCGCCGGTTTCCCGGCTGGCGTCAGGCAGGAGAGGGTCACGCCGACGCGCGGGGCGGCGGCACTCGGACGCGAAGCCGCGCCGCCGCCATGTCCGAGGATGAAGCGTACGAGGTGCTCGGCCTTCATAAGGGAGCCAGCCGCGAGGATATTTCGCGCGCGCATCGGACGCTGATGAAAAAACTGCATCCCGACCAGGGGGGGTCTACGGACCTGGCGGCCCGGGTCAACGATGCCAAGGACGTCCTGATGCGCCGTCATCTGTGACACTCCAACTCAAACGCTCGACACACGCGCCGCAAGCGCGGCTCAATTCTTCATCGCGATGCAGGCCATGCCCGAGCGCTTCAGCTCGCGGCAGGCGCTCTCGGCGGCATTTTCCTGCAGGCCGGCGAAACGGGCGCGGTAGAGCGTGCCGGAGCCTTTCTGCACCTTCTCGGTGAAGGGCTGCGCCTTGGCGACGGCGCGGCTGTGGCCCTTGGCGCGCGACAGCAGCTCCTTGGCCTTGGCCATATCGTCGGTCGCGCCGATCTGGATGATCCAGCCGGAGCGCGAGACGGCGGGCGCCTCATCGTCCTCATCCTTCTTCGGCTGGGACTTGGCGACCTGCGTGCGGCCGGCCTTCTCCTGCGCGGTTTCCTTCGCGGCGGGCCTGGCATCCTTGCCACGGACCGGCTGCGCGCCGGCGACCCAGCGCAAAGAGGACGGCGTGGCGGTGGCGAGCGCCAGCGCGCCGCGAGCGGTCGCGCCATCGGCAGCGGCCGGCGTGCGGGCTGCGACGCGCAGCTTGATCTTCTCGGAGGGCTTTTCGACCGGGGCTTCGGCGGCGCGGGCGGCGCCGGAGACATAGGCCGGGCGAGGGCGGACGTCGGCTTCCGCCGTGCGCACGGGGATCGGCGCCGGCGGCACGCCCAGGAAGAGGCCGGCTTCTGCGCGCGAAGGCTGCGGACGGGGGGCGTCGGCGCGGGCCAGTTGCACGCCGGAGCGCACGGTTTCGATCTGGGCCGGCGGCATCAGACGCATTGGCTCGGCGGCGGCGACGCGGACGGTCTCGCGGACGGGCGTCGGCTCGGCCTTCTGGACTGGCCGGACCTCCTCGCGCAGGGCGGGGGCGTCGTCCTCGTCCTTCTCGACGCTGGCGATGGCGGTGCGGCCGACGGCGCCGTCGCCGATATTGGCCTCGAGCAGCGAGGCCATGCGGTTGTCGCGGATGCGGGCGCTGGGGCCGCCGAGCACGACGCCGACGATGTGATGGCCGTCGCGGCGCACCGAAGTCATGAGGTTGAAGCCGGCCTTGCCGGTATAGCCCGTCTTGATGCCGTCGAGCCCCTCGACGCGGCCGAGCAGGTGGTTGTGGTTGCGGATGCTGCGGCCGGCGAAATTGAACACGCGGGTCGAGAAGTAGCGGTAATATTTCGGGAAGCGGTCCTGGATCGCCTTGGCGAGCACGGCCTGATCATGCGCCGTCGTCACCTGTTCGTTGTTCGGCAGGCCAGAGGCGTTTGCATAATTCGTGCGCGACATGCCCAGGGCGCGGGCTTTGCGCGTCATCATTTCCGCAAAGCGATCTTCCGATCCGCCGACCGCTTCGCCGATCGCCACCGCGATATCGTTGGCCGATTTTGTGACGATCGACTTGATCGCGTCCTCGACCTCGATGGTCGAGCCGGGACGCAGGCCCAGCTTGGACGGCGCCATGGAGGCGGCGTGCGCCGACACCGGAATTTCAGAATCGAGCCGGAAGCGCCCAGCCTCCATCTGCTCGAACAGCATGTAGAGGGTCATCACCTTGGTGAGCGAGGCGGGGTGGCGCTCGGCGTTCTCGTTGTGGGCGTGCAGAACGCGGCCGGAATTTGCGTCCATCACGAATTCTGCGGGCAATTGCATCGTGGCGACGCCGCGCGCGCGCGCCTTCTGGCCCTTGCGGATATGGACGTAGCGCTTGACGTGCCAGCTCGCGTGCACGCGGTGCTTGGAATAGTGCCGGTGACGGCTTCGCGCTTCGGCCGGTTCGGTTACGGCCAGCATGCCAAGGACCAGAGCGGCGCCTGCCGCCAGGAGACCCAGACGCTTCGAAACAACGCTACGCAACCCCATGCGACGCCTCGCTGTACACCTATCCGGCAAAGTCCGTTGCCAGGAAAACACAGGTTCGGAGCCTAGGCGTTTTGGGTTACCCACCGGTTAAATGATGAAAAGTTTAGGAATTTTGCGGTGCAAAAAGATTCTTGACTTCTATTGTGCATTGCACATAAAACGGGCGGGTCGTCTTGGGCCTGGCAGCAGGTCTCCGGCTGCCCCCGGTCGAGGGCCTATTCGAGGATCCACACATGGCTTACGATTTCGAAGCGTTCCAGAAGTTCGGTAAAGCGCAGTTCGAAGCCGCTTCCGCCGCGATGGGCGAAGTCGCGAAGGGCCTTCAGGCGATCGCCACGGAAGCCAGCGACTATTCCAAGAAGTCGTTCGAGGACGGCTCGGCTCTGGTCGAGAAGCTCGTCGGCGTGAAGAAGCTCGACGAGGCGATCACGCTCCAGACGGAATTCTGCAAGTCCTCTTACGAGGGCTTCGTCGCGCAGGCGACCAAGATGGGCGAAATGTACCAGGCCGTCGCCAAGGAAGCGTTCAAGCCGGTCGAAGGCGCCATCGCCAAGATGCAGGCGACCGCGAAGTAATCTCGCGCGACATTGAAATCGGCGACTGCGGTCGCCATCTGAGAAGCCCGGCCTCGCGCCGGGCTTTTTGCTTTTTTCGGCGCCTTGCGTTCGCCGCGATGGCGAAGAAAGATCGACACTGGACGGAATCGCCGCGCGCCTTCACCTCGGCGCCGCGGAACTGGCGGCGGAGAACGACTGGCCTATTTGCTGCATAGCGGAGAACCAGACGAGCCGCGCATCCGGGCGACCGGGAGCAGGCGCCCGGTTCTTCCAGAACTGGCTGACGGGAGAAAAATGTACGAAGGCGCTCACCGGGCATCGACACCGAACCGCCGCAACGGCGACGGGCCGCCTGGCTCGGGCACGCAGGTCATCACGCGTCCCAAGACGCAGACCCGCAAGCCCGCAATGTACCGCGTGCTTCTGCTCAACGACGACTACACGCCGATGGAGTTCGTTGTGACCGTGCTGGTGAAATATTTCACGAAGAACCGCGAGGACGCCTGGCGCATCATGATGCATGTGCACCAGCAGGGCGTCGGCGAATGCGGGGTCTATACCTACGAGGTCGCCGAGACCAAGGTCACGCAAGTGATGGACTACGCCCGCAAGCACCAGCATCCCCTGCAATGCATCATGGAAAAGAAGTGAGGTGAGGCATGCCGTCTTTTTCGCGCAATCTCGAGCAATCGCTTCACCGGGCGCTTCAGGCCGCCAACGAACGGCGGCATGAATACGCCACGCTCGAGCATCTGCTGCTGAGCCTGATCGACGATCTCGACGCCGCCGCCGTCATGCGCGCCTGTTCGGTCGACCTCAACGCTCTGCGCAAGACTTTGCGCGACTACATCGACACCGAACTCGACAATCTCGTCACCGACGGGCGCGACGACGCCAAGCCGACGGCCGGATTCCAGCGCGTCATCCAGCGCGCGGTCATCCACGTTCAATCCTCGGGACGCGAAGAGGTGACGGGCGCCAACGTGCTGGTGGCGATCTTCGCCGAACGCGAAAGCCATGCCGCCTATTTCCTGCAGGAGCAGGACATGACGCGCTACGACGCGGTCAATTACATCAGCCACGGCATCGCCAAGCGGCCGGGCATGTCCGACGCCAAGCCGGTGCGCGGCGCGGAGGAAGAGAGCGAGAAGAGCGAGCCCCGCGAGCAGCGCGAGCAGGCGGGCGACAGCAAGAAGAAAGAGAGCGCGCTCGACGCCTATTGCGTCAATCTCAACAAGAAGGCCAAGGACGGCCGCATCGACCCGCTGATCGGCCGCGAAGCGGAAGTGCAGCGCACGATCCAGGTTCTGTGCCGCCGCCAGAAGAACAATCCGCTGCTGGTCGGCGATCCCGGCGTCGGCAAGACCGCCATCGCCGAAGGACTCGCGCGCAAGATCATCAAGGGCGAGGTGCCCGACGTTCTCGCGCAATCCACGGTGTTCGCGCTCGACATGGGCACGCTGCTCGCCGGCACGCGCTATCGCGGCGATTTCGAGGAACGCCTCAAGCAGGTGATGAAGGAGATCGAGGCCCACAAGGGCGCGATCCTGTTCATCGACGAAATCCACACCGTCATCGGCGCCGGCGCGACGTCGGGCGGGGCGATGGACGCCTCCAACCTGCTCAAGCCCGCGCTCGCGCAGGGCGTGCTGCGCTGCATCGGCTCGACCACCTACAAGGAATATCGCCAGTATTTCGAGAAGGACCGCGCGCTGGTGCGGCGCTTCCAGAAGATCGACGTCAACGAGCCGTCGGTGGCCGACAGCGTGGAAATCATGAAGGGGCTCAAGCCCTATTTCGAGGAGTTCCACAAGATCCGCTACACCAACGAAGCCATCAAGGCGGCCGTGGAATTGTCGGCGCGCTACATCCATGACCGCAAGCTGCCGGACAAGGCGATCGACGTGATCGACGAGACCGGCGCGAGCCAGATGCTGCTGTCCGAGGCCAAGCGCAAGAAGACGATCGGTATCAAGGAAATCGAAGCGACGATCGCGACGATGGCGCGCATCCCGCCCAAGACCGTGTCGAAGGACGACGCCGAAGTGCTCGCCCATCTCGACGAGACGCTGAAGCGCGTCGTCTACGGGCAGGACAACGCCATCTCGGCTTTGGCCTCCGCGATCAAGCTGGCGCGCGCAGGCCTGCGCGATGGCGAAAAGCCGATCGGCTCCTACCTGTTCTCCGGACCGACCGGCGTCGGCAAGACGGAGGTCGCCAAGCAGCTTTCGGTCGCGCTCGGCGTGGAACTGATCCGCTTCGACATGTCGGAGTATATGGAGCGGCACACGGTCAGCCGGCTGATCGGCGCGCCGCCCGGCTACGTCGGCTTCGACCAGGGCGGCCTGCTGACGGATTCGGTCGACCAGCATCCGCATTGCGTCCTGCTGCTGGACGAGATCGAGAAGGCCAATCCCGATCTCT
>JASGFP010000174.1:0-5372 GCA_047605445.1 Rhodoblastus sp.
CGGCTTCCGCCACGCCGATGACGACCGACACGCCCCAGCCGCGATGGCAGGCTTCCAGCGCCTGGCGCATGACGTTGGTGTTGCCGGTGCAATCGAACGTGTAGTCGGCGCCGCCGCCGGTCAGTTCCACGAGATGCGCGACGATGTCTTCCGAAATCTTCGTGGGATTGACGAAATGCGTCATGCCGAACTGCTTGCCCCACGCCTCTTTGGAATCGTTGAGATCGACGCCGACGATCTTGTCCGCGCCCACCATCTTCGCGCCCTGGATGACATTGAGGCCGATGCCGCCGAGGCCGAACACCACGACATTGGCGCCCGGCTCCACTTTCGCCGTGTTGACCACGGCGCCGACGCCCGTCGTTACGCCGCAACCGATGTAGCAGGCCTTGTCGAAGGGCGCGTCCGACCGGATTTTCGCCACTGCGATTTCCGGCAGCACCGTGAAATTCGAGAAGGTCGAGCAGCCCATGTAGTGGAAAATCGTCTGCCCCTTGTAGCTGAAGCGGCTCGTGCCGTCCGGCATCAGGCCTTTGCCCTGCGTCGCGCGGATCGCGGTGCACAGGTTGGTCTTGCGCGAGAGGCAGCTTTTGCACTGCCGGCATTCGGGCGTGTAGAGCGGAATGACGTGATCGCCGACGCAGACGCTCGTCACGCCCGCGCCGATCTCGCGCACGATTCCCGCTCCCTCGTGGCCGAGGACGGACGGAAAGATGCCCTCGCTGTCGAAGCCGTCGAGCGTATAGGCGTCGGTATGGCAGATGCCGGTCGCCTTGATTTCGACCAGCACCTCGCCCGCGCGCGGGCCTTCGAGATCGAGTTCGACGATCTCCAGCGGCTTCTTGGCCTCGAATGCGACGGCGGCGCGCGTTTTCATGAGATGTCCCGCATCTGGTCTGAAAGGATGCGCCAACAGAAACAATCGCTCCGCCTGCGTCAATAGAGCCTGGCCGCAATCTCTTAACCTTGCGCGCCAACCCCTCCTTTACGCTGTTGGCGGGACGTGAACGCGGCTTAACCTCTCGCTCAGTCAAACCCGACAGATTGGACGCAACGACAGGGCCGGCCAGGACCCGCGGGGAGTTGTGTCATGAGTCTGATCGCTTTCGAGCCTCGACTGCCCGACTTGAGAGGAGCGGGCGAACGCGTGCTCACAATCCTCTTCACGGCCGCCTTCCGCGCGCTGCGTCTGGCGCGGCGCCGACGCCTCGAAGTTTCGTTGTTTGCCGGCCTCGCCCTGTTCCTGCTGACGGCTTCGATCGTTTCCAGAATCGAGGAACAGCCCGCGCCCGAACCGGCGAAGCCCGCGCCGGTCGGCTATTGGATGGACGTAGCGAAGCCGCTCGCCATGTTCGCGTTCGACTCGCAGGAATTCGCGCCGAAGCCCGCCGCCTACGCCATGCGCCGTCACACGACCGGCGGCGGGCGCGAGGACATAATGACCTTCGGCGTTTTCGCAGGCGAAGACCCCTGGCTGCGCCTGACGATCCACCAGATCGGCGAGGAAGGCGCGGCGGACCAGTCGCTGTTCGTGGAGACCGCCCGCCGTGCGAGCGACGCCGGTGTTGCGCTCGACAATCTCAGCAACCCGGCATCCCTTCCGACCCGTTTCGGCACGGCCGAATGGGCGGACGCCCGCCTGTCAGCCGCCGACGGGGCCAAACGCGAGAATTGCGCGACCTTCCGCTTCGCCGAAACCGCGCCCGCGCTGCGCGTGTCGGGCCTGGCCTGCGGGCCAGCGGGCCAGTCGTGGAACCGCGCGCAATTGTCCTGCCTCGTCGGCCGGCTCGATCTGGCGGCGGCGGGCGGCGACGACGAACTGCAGAAATTCTTCGCCCGCTCCGAGCTTGCCCGCGACGCCGCCTGCCCGCCGCGCGGCCGCAATCCCGGACAGGCCGCGCCCGCGAAGGCGAAACCGGCCCCGCGCGCCGCCGCGCGACATGTGGCGGAACGGACTCAGCGCTGAATTAGTTTGCAAGTCGGGTCGTCCGCCCGGCGGAAATCAGTCTATGCTCGCGGCGAACCCATTCGAGGTCGCCATGAAGATGATCGCAAAATCAGCCATTCTCACGCTCGCCGCGCTGTCCGCGGCGACGACGCTCGCCGACGCCCGTCCGCGCAAGCATCAGCCCGCGCCCAGCGACGTGATCGTCGTGCGCCCGCGCGCTTTCACTGATTCCGGAACTGTCGTGCCGGTCGGCAGCCGCAATTTCTATGTGCAGCAATCGACCTATTACAACATGCAGCCCTACGAGCGTTATTCGCCGGGCGTTCTGTGGCGGCCCGATCCGGCCTTCCGCTGAGACGCATGGACCGCGAGCCTTCAGGCTCGCGGCTGCCGCGGCGCTTGCGAGCCTAAGGCTCGCGGTCCGACTACCCCAGCCGCGCCAAAATCGCGTCGCCCATGGCGGACGTCGAGATCGTCTCCTTCGCATCGCCCTTGATGTCGGCGGTGCGCAGGCCCGCCGCCAGCACATCCGCGATCGCTGCTTCCAGCTTGTCGGCGACCTCCCCGAGCCCGAACGAATAGCGCAGGCACATGGCGAGCGATCCGATCATGGCGATCGGATTGGCCATGCCCTTGCCGGCGATGTCGGGGGCAGAGCCATGCACCGGCTCGTAAAGCGCGCGGCGCTTGTCGGTGATCTTGTCGACTTCGCCGAGCGAGGCCGAGGGGAGCATGCCGAGCGAACCGGTCAGCATGGCCGCGATATCCGACAGCATGTCGCCGAACAGGTTGTCGGTGACGATCACGTCGAACTGCTTGGGCCAGCGCACGAGCTGCATGGCGAGCGAATCGGCGAGCTGGTGCTCGAGTTCGACATCCGCATAATCGCGCTTGTGGAGCGCGGTGATGACCTCGTTCCAGAGCACGCCGGATTTCATGACGTTGCGTTTCTCGGACGAGGTCACCTTGTTGCGGCGCTTGCGGGCGAGTTCGAAGGCGACGCGGCCGATGCGCTCGATCTCGTAGGTGTCGTAGACCTGCGTGTCGATGCCGCGCTTCTGGCCGTTGCCGAGGTCGATGATCTGCTTCGGCTCGCCGAAATAGACGCCGCCGGTCAGTTCGCGCACGATCATGATGTCGAGGCCCTCGACGATCTCGCGCTTGAGCGAAGAGGCCTCGGCAAGAGCCGGATAGCAGATCGCCGGCCGCAGATTGGCGAACAGGGCGAGATCCTTGCGCAGGCGCAGCAGGCCCGCCTCTGGACGCACGTCGTAGGGAACACCGTCCCATTTCGGTCCGCCGACCGCGCCGAACAGGACGGCGTCGGCGGCCATGGCGAGCTTCATGTCGTCCTCGGAGATCGACTGGCCATGCGCGTCGTAGGCCGAGCCGCCGACGAGGCCGCGCTCGATCTCGAATTTGGCGACGCCCATGGCGCTCAGGCGCGCGAGGACTTTCTCGACCTCCGCCATCACTTCGGGGCCGATGCCGTCGCCGGGCAGCAGGAGGAGCTTGTAGGTCGCCATGTTCCGTCTCGATTAAGGTTGCCGGGCGATTTGCTACAGAAGGCGGAGCGACACGGCAAGGTTGGTTCGGAATTTGGACCTCGCGTCGAACCTCGGCCGCTACCGTCCCGTTTTGGGACAGGCCGCCGCCCCCGGAGGCGAACGCAAATGAAAAGACGCGCGCTCTATCTCGCGATCGGACTCGTCGCCGGCCTCGGTCTCTCGGCCGCCGCGCTCAAGGCCCATGTCCTCTTGCCGCACAGACCCGGCCAGACAGCGGACTGGGTCAAGAAGATGAACGTGGAGGACTACGGCCGCCAGCAGGTCATCTACCACCTCGACCAGAGCGCCGGCGTGCTCAACGGCCATTACCGCCACGTGCTGCAGGTCGCCCAGAACCATCTTGACGCAGTCGGCGACGACAAGCTCGACCTGCGCGTCATCCTGCAGGGCGAGGGCGTCGACTTCCTCGCCTGGGCCCACGACAATCTCGACGCCCGCCACAAGATCGACGAGTTGAAACTGCGCGGCGTGAAATTCCTGGTCTGCCGCAACACGCTGATGGCGCGCGGCATCGATCCGGACAGGGAGCTCTACGACGTCCACAAGGATGATGTGATTCGCACGGCGGTCGGCGAGATCGCCGCGCTCGAGCAGAAGGGGTTCCAGTACATCAAGCCGTGAATTTGATCCCTTCTCCCGCGACGCGGGAGAAGGGAGGAAAACGACCTACGCCGCCAGTTGCCGCAGCACGTACTGAAGAATGCCGCCGTTCCTGTAATATTCCAGCTCGTCCAGCGTATCGATGCGGCAGAGCAGCGGCACGTTCTTCTTCGTCCCGTCCGCGTAAGTGATCTCCGCAGTCAGCGTCACGCGCGGTTTCAGCGCATCGCCTTCCAGGCCGCGGATCGTCACCGTCTCGTCGCCCCTCAGCCCCAGCGCCTGCCAGGTCATGCCGTCGCGGAACACCAGCGGCAGCACGCCCATGCCGACGAGGTTGGAGCGGTGGATGCGCTCGAAGCTCTGCGCGATCACCGCGCGCACGCCCAAGAGCTTCGTGCCCTTGGCCGCCCAGTCGCGCGAGGAGCCGTTGCCGTATTCGGCGCCGGCGAAAATCACGAGCGGGCGCCCTTCCGCCTCGTATTTCATCGCCGCGTCGTAGATCGACATGGCCTCGGCCCCGGGGAAGTGCTTGGTATTGCCGCCCTCCGGCACGTTGCCGCTCGCGTCCTGCATCATGAAATTCTTGATGCGGATGTTCGCGAACGTGCCGCGCATCATCACCTCGTGATTGCCGCGCCGCGTGCCGTACTGGTTGAAATCGTCCGGCCGCACCTGATGCTCCGACAGCCACTTGCCCGCGGGCGAATTCAGCTTGATCGAGCCAGCCGGCGAAATGTGGTCGGTCGTGATCTTGTCGCCGAACAGCGCCAGAACGCGCGCGCCGACAATGTCCTCGACCGGCGCGGGCGTCATGGTCATGCCGCGGAAATAGGGCGGGTTCTGCACATAGGTCGACGCCATATCCCACTTGTACGTTTCGCCCGCCGGCGCCTTCACCTTGCGCCAGTTGGAATCGCCGTCGAACACGGAAGCGTATTTGGTGGCGTAGATCGCGCGCGTGACGTTCTTGCGGATGAACGCCTGGATCTCGTTCGAGGTCGGCCAGATGTCGCGCAGATAGACGGGCTTGCCGTCCTTGCCCACGCCGAGCGGCTCCTTGGTGAGATCCTTCTGCACGGAGCCCGCGAGCGCATAGGCGACCACCAGCGGCGGCGAGGCGAGATAGTTCGCCTGCACGTCGGGCGAGACGCGGCCCTCGAAATTGCGGTTGCCCGACAGCACGGCGGCGGCGACCACGCCATTGTCGTTGATCGCCTTGGAGATCGGCGCCGGCAGCGGGCCCGAATTGCCGATGC
>JASGFP010000175.1:0-5163 GCA_047605445.1 Rhodoblastus sp.
GGCGTCCGGCGGCGCCAGTCCGCGCGCGCGGGCGAGTTCCGCCAGCGCCTCGACCGCCTGCGCGGCGCCCGCGGCGTCCGTCGTGAAGGCGAACAGCAGGATGCGGCTCGGCGTCTCGACCCGCACGAACGGGCGCGCGTGAATCTCGCCGAGCGCCGCCGCCCGCAATTCGTGTGGTTCGAAACCGTAAGCGCCGACCATACGTCCGCTCCCGCATGATGCTTGCCACGAATCACGGCGGCGCGCGAGCGGTCGACCTAAACGGGCAGCGTTTCGAACAGGCGGGCGAGCAGGCGGGTGCGGGGAACCAGCCAGGAGATGAGCAGATGCTCCTGATGCGTATGGGGTCCGTCGCCCAGAACGCCGAGGCCATCCAGCGTCGGCACGCCGAGCGCGCCGGTGAAATTGCCGTCGCTGCCGCCGCCCGCGATTCGTTCGCCCGCCACCTCGAAACCGATCTCGCGCGCGAGCGCCGCCGCGTGATCGTAGAGCGTCTGAATGGCCGGCGATTTGACGAAGGAGGGACGGTAGAGGCCGGGCGTGACCTCGAGCTTCACGTCCGGATCGAACGGCTTCAGCGCCAGCAGTTTCTCGCGCACTTCCCTCTCGTGCTCGGGCAGCGGCACGAGGCAATAGACGCACGCCTGCGCGTGCAGCGGCACCATGTTCTCGTGCGTGCCGCCGTGGATCGTGCCGACGTTCAACGTCACGTTGCGCGCGTAATCGGTCATGTCCTCGATCTTCAATACCTGCCGCGCCATTTCGCGGATCGCGCTGCGCCCCTTGGAATGATAGGCGCCGGCATGCGCGGGTATGCCCGTGGTCTTCAGGAAATAGCGCGCGATGCCGTGACGCGCGACGGTGAGCTTGCCGCCTTCGCCCGACGGCTCCACCACCAGCGCGATCGCATGTTTCAGCGCCTCGCGTTCGATATGCGCGCGCGAAAACGGGCTGCCGACCTCCTCGTCGGGGATCATCATCATTGTCACGGGCAGACGCGGCCGCTTGCCGTTCGCCTGGAGATGCGCGAGCGCGGCGAAGGCCATCGCATTGCCGCCCTTCATGTCGTAGATGCCCGGCCCATAGGCGCGGTCGCCTTCGACGCGGATCGGCAGCGGGCCGGCGAGCGTGCCGACGGGATGGACCGTGTCCATGTGCCCGAGCAGCAATATGCCCGGCCCGTCCGTCTCGCCCGGAATGCGCCCGACGACGATGTCGCCGAAATCCGGCGCGCCGGAAATGCGCTCGACGCTTGCGCCGAGATCGCGCAGCAGCCGCTCGGCCAGAGCGCCGACGCGATTGACGCCGTCGCGGTCGGGCGTCGGGCTTTCGATCGCTACCCAGTCGTTGACGGCTGCAAGCAGGGCGGCGGTTTCGAGAATCTTCATCCGAACTCCAGATATGCCGGCAGGCGATGGCGGCCTCGCGGGGGATGCGCTGGCCTGCGCCGGAAGGGCAGTCTACCTTGGAGAAAACGCAATCCGGAAACGCCTCTTGAACGAACCCGTCTTTCGCCGCGCGACGCGCGCCGACCTTCCCGCCATCGTGGCGCTTCTGGCCGACGACGACGTCAACGGCTGGCGCGAAAAGCCCGGCGAGCCGCTGGCCGAAGGCTATGCGCGCGCCTTCGCCATCATCGACGCCGACGCCAACAACGAACTCGTCGTCGGCGAGATCGACGGCAAGGTGGTCGCGACCGCGCAGATCACCTTCGCGCCCAATCTCACGCAGCAAGGCGCCTGGCGCGCGATCATCGAGGGTGTGCGCGTCTCCTCGAACCTGCGGTCGCAGGGGCTCGGCGAAAAGCTGATCGCGCACATGAACGGGCTTGCGCGGGCGCGCGGGTGTCCGTCGACGCAGCTTACGACATCCAATCCGCGCAAGCGCGCCCACGCCTTCTACGCGCGCATCGGCTTCGCGCAGAGCCATCTCGGCTTCAAGCGCGAGCTGACATGAGCGCGCCGCTGCCCAAGAGCATCCTGCTGCCGCTCGCCTTCGTGAATTTCACGATCGGCGCCGGCGCGTTTCTCGTCATCGCTTTGCTTGCGCCGCTCTCGCAGGCGCTCTCGATGACCAAGGCGCAGGCCGGCTGGGTGATGGGCGCCTATGCGCTCGCCTATGCGATCTCCTCGCCTATCGTCATCGCGCTGACGGGCGCGTGGCGGCGGCGCACGGTCATTCTCATCGGGCTCGCGCTCTTCGCGGTCGCGAGCCTGGCCTCTGCTTTCGCCACGACTCCCGCGACGCTCTATGCGGCGCGCATCGTCGTAGCCCTCGGCGCCGGCATGACGACGCCGGTCGCCGCCGCTATCGCCGTTGCGACCTCGCAAGCCGAAACGCGTGGCGCGGCGCTGTCCTTCGTCTTCGTCGGCATGACCATGGCGCAGGTGCTGGGCGTGCCCGGCGCGGCCTTCATCGGCTACACGTTCGGCGTTCCCGCGACCTTCACGATCGCCGCCGCGCTTGGCGTGCTCATGATGCTGTGGATCGCCTTCGCCGTTCCGGCGAATGTGCAGTTCCAGCCGCAATCGCTAGGCGTGCTCGGCCGCACGCTGCTCTCGCCGCGCCATCTCGTCGCCGTGCTTCTGACAGTGACGATTGCGACGTCAGGCTATCTCGGCATGACCTTCATGGGTCCGCTCGCCGAATATCGGCTCGGCATGGGCCGCGACGGCGTCGCGCTCATCCTCGGCGCCGGCGGCGTCGGCGCGGTGATCGGCAATCTCCTGTCGGGCCGCCTCGTCGACCGTCTCGGCTCCAGCGGCGCGCTGCTGCTGTTTCTGGCCGGGCAGGCGATCGTTCTGCCGGCGATGACGCTCATTCCCTTCAACCTGCCCCTCGGCATGTTCCTCAGTTTCCTGTGGAGCCTCGTCGGCTGGGGGTTCACCGTGCCGCAGCAGGCCCGCCTGATGGCGATCGACCCGGCGACGCAGGGCGTCATGCTCGCGCTCAACGCGGCGGGCATCTATCTGGGCTCCGGCATCGGCTCGGCGCTCGCCGGCGCGGTCTACGAGAGCTGGGGCATCGAGGCGACGGGCGTCGTCGGCGGCGTGCTGGCTGCGCTCGCAATCGCGCATCTGTTTGTGTCGGACTGGCTGATCCGACGGCAGCGTTAGACTACCGTCGCGCCCGAAAGAAGTCCCGAAGCATCTCCGCCGCCTCGCTCTCGCGAATGCCGCCGTAAAGCTCGGGCGCATGATGGCAGGTCGGCTGCGAGAAGAAACGCGGCCCGTGTTCCACCGCGCCGCCCTTGGGATCGCCGGCGGCCCAGTAGAGCCGGCGGATGCGGGCGAAGGAGATCGCGCCGGCGCACATGGCGCAGGGCTCCAGCGTCACGTAGAGATCGCAGCCGGTCAGCCTTTCCGAGCCGATCTCGCGCGCCGCCGCGCGAATGGCGAGCATTTCGGCGTGCGCCGTCGGGTCGCGGTCGAGGATCACCCTGTTGCCGGCCGTCGCGATGACGCGGCCCTCGCGCACCACCGCCGCGCCGACCGGGGTCTCGCCGGCGCTCGCCGCCGCGAGGGCCGCCGCGAAGGCTGCACCCATCGGGTCGAGCCCGGAATCGTCCTTTTCAATGTCCATCCGCCGTTCAACCTGCTATCAGGCGCCATGACCGAGAAAGACAAACGACAGGGCGGCCGGCCTTTCAAGTCCGGCGGTGGAAAAGGCGCGGGCAGCAAGCCATTTGGCAAGGCGTCTGGCAAGCCGCGCAGCCCCGCCAAGGGCAGGCCGGAGCGCGAAACGCGCGCGCCCAAGGCCTATGAGGGCGAGCGCATCGCCAAGGCGATGGCGCGCGCCGGCGCCTGCTCGCGCCGCGACGCCGAGGAATGGATTGCGGAAGGCCGCGTCGCCGTCAACGGCCGCACGCTCGAAAGCCCCGCCTTCAACGTCACGTCTGACGACAAGATCACCATCGACGGCCGCCCGATGGCGGCGCGCGACCGCACGCGGCTCTTTCTGTTCCACAAGCCGCGCGGCTACGTGACGACGGATCACGATCCGGAGGGACGCGCGACGATCTTCGATTTTCTCGGGCAGCGCCATGCCGACCTGCCGCGGCTGATGACGGTCGGCCGGCTCGACATCAACACCGAAGGCCTGCTGCTGATGACCAACGACGGCGGCCTCGCCCGCACGCTGGAGCTGCCGCAGACCGGCTGGCTGCGCCGCTACCGCGTGCGCGCCCACGGCGAGACCGATCAGGCGCGGCTCGACACGCTGGCGAAGGGCGTGAGCGTCGAAGGCGTCGACTATGCGCCGATCGAGGCCAAGCTCGACCGCGTGCAGGGCGCCAATGCGTGGATCACGCTTGGCCTGCGCGAAGGCAAGAACCGCGAAGTGCGCCGCGTGCTGGGCTCGATCGGGCTCGACGTCAACCGCCTCATCCGCGTGTCCTACGGCCCGTTCCAGCTCGGCGAACTCGCCGAGGGCGCGGTGGAGGAAGTGAAGACGCGCGTGCTGCGCGATCAGTTGGGCCCGAGCCTGATCGCGCAGTCGCAAGCCGATTTCGATGCGCCGGGGCGCGAAGACGACGAACGCAGGCCGGCGCGCCGTGAGCAGGGCGAGCGGCCCGCGCGGAATCGCGACCGCGAATTTTCGCGCGACGAGCGCGCGCCGCGCGGCCGTCCCGAGAGAACGTCGCGTGAAAAATTCGACCGCGAGCGTCCGCCGCGCGCCGCGGAAGGCCGGCCTGGCCGAGAAAAATTCGGGCGCCACGACGAAGGCGATGCGCCGGAGCCCATTCGCGAACGCCCGAAGGGCGGACCGCGCAAGCATGTTTCGACGCTACGCGCCGACCGCGACAAGCGGATGCACGAGGATGATCGCGTCAAGATCGAGCGCAGCGAGACCGCCGATCGCAGGGGCAGGGCGGTGAAGGTGGAGCGCGTCGTCTCCAAGGCGGCCAAGCCGGTAGAGGATTCGCGCAACGCCCGCCGCTTCAAGGCCGAACGCGACGGAGATCGCCCGATACGACGCGGCCGCGACGAGCGCGGCGGCGAAAGGCCCCCGCGCGGCGAACGTCCTGCGCGGGGCGAGAGACCACAGCGCGGCGAGCGTTCGTCCTATGGCGAGAGGCCGGAGCGTCGCGAACGCGCGCCGCGTGGCGAGGGCCGCGCCGAACGCCCCTATTCGCCGCCATCGCGCGGCGGGCGCGGCGAATAG
>JASGFP010000176.1:0-5154 GCA_047605445.1 Rhodoblastus sp.
CGCAGGCGCGGCCGGGGCGGCCGCCGCAGGGGCCGCGGCCGCGGGCTGCGCAGCGTGACGGACGCGGCAGTCCTTCAGATACTGGTTCCAGGTCTGGCCGTTCAGCGTATTGGCGGTCTTGGCCGCCTGATATTCCTTGCCGCAATCCTGCATGACGGAGGCCTGCGCATTGGCCGGGGCGGAAAAAGCGACGCCGGCCAGAGCCAGCGCGAGAGCGGGAACCGCGAAACGGATCGACATTCAAAATTCTCCCCTGTTGGGCCGCGCGAAAAATTCGCGCGGGGACCGTCGTGCGATTCAACTGTCGGGTCAATCGCGACGGTCCGGGATCAGGTAGCCAAGCGTGTCTGAACGGCGCCTGAACGCGAAAAGGCCCGGCGTCGCGAGCGCCGGGCCTTCGGGGACGCCTGAATTCGTCAGCGAGAAACGTAGGCGGGCGCCTGCGTCGGTTCGCCGATCGAAACCCAGGTGTTCATGTCGGTCTGGCTCTGGCGCTTGACGAAGCGATAGCCCGTCTGCTTCCAGCCCTTCACCTCGTCGTTCATATTGTCGAGAACGTAGTCGCCGTGATCGGTGTGGACGGTGAGGACGGCATGACCCTCGTTGTTCTTGTCCTTCACGACGGTGATCAGCAGCGACTGCATCGGGAAGCCCTGATCGGCGAGCAGCTTGCGCTTGAGCAGCGCGAAATCCTCGCAATCGCCCTTGCCGTCGGTGGGATAATCCCACTGGTCGATGACGCCCCAGTGATCCATGTCCGAGACGGATTCGATGTTCTTGTTGACCCAGCGGTTGACGCGCTCGATCTCGCGCAGCGACTTGGCCGACAGTTCGACGTTGCGCGGCATGCCGCCGGCGTTGGCGCATTCGCCCTTGTAGCGCTGGCAGAAGTCCACCCAGCCGTAGGGCACGCTGGTGACGCCGCCGAGCGGCTCGAAACCGACATTGTCCGGACCTGCGAAGCTGGGGCTCACGGCCAGGAAAGCCGCGGCCGCAAGACCGGCTCCGAAGATCGCTTTGGCAAGTTTGAAGAACATGATCGTCCCCGTTGTTGGGGACAGAATGCGCGGGGCGCGTCGCGATCGATTGAAGCGAAAAGCGCGCTTTTTACGCGAATGCGTTCAGATTTCGGGTTGACGGGGTTTAGCACAATGGAGGCTTAACGCGCCCCGCCCGCCCCCTGCCCCCTCGCAATGCGGAGCAAGAGATTCCGGGGCTTTCGCGGGTGGTCGCCATTCGGGTCTGCGGCCCGCCTCCGGCGCTTTTGCGGCGTCGCGAAGGCAAGAGGTTAACGCGCAGGCGGCTCAAATCGTTAATTCCGGCGATCCAGGGCGCCGGAGCGGCCTTTTTGGAGGTCCGGGCGTTGCGCTCTTGCAACATCGGATACGCCGCACGATGTCTTGCACGCCCGGCTTTCGCGCGGAGACTCTTATGGCCGACGCCCGTTCCCCTTCCTCGATGACCCCGGCCGACCTGGCGGCCCTCGCCAATGCGGTCGAGGCGCTGGAGCGCATGAGTTTCGCCGCCCGCGCCACCGCGCTGCTGGGCCGGCAAATCGAGCTCGCCGGGAAACTCGTACCGGCGAAGGTGTCGACGGTCGTGTCGAAGGCGGCGACCGCCGCCTTGAAGGGGGCGATGCATGTCGCGTTGACGACGCTGAAGCACAAGCCGCAGAAGGACAGCCGCGCCTTCCACCGCACGCTGGCCGCAGCTTCCGGCGCCGCCGGCGGCGCGTTCGGTCTGGCGAGCCTGCCGCTCGAACTGCCGGTTTCGACGACGGTCATGCTGCGCTCGATCGCCGACATCGCGCGCGGCGAAGGCGAGGATCTTTCCAGGCCGGAAGCCGCCCTCGCCTGCCTGCAGGTTTTCGCGCTCGGCGGGCACAGTTCCGGCCCCGATATGATGGACGGCGGCTATTTCGCCATGCGCGGGCTGCTCGCCAAATCCGTGTCGGAAGCCGCCGCGTATGTGGCGCAGAAGAGCGTGGTCGACGAGACGGCGCCCGTGCTGGTGCGGCTGCTCGGACAGATCGCGAGCCGGTTCGGCGTGGTCGTTTCGCAGAAGGTGGCGGCCCAGGCCGTGCCGCTCATCGGCGCGGTCGGCGGGGCGGCGGTCAACATCGCCTTCACCGACCATTTCCAGTCGCTGGCCAAGGGGCATTTCACCGTACGCAGGCTCGAGCGGTTCTATTCGCCGGACGTCGTGCGCGCGGAATACGAGCGGATAGCGATCGAGAACGGCCTGACGCCCAAGCGCACGAACAAGGCTGCGGACGCCTCCGCGAGCGTATAGGTCAGATGAATGGCCGCTGCTGCGTCTCGTGCCGCTCGTAGGCGGCGAGCCGGTTCAGTTCCCCGGCGTCGCGCACCACGATCTCGCCGCGCTTCCATTCGATCGCGCCCATCGCCGCCAGCCGCCGCAGCGACTTGTTGGTGTGAACGATCGACAGCCCCATGGCGTCGCCGAGATCCTGTTGCGTGATCGGCGTCGACAGCTTGCCGTTCTTGACCATGCCGAGCTTGCGGCCGCGCTCCATCAAATAGCAGATGATGTAGGCCAGCCGCTCGAGAGCGCTGCGCTGGCCGACATAGGTGAGGTGTTCGGCAAGGATCGATTCCTCGCGCGACGCCATCCAGGTGATGTCGAAGGCCAGACCGCTGTGCTTCTGATAGAGTTCCCAGAGGCGCTGGCGCGAGAAGACGCACAGCCGCAGTGGCGTCATCGCGTCGACGGAATGGAGCATCTTGCCGAACAGCGCGCCCTGCAATCCCATGAGATCGCCGGGCAACGCAAAGTTCAGCACCTGCCTGCGGCCGCTTTCGAGCATACGATAGCGCAGCGCCCAACCTTCCAGCACCGTGTAGACGTGCGGACTGTCGCTGCCTTCCAGAAACACGGGGCCGCCAGCTTCGACTACAAGTTCGCCCATCTTGAAACTCTGGACGAAATCGAGTTCCTCGGCGTTGAATTCGCGGAACGAGTCCAGTTTGCGCAGCGGACACGCCTTGCACGGGATGACTGGCGCGCCCGCTCCGCCATTTCCATCTTTCTCGCCCGACACGTCTGAGCCTTGTCTCCCGCGGCAGGCGCGGGTTTCGCCTTTTGCATCCGAGGACACGCCAAACCGGCGCGGATGCAAACTTCGCCGGGATTCTCACATACCGCTTGCGCCTGCGCATATGTCAAATGACGTATGCGGCCGAGATTCAGCCTGATACGGTCCGGCCCCGTCCACGTTACGGAATGCTTCGGACCCGTTCTGCTCAGGATCACATGTCGACCGCACAGGACATACACGCCCGTCTGACGATGCCCAAACGTCTCGAAGCCCTGGAGCGATCGGGGCTGATGGATTCGGAAGAGGAAGAGGACTTCGACCGGGTGACGCGCCTGGCGCAGGCGCTGATCGGTTGCGACATCTGCCTCGTCTCGCTCGTCGACGACCAGCGTCAGTTCTTCAAATCGTCGCAAGGATTGCCCGAGGACGTGCGCGCGGCGCGACAGACGCCGCTGTCGCATTCCTTCTGCAAGATCGTCGTCGCCACCGAACAGCCGCTCGTTGTGGAGGACGCCCGCGCCGACGTGCGCGTGGCCGACAATCCCGCAGTGCGCGAACTCGATGTCATCTCCTATCTCGGCATTCCCATTCTGGGGCCGGAGGGCGAGACGCTGGGTTCTTTCTGCGCCATCGACCGGCGGCCGCGCGTGTGGTCGGAGGCCGAGCAGGCGGCCATGCGCGACTTCACGCATCTTCTCGAGAACGTCATCAGGGTGCGCATTCACGCGCGCGACGCGATCCGCGCCGCGACCTCGAATGCGGTGCTCGCGCGCGAATACAATCACCGGATCAAGAACTCCTACGCGGTTTCCGCCGGCCTGGTCCGGGCCGCCGGGCGCAACGCGGATTCGATCGAAGCGCTCGTGCGCGATTGCGCCGACCGCTTCGCCTCGCTCGGTCGCGCGCAGGATCTCATTCTGGGCGAGCATGCAACGACCGATCTGGGCCATGTGGTCGCGGCGGTGCTGAAGCCCTTCGCCTACGGCGGGAATTGCCGCATCGACGGCCCGCACGTGACGCTGGACGCGGCGCAGGTCACGCCGCTCGCGCTTCTTTTACACGAACTGGCCACCAACTCGATCAAATACGGCGCTTTGCGGGACGGTCGCGACGTCAAGGTCGATTGGCGAGTCGAGGCGCCCGAGGCGTCGCTTGCGTGGCGCGAACCGACAGGCTTCCAGGAGGACGACGTTGCGGGCTTTGGCACGAAGGTGCTCGAAATCGCCGCGCGTCAATTGTCCGGCCGCATGACCCGCGGCTACGCCGACGGCGTCCTGCACGTGGAAACGACTTTTCCCGTCGAGACGGCTGCAGCAGGCGACCAAAGCCCGGCCTAGCGCGCAAAAGCGGGAAAAGCAGCCGAAAAGGCGGATATGGAGGCCTCGCCCGGAATCGAACCGGGATACAAGGATTTGCAGTCCTCTGCGTAACCATTCCGCCACGAGGCCTCGTGGCGCCGCTATAGCGCAGGGCGCGCCCGATCCGCAAGGCGCGCGAAAGGTTTTCGCCAAACGCGATTAGCGCTTTGCAATCGGGGGCGGGCTTGTTATAGGCACGGCCCACGCCGGAATGTTCCCCGATAGCTCAGCCGGTAGAGCAAGCGACTGTTAATCGCTGGGTCGCAGGTTCGAGTCCTGCTCGGGGAGCCATTTTTCCGACCGTCCGCCTCCGATACACCATGAACGCAGCCGCTTGATTCAGAGAGCGGCGCCTGTATGGTCGCGCGCATGTCGAGCCGGCTGCGCCAATCGCGAGCAAGTTACGGAATCGCCGCGCTGTACGCGCTGGCGATGGTCCTGCTCGGATTCGCGCACAAGCCGATCCCGCTCCGGACGATCGAGGCCGTCTCGCTTGCGGCCTATGCCCTGCCCGACGGCACCCTGCCCGACATCTGCCAGCACGATCCCTCGTCTGGCCAGCACGAAGCGCGCGATATCCATTGCGACGCCTGCGCCCTGTCGCATGCGCCGGGCTTGCTGGCGCCTGCGGACATCTGTTTCCCGACCGCCAAATCCTATCGGCTGGCCGCGTGGAGCGCGCCGCATGGCCAGTTCGCGCCTGCCGCCACGGCCGCGCCGGTTTCGCGCGGGCCGCCC
>JASGFP010000177.1:0-5072 GCA_047605445.1 Rhodoblastus sp.
CGCGCGCGTGCGCCCGGCCCAGTCCGCATTGGTGTCAACCAGCACGACGCGCGCGCCGTTGCGCGCCAGCAGGATGGCGGCGGCTCGCCCGTTGCCGATGCCGTCGGCGCGCGAACCTGCGCCCGTGACGATCGCGACGCGATCTTTGAGCCGGTCTCGCCCGCGACCGTAGGCCTCGCCATCCATCCGCATCCTCCCTTTGTTTCATTCATCGCTTTAGCACATGCCCCGCGTTTTTCGGCGGTCGCCGGCCAAATGCGCCCGCGCCGCTCGATGCGGCAATCGGCCGCGTCGGCTCGCGCGCCCCTCGTGGCGGCGTGTTTGCGTCCAAACTCGCCACGAACGGTCGAGCGCTGGGGGATTGTCTCCATTGTATTGCCGGAGCCGCTGGGCATATACAGCCGCAGGACTTGAGCTGAGGCGGTCCTTGCAGCGCGACGCCGCCCGGGCGCGCGCGGGGTTCATTCCTTGTGAAAGGACGACCGATGAAGAAATTTGCTGTTCTGACGATGGCTTTTGGAATGCTGGCGGCTGCGCCCGCCTTCGCCGCTGGCGACATCGAGGCGGGCGAGAAGGTTTTCAACAAGTGCAAGGTCTGCCATCGCATCGGCGAAGGCGCCAAGAACATGGTCGGCCCGGAGCTGAACGGCCTCGACGGCCGCCACAGCGGCGCGGTCGAAGGCTTCAACTATTCTGAAGCCAACAAGGGTTCCGGCCTGACCTGGAATGAGGCGGTCTTCAAGGAATACATCACCGATCCCAAGAAGAAGATTCCCGGCACCAAGATGGTCTTCGCCGGCCTGCCGAACGACAAGGATCGCGACGACCTCTGGGCTTATGTCTCCCAGTTCAAGGCGGATGGGACGAAAAAGTGACGATGCGGCATCGGCCGCTTCGCGAACCCCGCCCGAAAGGGCGGGGTTTGTGTTTGCGCCCGGCGGCGGATGCGCGCGCGTGACTTTTCGTCGGCCTCGTCGCATATGCGGTGAGGCATGTCCGACAAAATCCAAGACAATGCGCCGCTCGCCAGTCTTCCCGCTTTCTTCAAGCTGGCGGGCCGACGCTGCATTGTCGCCGGCGGCTCCGATGGAGCTGCGTGGAAGGCGGAGCTGCTTGCCTCCGCCGGCGCGCGCGTGGATGTCTATGCGGCCGAGCCCGGCGAGCGGCTTGCGCGCCTCGGCGCCGAAGCGCCAGCGGTCGCCGTGCATCGGCGCACATGGGAACAAGCCGACCTCGCCGGCGCGCTCATCGCGATCGCGGACGCGCCCTCGGACGCGGAGGCTGCAAGATTTCGGGATGCGGCCCACGCGGCAGGCGCCGTCGTCAACGTCGTCGATCGCCCGGCCTATTGCGATTTCCAGTTCGGCTCGATCGTCAACCGTTCCCCGCTCGTGATCGGCATTTCCACGGATGGCGCCGCGCCCGTCTTCGGGCAGGCGCTGCGCGCGCGCATGGAGACGCTGGCGCCGGCGGGGTTCGCCGCCTGGGCGCAAGCCGCGCGCGACTGGCGCGACGGCATCGCCGCACGCGGCCTGCCATTCCGGGCGCGGCGCCGGTTCTGGGAGGCTTTCGCCGATCTCGCCTTCGCGCGCAGCGAAGCCGCGCCGACGGAAGCAGACCGGCTGGCGCTGCTCGAAGCGGTTTCGGACGAAGCGGTCGCTGCTGCGCGCCGCGGCAGGGTCATTCTGGTCGGCGCGGGGCCTGGCGATCCCGAGCTTCTGACGTTGAAGGCGGTTCGCGCGCTGCAATCGGCCGATGTCGTCCTCTATGACGATCTCGTTGCGCCGGGCGTACTCGACTTCGCCCGTCGCGAGGCCGAAAAGATCGACGTCGGCAAGCGCGGCTACCGGCCGTCGCTGGGTCAGCCGACAATCACCGCGAAATTGGTGGAACTGGCTGCCGCGGGCAAATTCGTGGTGCGGCTGAAGGGCGGCGATCCATCGATCTTCGGCCGGGCGACCGAGGAAATCGAGGCGCTGATGTCGGCAGGCGTCGACGTGGAGATCGTGCCCGGCGTCACCGCAGCCTCCGGCGCTGCGGCTGCCCTGCGCGCATCGCTGACGGCGCGCGATAAAGCGCCTCGCGTCCAGTTCGTCACGGCGCATGGCCGCGACGGCGCATTGCCGGACGACCTCGACTGGCGCGCTCTGGCCGATCCGAAGGCGACGACCGTGGTCTACATGGGCCTGCGCACCATGGATTCGCTCGTCGAGCGCCTTCTGGCCGAAGGCCTGGCCCCCGATACGCCCGCAATTCTGGTCGATCGCGCCACATGGCCGGACGAAAGGACGTTCGCCGCAACCCTCGGAACAGTCACGAAGATTGCCGGAGATGCGGGTGTGTCAGGTCCGGCGCTCATGATGATTGGCGCCGTCTTTTGTCGGCCCGCCTCCCGGAAGGATCGCTGAACCCAGATCTATTCGGCCGCGTCCCTACGCGCCGCCCGATGCGAGGCGTGACCGCCCTTTCGGCCGGCCTCGGACGCAAGCTGCGGGTTGCGCGCAAAGCTCCGCTTGGCAGGGTCGACATGCGTTCCGCCCTTCCGCCCCGCAGCCGCCGCCAGGTCTGGATTCTTTGAAAAGCTCCGCTTGTCGCTCGGCACGCTTTCTCCGCCCTTGCGGGCGATCGCGCGTTGCTTCTCCGGATCCATCGACGCGAATCCACGCGTCGACTTCTTCTTGATCTCTTCCACTGGTCCACCCTCTTTTATGTCGACCTGCGAAGCACGAGCTTCTTAATTCTTGGGTCGACCCTTACCTAACGGGCTTGCGCCCAAAACGTTCCCCGTGGCCCGCCGAGGCCGGTGAAGCGGAGCACGGGCATAAGGTGACGCTGGAACGACCGAGGAAACAACCAACAATCGACTGAAACGTCGTGCATTCGTCGCTTTTTGGGACGTTCGGGGGACTGAGTTTGCGCGCGTGGCGACAGGCCGGTCCGACGCTTGCGTCAGCGCCCGATACAAGCGCGCGCGGCTCGGGTCAGCAGCGCTTTCTCGGATTCGTCCAGCGTTTCGGCGCGCAATTTATCCCAGAGCTTAAGTTGTTTGAGCGCCTGCGCCGTGCAAATGCAGCCGCGCCGGCACTGTTCCGCCTCGCCCCGATTCGCCAAGCACTGCGACTCGCAGGCCTCCCGGAACGGTTGCTCGTCGACAGGCGCGGCGGGGCCGAACGCCCAGACAGACGCCGACAGAATCGCAAAAAAGACCGGCTGGTGGATAAGGTAGACGGCGAGCGAGTGGCGTCCGCCGAACGCGAGGAGTCGCGCCGGCGCACTCGCGCCCGAAATCCGCCGCAGCGCATCGAAACCGCCATGCGCGCGCATGAACAGGCCGGCGCCGAGCCCGATCAGCAGCGCGCCGCTCCACGGCAGCAACGGCCGGAAATCGTTGGAGGTCGGAATGCGGACGCCGAGTCCCGTCCAGATCAGCTGCGGGCTGTCGAAAGCGGACCACTGGACGAGGAAGGGCAGGGCGAAGAGGGCCGCGCCCGCCGCCAGCGCCGCGGGCCAGGGCAGAAAGACGAAGGGCAGGGCCAGCAGGCTGGCGGCGGCGATGCAATGGAGAATGCCGAAGAAGATGATCGCCTGCGGAAAGAGATACCAGCTCGCCGCCGTCACCAGCGCCGCCGCCCCGGCGATGAGCGCAAACCGCCGCCAGTAGCCTGCCCAGTCGAACGGCGCGCGTCGCGCCAGTGCGAGGCTGAGCCCCGCGATGAACAGGAAGGAGCAGGCGATGACATGGCTGAACAGCCGCATCTGCGGGCTGAACGGCGTGCGCGGGTCGATATAGCCGAAATCCGCGAGGTCCCATGTCAGGTGATAGGCGAACATGGCGACCAGAGCCGCGCCGCGCGCCATGTCCAGCGCGGCGATGCGCCTGGCCGTCCCGCCCGCGTTGCCGACGTCAGCAGCCATTCAGCGCGCGGCCTTGTCCGAGAACAGGCTGAAATCCATGTCCGGCGCACTGGTGTTATGGCGCGAGGGCACACGCCGGCCGGCCCAGAATTCGGTGACTTCGGCCTTCCTGAAATCCATGATCGAGCCTTCGCTCCAGGCTTCGGCGCCCTTCGGCAGCCAGGCGGCGCGCGCCACGTCGGAATTGGTCTCCGTTGCGAACATCGAGCGCATCGTGGCGAACGGCAGATCTTTCGGCAGCGCGCCGTCGAAGGAAACGTCGAGCGAAATGTGGTCCTGGTCGAGCGCCTGCAGAACCATCTTTGCCGAGCCGCCCCGACGGAAATCGAGCGTGAACGTCTTGGTGGCCGGGTCGAAGCCTATGGCGGCGAGATCGACGACCGGCCGCTCCTGCACCTCGACGGGGCCGATCAGGAAGGACGAGCCATAGGCCGTCCAGCGCATGTCGGCGAAGGGCAGGGGGCGGATGCGCCAGTAGCCGTCGGGCGGGTAGAAGACGACGACCTCTTCCGCACGCTCGCGATGGCGCACCCACAATTGCGCGGCGTGAAAGCCTTCGTATGTCTTCTGCCCGATCCGGATCGGCGTGCGCGCAGGGCGCCAGAAATTCGGCAGGCGGTAGCCGACGATCTGCAGCGAGGGCGTCTCGTAGAGCGTCACGCGCTCGCCGTCTTCGCCGAAATATTTGTGCGTCTCGAACGAGCAGCTCGAGAAATCCGGCGCATAGCGGTCGACGCCGATCGCGCCGATATAGACCGGATGGATCGCCTGCACGCGGAACGACCGCACGGCGGGCGAGGCGAAGTCGATCTGGATATTGTCCTTTTCCGCACAGATGTCCGGCGTGGAAAGATTGCGCGCTTCGACCGCAAGATCGGGCTTTTGCTGCGCCGGCGCGGCGCTCGTGAGAGCCAGCAGGCAGGCCAGGGAAAAGGCTGGGCGCTTCATCATCTCTTTCGGTCCGGCCGCGCTTCGCGGCGGCGCGCACCATAGGCGCGCGGCGGATGAGAGGAAAGCGCATGCGTCGGCATTGCGGGCGCGCGGGCGGACAGGCTAATGTCTGGCCGTTGTCCGAATCCTCGGAGTTCGGATCGCGCGCGGGTGTAGTTCAATGGTAGAACGGCAGCTTCCCAAGCTGCATACGAGGGTTCGATTCC
>JASGFP010000178.1:0-4937 GCA_047605445.1 Rhodoblastus sp.
TGCACACGCTCGATCCCGCCGGTCTCCCGCCCGTGCTGACCGCGCTGCTCGCCGTCGCGCCGGTCGAGGACGGGCGCATCCTCGAAACCGTTTCCCATCGGGCCGCGCGCTGTCCGCCATTCCGCGCGCCGCCCGTCGCGGCCGCCGCCGGGCCTTTGATCTCCCGGTCCGGCGGCGGCCGGTTGGGCGCCTCCGTCTAGTCGCGTTCCGTTGCGTTCGCCGCGTTGGCGGCGCGGGCCCGGCCGGCCCGCGACCGCAGGCGAGTCCGCCGGCCGATGGAGACAATCATGCAATCCTGCGATGCGGAGCGCCCCGGGCGCCCGGCGATGCGCCGTTTGGCCAATGTCGGCCTGCGGCCGGACCGGCCCATCGAGCGCGTCTCGCGCGAGGTCGAGATCATGCAGGTCTGCGGCAGCGGCGTGATCCGGCGGCGCATGCTGATGAGCCTGCCGCGCGTGCGCTTTCTCGAACGGCCGGAACGGCCGGAGGCGCGGACGTGAGCGGCGTCGTGGACCAGCGCGACGGCGCGGACTGGCGGTCGGACACGATCGCGATCCTCGGCGAAAAATTGCGCGCGCGCGCGGAGCTGCGCTCGCGCGCAGGTTTCGACCGCTGGACCGATCGCCTGTTCGCGGCGGCGGAAATCCTGTGGCCGAGCGCGGACGAAGGCGCGGCGCCTGAATGCGCGCATGACGAAGCCGAGGCGATGGACGCCGATGCGGGCCGGACGAGCGCGCCGCCGCTCGAGCGCTTGCGCGAAACGCCTGGCGATGCGGCCCCGCAGGGGGGGGGCGGCCGCTCCGGAGGGCTTGCCGCCGCTGATTTTCGACGCGGCGCTGCATGCGTTGCGCGGGCCGGAGCGTCGCGCGCGTATCCTCGAAATCAAGGAGCGCGGCTACACCGCGAGACAGGTCGCCGTCGCCTTCGGCGTGACGCAGGGCGCCATCGAAATGGCGCTGACGACCGCGCGACGCGAGCGGGAGCAGCGCGCATGACCGTCGGGCATGGCAAAGTCGGGGATGGCCATGTCTGACCGCCAAGCCCTGCCTGGCGCGCGTCGGGGCGACTGGATTCAGACGTTTACGGGTCGGCAGTTCTGGCCGCTCGATCCGCGGCCGGAAGACGTCGATATCCGCGATATCGCGCATGCGCTGGCGCATCAATGCCGCTATGCCGGACATTGCCTGCGCTTCTATTCGGTCGCCGAGCATTCGATCCTGCTAGCGCAAGTCGTGTCGCCGGCGGCGGCCTTCGCGGCGCTGATGCACGACGCGGCCGAGGCCTATCTCGTCGACCTTCCGCGGCCGATCAAGCGCAGCATGCCCGACTATGTGGCGGCGGAAGAAAGGGTGCTTGCCGCGATCCTGCGCGCGGTCGGGCTCGATTTCATTCCCAATGAAGTGCATGCGGCCGACCGGCGCATTCTCAGCGACGAGGCCGCGCAGAACATGGCGCCCGCGCCTGCGCCGTGGTCGACCGCAGCGGCGGCGTTCGGCGTGCGCCTGCTGTATCTAGCGCCGGAAGCCGCGGAAGCGCGGTTTCTGCGGTGTTTCGAGCTTTTGCAGCCGAGGGCGCGCGCGTGATTCCGCTGTCGACGCCGCCGGGCACGAGCATCGTCGCGAAGCTGAATGTCGTGATTGGCAGCGGCCCCGAGCGGATCGTGCGCGGGCAGGTCTACACGTTGATGCGCTGGGACGAAGCTATCGCCGACGGACGCCCGCTCGTGCTGTGTGCGGAAGTCGATCATGTTCTGCATCCCGTGCCCGCGAAGGGCTGGCGGGGCTGGCTCGGCAAGTGCAGCTTTCATCAAATCGGGTTCAATCCCGAATGGTTCGAGCTGCTGGCGCTGCCGTCGTGCCTGACCGACCTGTTGAAGCAAGAGCCCACGCCGAAGCGACAGCTTGTCGGCGAAGCGACAAGCGAAAGTGGAGGCTGCGCGCCGCTCCCGCCCAAAGGGCGCATAAAATGACACGCCGCCCGCGCTCGCCTGACTCCGACCGCGACTTCCAGGCCTGGATCGACCGCGCCAAGCGCATGCCGATCGACGACGTCCTGCGCCGCCTCGGCCACCTGCCGCTGGCCGACGATCGCGGCGGCCCCTGCCCGCGCCCCGGCTGCTGCGATCCCCGCAAAAGCGCGCGGCAGTCCGACCGCTTCTCCATCAATCGTCGCAAGGGCCTGTTCTACTGCCGCGCGAGCGGAGCGGGCGGCCCGAATTTCGAGCTGGTGCGGCATGTCACGGACATGCGTTTCGTCGACGCCGTGGAATTCGTGAGCGGCGAGAAGCCGCCGAGCTTTTCGCGAGAGGAAACCGAAGCCGAGCGCGCCGAGCGCTTCGCGCGGCTCGAACAGGCCGAACGCGACGCGCAGGCGCGCCGCGCCGAGCAAGAGCGGACAAGCGCTGTTTATCGCGAGGACGAGCGTCGCCGGGCCTTCAAGATCTGGCGCAAGGGCGTGGAAATCGCGGGAACGCCCGTCGAGGCCTATCTCGCGCGGCGCGGTCTCGTCGCGCCCGCGCAGGCGCGCCTGCGCTATCTCGCCGACGAGCCCTACTATATCGAAGGCCCCGACAAAGAGCCGGTGGAGTTGTTTCGCGGTCCTTGCATGGCCGCGGCCATGCTGCGCCACGATGCGCAACGCGGCGGCGAAATCTTCGCGTGCCTGCATCGCACATGGATCGACCTCGACGATTCCAAGGGCAAACGGCGCATCGTCGATCCCGACAGCGGCGAGCTGATCGGGGCGAAGAAAATGCGGGGCTCCAAGAAAGGCGCGTCGATCCTGCTGGCGCGCAAGCCCGACGCCGACGGCGCCATTGTGCGCTGGTTTTTGGGCGAAGGAATCGAGAACGCGCTGTCGGTTTGGCGCGCCTTGTTCGAGGCCTGCGACGTCAGGCTCGACGGCGCGGAATTCCGCGCGGCCGGCGATCTCGGCAATATGAGCGGCAAGGCCGCGGCGCGCGCGCCGCATCCCTCCGAGACCTTCGTCGACAGGGCCGGCCGCAAGCGGCGTCGCACAGTGCCGGGGCCCGATCCCCTCGCGCCCGACGACGATCCCGTGATCTTCATTCCCGCAGGCGTGCGCGAACTCTTTCTGATCGAGGACGGCTCAAGCGAGCCGTTCTTCACGGATTGCGCGATCCGCCGGGCAGCCGCGCGTTTCGCGCGCGAGAATCCCGAGCTGGAAATCCGGCGCATCAAGAGCGCGCCGGGGCTCGACCACAATGCGATGCTGATGGAGGGCGCGGCGTGAGCGACGGATTTATCTTCGCGCCGCTGCGGCCGTTCAAATACGACGTGATCGTGATCGATCCGCCATGGACTTTCGATCTCAGATCCTCGAACGGCGAGGAGAAATCGCCGCAAAAGCATTATTCGTGCATGCCCATCGCCGATATCAAGGCGTTGCCGGTCGGCCATTTGTGCGGGCCGAACGCGTGGCTGTTCCTGTGGACCTGTGCGCCGCTGCTGCGGCATGCCTTCGATTGCCTCGACGCCTGGGGCTTTACCTACAAGTCGCGCACGACATGGCGAAAGACGACGCGCAACGGCAAGGTGCGCGTGGGGCCCGGCTATGTCGTGCGCGGTATGAGCGAGGACGTGCTGATCGCCACGATCGGCCAGCCCGCCTATGCCCGCGCTCTTCCCTCGATCTTCGACGGGCTGGCGCGCGAGCATTCGCGCAAGCCCGATGAATTCTATGCGCTGATCGAGGGCTTCGCGCCGAACGCCTGGCGCGCCGACGTCTTCACGCGCGAGACGCGCGCGGGTTGGGACGGCTTCGGCAATGAGGCCACGAAATTCGACGGGGCGGCATGAGCGAACCGACGCGCCCGGTCTTGCGGTGGCATGGCGGCAAGTGGATGCTGGCGCCATGGATCATTTCGCATTTCGTCGATCATCGCGTTTATGTCGAGCCGTTCGGCGGTGCGGCGAGCGTGCTCATGCGCAAGCCGCGCGCCTATGCGGAAATCTATAACGATCTCGACGGCGACGTCGTGAACCTGTTTCGCGTGCTGCGCTCGCCCCATGCAGCGGCCTTGAAAGAAGCGATGCGGCTGACGCCTTTTGCCCGCGAGGAATTTGCGCTCGCCATGGCCGAGACGTCGCCGTCCGATCCCGTCGAGCGCGCGCGGCGGCTGGTGACGCGCTCCTTCATGGGTTTTGGATCGAACGGGCACAACGCGGATTCGAAGACGGGATTTCGCTCGACGAGCAATCGGAGCGGCACGACGCCGGCGCATGATTGGGCGCGTTATCCCGACTGCCTCGACGCCATTGTCGAGCGGCTGCGCGGGATCGTGATCGACAATCGCGATGCACGCGACGTCATGGCGCAGCAGGATTCGGCCGAGACGCTGCACTATGTCGATCCGCCCTATATGCCCGAAACGCGCAATGCGCGATCGGGCAAGTCGCGCGACGGCCGCCTCGGCGTCTATCGTCACGAATTGAACGCCGGCGAACACGACGATCTCCTAGCGTTTCTTCGCGGATTGCAAGGCATGGTCGCTCTGAGCGGCTATCCCTCGCCGGCCTATGACGCGGCCCTGCCGGAATGGCGGCGCGTCGAGCGTGAGGCCCTGGCCGACGGCGCGGCGAAGCGCACTGAAGTTCTGTGGATCAATCCCGCGCTCGCGCATCGTCTCGACGCGCGCGCCGCCGGCGCATGCGCGCCGCTCTTCGCGAGGCTGCAGGCGTGACGGGACGCGACGATATCCTGCGCGCCGTCGAGGGCGCGGAGATTCTGGCTTTCCCGCGTGCGAAGCGTGCGCAGGACGCCGCCGATGTTTCGAGCGCCGGCCGAAGGCACAATGCTGACGGCGAAGCCGGCAGCGACGCAACCGAGACGCCGAAGGCGGCCGATCTTCTTTCCAGCGCAAGCGACGACGCGCGCGCGTCCGCGCCAGCCGCCGCGCCGCTCGCCGCCGCCGCGGG
>JASGFP010000179.1:0-4923 GCA_047605445.1 Rhodoblastus sp.
CGTCGCCGAGGACCAGCGCGCAATCGTAGCGCCCGGCGAGCCTTTCACGCGACGCCCCGGACAGGCGGCGGCCTTCGTCCGGCCGTTCGAGATAGGCGCGGCGATCGGCGGCGCGGCTTTCCACGACGATCGGTTGCAGATCGGCAAGCGTCGCGCACAGCGCCGCCGCATCGAGCGGCGCATGGATGGCGTCGCGCGCGGCGGCGTGCGCCATCTGGAATTCGAGCACGCGGCTCGTCGGCAGCGAGACGCCCGCGCGCCCGAGCCCGATGCGCGCCGATGTCAGCCCGCGCAGATGAGCGAAGGGATCGCTCATGCGCCGCCTGCGAAGGACAGCAGCCGCGACGCATTCCGCCGCGCGTCGGGCAGCATGCGGCCGGCGCCGTCCATCAGCCCCATGCGCTGCAGCCACATTTCGAATTCGGGCGCCGGCCTGAGCCCCAGAACCTCGCGCACATAAAGCGCGTCGTGAAACGACGTCGATTGATAATTGAGCATGATGTCGTCGGCGCCCGGCACGCCCATCACATATGTGCATCCGGCGACGCCGAGCAGCGTCAGCAGATTGTCCATGTCGTCCTGATCCGCCTCGGCGTGGTTCGTGTAGCAGACGTCGACGCCCATCGGCAGGCCGAGCAGCTTGCCGCAGAAATGGTCCTCGAGCCCGGCGCGAATGATTTCCTTGCCGTCGTAGAGATATTCGGGGCCGATGAAGCCGACGACCGTATTGACCAGCAGCGGAGCGTAACGCCGCGCGACCGCATAGGCGCGCGCCTCCATCGTCTGCTGGTCGACGCCGTGATGCGCATTGGCCGACAGCGCGGAACCCTGCCCGGTCTCGAAATACATGACGTTCCGGCCAAGCGTCCCGCGCTTCAGGCTTTGCGCGGCGTCGTGCGCTTCGTCGAGCAGCGCAAGCGAGACGCCGAAGGATTCATTCGCCGCCTGCGAGCCCGCGATGGATTGAAACACCAGATCGACCGGCGCGCCCATCTCCATCGCCTGCATCATGGTCGTGACATGCGCGAGCACGCAGGTTTGCGTGGGAATGTCGTAGGTCTGCCGCAACGCGTCGAGCCGCTCCAGCAGCAGGCTCGCCTGGCTCACGCTGTCCGTCGCCGGGTTGATGCCGATGACGGCGTCGCCCGCGCCGAGCAGCAGACCGTCGATCACGCTCGCGGCAATGCCGCGCAGATCGTCGGTCGGATGGTTCGGCTGCAGGCGCACGGAGAGCCGCCTGGGCAGGCCGATCGTATTGCGGAACTTTGTGATGACCGAAATTTTTCGCGCGACGAGGATGAGGTCCTGATTGCGCATGAGCTTGGAGACGGCCGCAGCCATTTCCGGCGTGACGCCGGGCGCAAGGGCGGAGAGCGTTTCCGTGGTTGCGGCGTCGGCCAGAAGCCAGTCGCGGAAGTCGCCGACTGTCATGGACGACACCGGCGCGAAAGCCTCGGCGTCGTGGCTTTCGAAAATGAGGCGCGAGACTTCGTCCGTCTCGGCAGGCACGATTTCTTCAGCCAGAAACCGCTTCAGTGGCGCATCCGCCAGAGCGAAACGCGCCGCCACGCGTTCGGCGTCGCTGGATGCAGCAAGCCCCGCAAGCCGGTCGCCCGAGCGCGCCGGCGAGGCCTTGGCGAGCAGCGTGCGCAGGTCGGGGAAGCTGTAGGACGTTCCAGCAGCGGTTGCGACGTGGGGCATAACGAAACTCTAGCCGTCATTGCGAGCGGAGCAATCCATCCGCCGGAACCGGTCCGGGTGGATGGATGGATTGCCGCGTCGCTTCGCTCATCGCAATGACGGCGGGTCAGCGCCCTACTGCTCCAGATAGAGCTTCCCGCCCTTCTCCATGAATTCCGCGCTCTTTTGCGCCATGCCCTCGGCGGCCTCGATCTGCTCGGCGGTCAGGCCCAGCGCGCGCTTCTCTTTCTCGCCCATCGCCTGCACTTCGGCGCGCAGGTCCTGCGTGATCTTCATCGAGCAGAATTTCGGCCCGCACATCGAGCAGAAATGCGCGACCTTGTGGACGTCCTTCGGCAGCGTCTCGTCGTGGAAGGCGCGCGCCGTATCGGGATCGAGGCCGAGATTGAACTGGTCCTCCCACCGGAAATCGAACCGCGCCCGCGAAATCGCATCGTCGCGCAGATGCGCGGCGGGATGGCCCTTGGCGAGGTCGGCGGCGTGGGCTGCGATGCGATAGGTGATGACGCCCGTCTTCACGTCGTCGCGGTTGGGCAGGCCCAGATGCTCCTTCGGCGTGACGTAGCAGAGCATGGCCGTGCCGAACCAGCCGATCATGGCCGCGCCGATGCCCGACGTGATGTGGTCGTAGCCCGGCGCGATGTCGGTCGTCAGCGGCCCGAGCGTGTAGAACGGCGCCTCGCCGCATTCGCGCAGCTGCTTGTCCATGTTGACCTTGATCTTGTGCATGGCGACGTGGCCCGGCCCTTCGATCATCACCTGGCAGCCCTTGTCCCACGCGACCTTGGTGAGTTCGCCCAACGTCTCCAGTTCGGCGAATTGCGCGCGGTCGTTGGCGTCCGCGCCCGAGCCCGGCCGCAGGCCGTCGCCGAGCGAAAAGGACACGTCGTATTTGCGCATGATGTCGCAGATGTCGCCAAAGCGCTCGTAGAGGAAGCTCTCCTTGTGGTGCGACAGGCACCAGCGCGCCATGATCGACCCGCCGCGCGACACGATGCCGGTGACGCGATTGGCGGTCAGCGGCACATAGGCGAGCCGCACGCCGGCGTGGATGGTGAAATAATCGACGCCCTGCTCGGCTTGCTCGATCAGCGTGTCGCGGAACACTTCCCAGTCGAGCTTGGTCGCGTCGCCGTTCACCTTTTCGAGCGCCTGGTAGATCGGCACCGTGCCGATCGGCACGGGACTGTTGCGCAAAATCCAGTCGCGGATGTTGTGGATGTTGCGGCCGGTGGACAGGTCCATCACCGTGTCCGCGCCCCAGCGGATCGACCACACCATTTTCTCGACCTCTTCCGCCACCGAGGATGTGACGGCGGAATTGCCGATATTGGCGTTGATCTTCACCAGAAAATTGCGGCCGATGATCTGCGGCTCGAGTTCGGGATGATTTATGTTGGAGGGAATGATCGCGCGCCCGCGCGCGATTTCCGAGCGCACGAATTCCGGCGTCACGAATTCCGGAATCGACGCGCCGAAGCTCTCGCCGTCCGCCACGGTCGCCGCCGCGCTTTCGAGCGCCTTCTCGCGGCCGAGATTCTCGCGGTGCGCGACATAGATCATCTCTTCAGTGATGATTCCGGCGCGCGCATATTCGAGCTGCGTGACGGGGCCGGAGCCCGTGCCCCGGCGCGGCATGCGATTGGCGGGACATGGCGGCACGAGCTTGTCGGAGGAGACATTGCCGTTGTCTTCGGGTTTGATCGCCCGGCCTTCGTAAGTCTCGATATTGGCGCGGGTCGCGAGCCAGGTGCGGGCGGGCGGCAGGCCGGCCGACAGGTCTGGCGTGAAAGAGGCGTCCGTATAGGGGCCCGAGGCGTCGTAGACCCGCAGCGGCGGTTCGCCGCTCTCCTTCGACAGCGCGATTTCGCGCAGCGGCACGCGAATGGCCGGATGACCGGCGGGCGTGGCGTAGACCTTGCGCGAGCCCTGGATCGGGCCGGTGGTCACGGTTTCCGGCGCGAGCGGCCGCTTGGCGTGCACGTTCATCGGCTGTTCCTCCAAATGACAGGGAGAGAGCGGGGGACATTTGCCCGGCCGGCCTTCCCTGCGCCGGCATTATCCGGATCAGGTTCTGTGGGTCTCATCTCAGCCGCCGGTTCCGGCAGCACCCCATGGCGATCAGGAAAGATAGACGCGGGCGGGCGGCGCTTCAAGCGGGCGCCGGACACAAACCCCAACTTGCCAGTGGACTTGAGGGATGGACGAGATAAGCATCGCCCCATGCCGCACGATCATGACCACGCGCATTCGCACGACCACGGGCACGATCATTCCGGGCGCGATCAATCGGGCCACGCGCACGGCCATGCCGGCCACGTCCACGCGCCGACGGAATTCGGCCGCGTGTTTCTGCTCGGCATGGCGCTCAACATCGGCTTCGTCGTCATCGAGGCGGTCTACGGCATTCTCGCCAATTCCGTCGCGCTGCTCGCGGACGCCGGCCACAATCTCGGCGACGTGCTCGGTCTGGCCGTCGCCTGGACCGGCTACGAACTGAGCCGCAGGCCGCCGACCGCCCGCTTCACATACGGCTTGCGCTCGTCCTCCATCCTCGCGGCGCTGGCCAATGCGCTGCTGCTGCTACTGACGACCGGCGCCGTCACCTGGGAAGCGATCTGGCGCCTGAGCGATCCGCAGCCGGTGGCCACCGGCACCGTGATGTGGGTAGCGGCGGTTGGCATTCTCGTTAACGGCGGCACGGCGCTGCTGTTCGCCTCCGGCCGCAAGGGCGACATCAACCTGCGCGGCGCTTTCCTGCATATGTCCGCCGACGCCGCCGTGTCGCTCGGCGTGGTGATCGCAGCCCTCGTCATCCGGCTGACGAGCTGGAACTGGCTCGATCCCGCCGTAAGCCTCGCCATCAACGTGTTCATCGTCTGGAGCGCCTGGGGCCTGCTGGCGGAGGGAACGCGCATGTCGCTCGGCGCCGTCCCCGCGCAGATCGATCCGGCCGCCGTGCGCGCCTTTCTCGCCGCGCGGCCGGGCGTGTCTGGCCTGCACGATCTGCACATCTGGTCGATGAGCACGACGGAAACGGCGCTGACCGCCCATCTCGTCATGCCCGCAGGCCATCCCGGCGACGCTTTTCTGCACGAGACCGCCAGCGAGCTGCGCGAACACTACAGCGTGCATCACGCCACGCTGCAGATCGAGACCGATCCGATGATCGCCTGCGCGCTCGAACCCGAGAACGTGGTGTGACCTGAAATACAACCGACA
>JASGFP010000180.1:0-4903 GCA_047605445.1 Rhodoblastus sp.
AATGCAGCAGCGCCGTGCCGGCGAGCCAGGGCATGAAGGAGGCGTTCTCGACCGGATCCCAGAACCACCAGCCGCCCCAGCCCAGCGTGTAATAGGCCCAGTAGGAGCCCATCGCGATGCCGAGGGTGAGGAAGATCCACGCGAGCAGCGTCCACGGCCGCACCCAGCGCGCCCAGGCGGCGTCGATGCGGCCCTCGATCAGCGCGGCGACCGCGAAGGAGAAGGAGATCGAGAAGCCGACATAGCCGATGTAAAGCAGCGGCGGATGGATGGCGAGGCCGGGATCCTGCAGGATCGGGTTGAGATCGCGCCCCTGCGCCGGCGCGGGATCGAGCCGCATGAAGGGGTTCGAGGTGAGCAGGATGAACAGATAGAACAGCGCCGCGATCCACGATTGCACCGACAGCACGGTCGCCTTGAGGGTCGACGGAATATTGGCGCCGAAGGCCGCGACCAGCGCGCCAAACAGCGCGAGGATCATCACCCACAAGAGCATCGAGCCTTCGTGATTGCCCCAAAGACTCGTGAACTTGTAGATCGCCGGCATCAGCGAGTGCGAATTCTCGAAGACCGCGGAGACCGAGAAATCGGACGCGCCATAGGCGGCGGCCAGCGCGCCGAAGGACACGCACATCAGGAGGAATTGCGCATAGGCGCCCTTGGTTCCGACATCCATCAGCACGGAATCATGCGTGCGCGCGCCGATGAGCGGCACCACCGATTGCACGAGCGAGACGGCGAGCGCGAGGATGAGGGCGAAATGGCCGATTTCGGGGATCATGCCGATACTGGTCCTTGTGGGAGGCCGAACAGCGCGCGCCGCTCGACTTTCGTCGCCCTTGCGGGGAGGGGCAGGGGGAGGAGGTCTACAGGGTGCGATCTCGCTCGATTTTCAGCGCGGCTGCCCCCGCCTCTCCCTCCCCTCAAGGGGGAGGGAGAGGCGCTCGCGCCGACCTGTCGCGCTCCGTGTTCTTCCAAACGCGAAGCGTCGCAACGCCGATGGGTTCGCAACAGCCTCATCACTGCGGCCCCGCCTTCAGCGCCGCCTCGAAGCGCGCCAGTTTCGCCGCGTCGCCGGCGAGCGCCTTGCGCGCGTCCGCGGTGGCTGCTTCCGCCTTGGCCATCTCGCCCAGCACGCCATAGGCGCGCGCGAGGCGCGCCCAGCCCTCGGGATCGTCGCCGTTGTCTTTCAATTTGTCGGCGAGCCGCGCCACCATCGAACGGATGAAATCCTTGCGCTCGCCCCTGTCCATTTTCGCGGCGGCTTCGACGTCGCTGGCGCTCGGGCCGGGCGCAGTTCCGGCCTGCGGCGCAGTTCCCGCCTGCGGCGCAGTTCGGGCTTGCGGCGCTTGCGCGCGCTCGCCCGGCTTGTCCTGCGCGTCCATTTCGGCGAGCGCGCGGCGCACTGGCGCGGTCCATGGCGCGTCGGGAGGGGCGCTGGCCAGCATGTCGCTCCACCTGCGTCGGGCCTCCTCGCGCCTGCCGTCCTGCAACTCGGCGAGCGCGAGATAATAGCGGGCGGGCACCGAACCCGCATCCATCGCCACCGCCTTGTCGAACACGGTTCGCGCTTCCGCCGTCACCTCGCCCTGCGCCTGACCGACCAGCGCCTCGCCGAGGCCGGCCTCGCGCAGCGCGGTGTCGCCCATGATCGCGATGGTCTTGCGCCAGGCGGCGATGGCGTCGTCGAACCTTCCGATCCGCATGTAGACGGGCGCCAGAACTTCGTAGCTGCGGCCGTCTTCCGGATTGTCGCGGACATGCGCCTCGACCTTGGCGATCATATCGGCCAGCGACATGCCGCCGGGGCCCTTGGCCTCGACGGCCGGCTTGGGCAGCGCTTCCCACGGCGCGCCGAGCCGATAGTAGAAGGCCGCCGCAATCGCGGGCACGACCACAATCGTCAGCGCGATCGCCGACCAGCGGCGGCCGCGCACGAGCCCCGGCGACTGCGCCTCGTCGCCCCTCTGCCGTTCGGCGGCCTTCAGCAGGCGCCGCGAGACCTCGATCCGCGCGGCCTCCGCCTCCTGCGGCGCGATGCGGCGGCTTGCGAGGTCGCGCTCGATCTCGGCGAGCTGATCCTTGTAGACGGCGACATCGTCGCCGCGCCGCTCGTCTCGCGCCCGCGCCAGAAAGGGCAGGGCGACGAAAGCCAGCGTCGCGAGCGTCATGCCCAGAAGGATCGCCCAGAAAATCATCGCATCTCTTAGCCAGTCGGCAGGCCCGGCGGCAAATGCGGCATGCCGGACTGCGCGCGTGTCTTGAAGCCGGGCGGGGCGCCGGCGGCCTTGACGTCCGTCAAACCCGGCCTCAGCCCTTCGCGAGCGCCTTGTCGATCTGCGGCCGCAGCACCGTGTCGATATTGTCCGGCGTCAGCGGTCCCACGAGCTTGTAGGCGATCATCCCGTCGCGGCCGACAATGAAGGTCTCGGGCACGCCGTAGACCCCCCATTCGATGCCGGCGCGGCCGCTGGCGTCGACGCCGACCGCCGCGAAGGGGTTGCCGTAGCGCTTGAGGAAAGAGAGCGCCTTGTCCGGCTGGTCCTTGTAGTTGACGCCCACCACGCGGATGCGCCTGTCCTGCGCCAGCTTCATGAACAGCGGCGCCTCCTCGTGGCAGGGGATGCACCAGGAGGCCCAGACGTTGACCAATGTCACGGCGCCCTTGAAAGCGGCGGGATCGAGGCCGGGCGTGGGGCCGGCGGGGCCGGCGAGGTCTGCGAGCGCGGGCAGGGCCGTGTCGGGGGCGGGCTTGCCGATGAGCGCGGAGGGCAGTTTCGAGGGATCGCCGGCGCCGAGTCCGCGCCAGAACAGAAGGGCGATGGCCGCGAAAATGGCGAGCGGGACGATGGCGATCCAGATGCGGGAGCGCCGGCCCTGCGTTTCGTTGCTGTCCTGTATCGTCATTGCGCTCCCCGCGCCGCGGCGTTTGGCGCTCCCCGCGCCGCAGCGTTTGGTCCGATAGCAATGTGGCCGCTGCATGTCACGCGGGCCGCCCGCGTGAAAATGTCACGCGGTGGCGTCGCGCGCAGCCCGCACCGCCTCTCGCGCGTGGCGGAACATCAGGTTCCGCACGAAGGTCATGGCGGGGTCGAGCGCGTCGCGCCGGCGCCAGACGAGCGACATGGCGAGATCCGCGCCTTTGGGGCGGCCGGGCACGGGCGCGGCGGCGAAATCGCGCATCAGGCCCGGTCCCAGCAGCCGCGGCAGGGTGGCGAGCCTGTCCGTGCCGCGCAGGAAAGCCGCGACGCCGGAAAAGCTCGCGACTGCGACGGCGAAATCGCGCGAAAAACCCGCCTTCTCCATCGCCGTGTCGAAGACGAGTTTCGTACGGTCGGGGTAGACGACGGTTACATGGCGGGCGGCCAGATAATCCTCGCGCGTGCGCGGCGGCGCGCGGCGGGCGGAATCGTAGAAGCAGACATAGTCGTCGCGAAACAGGCTGCGCTGGAGAATGTCCGCGCCCTCGGGCGGGAAGGGCGTGATGAGCAGGTCGCAGGTTCCCTCGCGCAAAATATCCGGCATCGGCGCGTCGGCCGGAATGATGCGCAGCGCGAGCTTCTTCACGGCATGCTCGAGCGCCAGCGAGAAGCCCGGCAGCAGCAGGTCGCGCTGCAGGTCGTTGGCGGCGATGACGAGCGACAGTTCCGCCGTGGCCGGATCGAAATATGCGCCGCGCGAAAAATCCTGCATGTCGGCGAGCAGGCTTCGCGCGCGGATGGCGAGAGATTGCGCGTGCGCCGTGGCGACGACGCCGCGCCCGGATTTGACGAACAGCGGATCGCGCAGAATGGCGCGCAGCTTCTGCAAACCGTGCGAAACGGCTGACTGCGTGACGCCGAGCTCGTCCGCCGCCGCTGTCACGGAGCCTGTGTCGAGCACGGCAAGAAGGAGCCGTAGCGCGTGGCCGTCCAGATCGTAATGATCAAGATTGCTCATGGATATGATGATAACACATGCATTTATCTTGTTAAATATCAGGCGCATGGTCCGCTGGCCTGCACGGCGCAGCTTGCGCTACGTCAAAGCGAGGCCAAGCGTTTGCCGGTTTGATCCGCATCGCAGGGAGCAAGGGAGGGCGCCGTGGCGCACACACGCAAAATCGAGGGCACGCCGGTGTTCGACGGCGGTAGCGCCATGAAGGGCTACCAGCTGAACAAGATGTGCTTCTCGTTCAACGATCCGGAAAACCGCAAGGCGTTCCTGGCCGACCAGGCCGCCTATATGGACAAGTACAAGCTGACCAAAGAGCAGCGCGAGGCGCTGGCCTCCGGTCAGGTGCTCAAGATGATCGAGGCCGGCGGCAACGCCTATTACCTCGCCAAGCTCGCCGGCATTCTCGGCCTCAACGTGCAGGACATCGGCGCGCAGCAGACGGGCATGACCGTCGAAGCGTTCAAGCAGAAACTTCTCGATCAGGCGAGGCAGTGATGGCGAAGATCATCGGAACCCTTTCGACATCGCACATTCCCGCCATCGGCAACGCGATAGCGCGCGGCCTGCAGAACGAGCCCTACTGGAAGCCGTTCTTCGACTCGTGGCCGCCGGTGCGCGAATGGCTCGCGCGCGAAAAACCCGACGTGGTCGTGTTCTTCTACAACGACCACGGCCTCAATTTCTTCCTCGACAGGATGCCGACCTTCGCTGTCGGCGCCTGCGCCGAATATGTCAGCGAGGACGAGGGCTGGGGCATTCCCACCATCCCGTCCGTGCGCGGCGAGCCGAAGCTCTCGTGGGAGATCATCAACGGCATCGTCGAAGACGGGTTCGATCCCGTCATGTGCCAGGAGATGGCGATCGACCATGCGATCACCAATCCACTGCTGCTGATGTTCCCCGACGCCAAATGGCCGGTCAGCATCGTGCCGATCGCGATCAATTCGATCCAGCATCCGCTGCCCGG
>JASGFP010000181.1:0-4871 GCA_047605445.1 Rhodoblastus sp.
GCGCGGGCGTCGTATGCGGGAAACTGGCGCGGGCGGCCGGCCGCACCGGCGGGCGGGGCGCTGCGGCGAGCTTCTGCCGGGCCTGGGCTACGGGCTTTTCGTCGATAAGGGCGGCGACGGCGGGCTCGAAGGAGGGCGCTTCGACCGTCCATGCCTTGCCGGGCCGGAAATTGCGGATGCTGTCGTCGGCGGCGCGCTCGTGCGGCGCGAAGACCAGCTCGCGCTTGATCGTGGGGCCGGCGTCGAGACGGGCGGACAGCTTCTGCTCGCCCGATCCGCCGGCGGAATTGGCCGCCATCCAGAGGGCAGGCGCGCCCAACCCCAGCACAACCGCCAGCGTAGCCGCAATCGCGCCGCGGCGCAGAAGCGCGGGCTTGGCGGCGGGCTGAAGGGCGTAGGTCATGGTTTCGGTCCCGGTGTCCGAGCGGAAATGATAGCCCGAATGGGCCGTTTTGAGGGCAGTCGCCCGGCGATTTGCGGCAGGTGTGGTTTTCGCGCCGACGGGCGCCGGGATCGCCGGCTGGAAGCCGGCATGGGCGCGCGTCGCGATGCAGGCCGTCTGGAGGCCGGCGGTCCCGGCTACGCTTTCTTCCGGTCGGGATAGCTGACCGACATCCCATCCCGCACATCCTGCTGCACGCCGTATTGCGGGAAGGGGTAGCGGAAGCCGTTCTTGGCCAGCGCCTCCATGCCACGAATAGCCTTCGCCAGCATGTCCGGCGGCAGGGCCATCAGCATTTCATCGTCCAGCACGCCGCCGTAGCGGCGTTCGGCGAAGCAGGGGATGGAGAGCGAGGGCTCGCGTTTCGTCAGAGCGCGGCCCCATGAGTCCGCGCAGGCGCTCTCGCCGACGACGGACCAGTCGAAACGCTTGTACCCCGCCCATTGCAGGCCGTTGATGAAATAGATCATCGCTCCGGGCGTCGCGTAGAACAGAGCGATGTCGGGGTTTTCCACGCGGCCCGCCGCCAGCGGGGAGACGACGAGGGCCTCGAACCGGCCGTCCGGCACGCAGTTCATGGCGGCCTGATGCTGCGTGGCGTCCTCGATGGTCGAGAACCAGACGCCGGTCATGTGCTTGCCCGACTTCCACTCGTCGGTCTTGGCGTGGCCGAGGCCCACGACGGCGCGGCACTGGGCGCCGACGAGATCGTCGGCGGTGATTCCCACCGTCCAGCCGAGCCGCGCGCCCTGCGCCACCACCTGATCAAGCGTATGCACGGCCTTCGGGCGGCGGATGCGCGGGATCGCCTCCATGTCGGCTCTGTTTTCGTAGAGCTTCATGCAGAAGGGGATGGACCGCAGCTTCAACAGGCGCTCGAGATCGGCTGACAGGCGGGCGAGATCGGTCGACATGGTTTCCTCCCTTTTGCGCCATCATGCCCGGCGGGAGGGGGCGGACGGAAGGGGGGATGACATCCCAGGCAAGCCCCCGCCTCGTCTTCACGGCTGCGAAACATATATAGGCCACAATCAGGGGACGCCGGAGGGCCGGCGGCACGAATGGACGCGATGCTCGCCGCCAAACGCACGATTTCCGGGCCGACCCTCGTCGACCGCTTCCGCGACGCCATGCGGCGGACGGCGGCCGGCGTCGCCGTCGTGACGACGGAAGGGGCGGCAGGGCGCGGCGGCATCACCGTATCCAGTTTCTGCTCGCTGTCGCTGACGCCGCCGTCGGTGCTGGTGTGCATCCGTCGCGATTCGACGACGCTGAAGCGCATTCAGGCGAATGGCGTCTTCGCCGCCAACGTTCTGGCGCAGGACCAGAGCGAACTCGCCGCCGCCTTCGCCTCGCCGGCCACGCCGCACGAGCGGCGCTTCGCGCTCGGGCGCTGGGAGACGGGGCCGGGCGGGCCGGTTGTGACCGGCGCGGTCGCGCATTTCGACTGCAAGCTCGCCCATGTTCACGATTACGGCTCGCATACGATCGTGATCGGCGAGGTTCTCGAGGCCGCCTCGCACGACGCGCGGCCGCTGATCTACGCCGAGCAGGCGTTCCACCGGCTGCCGTAGGCGCGCAGCGCTCGCGTCCGCCACTTTTCGACCGTTAACGGCACTTAACTGTTCACCCCGCACGGATTCGGATAAGTCTGCCGTGCGCCGCGCGCCGTCTAGTGCGCGGGCCGTTTGGCCTGGTGGATATAAATCTTTGTCGCTCCGTGGTTTGTCCCATAAGGCCCGCGCGATTCGCCTGGCGGCCGTCCTGCCCGCTGGACTCGCCGCATCCGGTTGCGATCTCGACTGGAACAAGCCCGCCTTCGCCATTCCCGATCCGCCGAAATATCGCGCCGCCGCGGAGAAGCCCGCCGATGTCGTTCCCGACCGCTGGGCCGATACGTTCGGCTCGCGCGAATTGTCGGCGCTGGTCGACCGTGCGCTCGCCGACAATCTCGACATCGCCGCCGCCATCGCGCGAATCGATCAGGCGGATGCGCAAGCGAAGATTTCGTCGGCGGCGCTGTTCCCGCTCGTGAGCATGAGCAATTCGACACAGCGGTCGCGCACCCCCGGAACTGCGTCGAGCCTGCTGCCGCCGACCAACGACGACGGCACGCGCCATTTCAACGGCTCCTACCGCTCGATCAATGCGCTCGGGCTCAACGCCAGCTACGAACTCGATTTCTGGGGAAAGAACCGCGACGCTTCGGGCGCGGCGCGGCTGCTGGCCGAAGCCAGCCGCTACGACCGTGCGGTGGTGCAGATTTCCACGCTCGCCTCGCTCGTCAATTCCTATTTCGCCGTGCTGGGCGCACAGGACCGCCTGCGCATCGCGCGCGACAATGTGCGCATCGCCTCCGAAGTGCTGGCCGCGATCAAGGCGCGCGTGGCGGTGGGCACGGCTTCCGAGCTCGATCTCGCGCAGCAGGAGAGCGTGCTCGCCACGCAGCGCGCCGGCATTCCGACGCTGGAACAGACGGTGGCGCAGACGAAAAACCTGATCGCGGTTCTCGTCGGGCAGGCGCCGGAATTCATCGACATCAAGGGCGGCAGCCTCAACGCGCTGCGCGCGCCGCGCGTGCAGCCGGGCCTGCCGGCGCAATTGCTGCTGCGCCGGCCCGACATCGCGGAAGCCGAAGCCAATGTCGCCTCCACCGATCTCTCCGTCGCCTCGGCGCGCGCGGCCTTCTTCCCGTCGATCACGCTGACAGGTTCTTATGGTGTGCAGGCGCAATTGCTGAAATTCCTGGTGCGGCCCGAGGCGGTGGCGTGGAGCTATGCCGCGCAGCTGCTGCAGCCGATCACCGACGGGCGCAACCTGCAGGGCCAGCTCGATCTGCAGCACGGCAAATACGCCGAAGCGCTGCACGCCTATCACAAGCAGATTCTCACCGCCTTGTCCGATGTCGAGAATGCGCTGATCGCCGTGCAGAAGAATTCCGAGCGCGAGCGCCTGCAACAGGCGGCCGCCAGCGCCTCGCGCCGCGCCTACGACGCGGCGATCAAGCGGCTGCAGGAGGGCACGATCGACATCGTGACGCTGTCGACGATCCAGACCACGCTGTTCCAGAATCTCGATCTCGTCGTGCAGACGCGCATTGCGCGATTCCAGGCGCTGGTGGCGCTCTATCAGGCGCTCGGCGGCGGCTGGTCCGACGTCAGGCGCGAGATGGCGCGTCTCGACGAGAAGGCCGTGTTCAGCGATCCCAAGGGCATCATTCCGTGAAAAGACTCTGGCTCCTCGTCGCGCTCGTCGCCGTGCTCGGCTACGCCGGGTGGCGCATGGGCTATGTGAAGACGCCGTGGGGCGACGCTTCCACGCAGCAGGAGGCCGCGGCGCGTGGCGGCGGACGCGGCGGCTTCGACGGGCCGGTGGTCGTCACCGCCTTCGACCTGCGCAAGGCCGACGTGCCCGTCACGCTCGACGCGATCGGCACCGCGCAGGCGCTCAACACGGTGACCGTGCGCTCGCAGGTCGACGGCAAGCTGATCGAGGTGAATTTCAGGGAAGGCCAGGACGTGAAGGCCGGCGACGTGCTCGCGCGCATCGACCCGACGACCTACCAGGCAAGCTACGACCAGGCGGTGGCGAAGAAGGCGCAGGACGAGGCGCAACTCGCCAACGCCAAGATCGATCTCGACCGCTACACGCGGCTGGCGCAGGGCAATTTCGGACCCAAGCAGCAGGCCGACACGCAGCGCGCGCTGGTCGCGCAGCTCGATGCGCAGGTGAAGCAGGATCAGGCTACCATCGACAACGCCAAGGCGATCCTCGGCTACACGACGATCCGCTCGCCGCTCGACGGGCGCACGGGCATAAGGCAGGTCGATCCCGGCAATCTCGTGCAGGCGAACGGCACGAGCGGCATCGTCATCATCACGCAGATCAAGCCGATCGCGGTGGTGTTCACGCTCGCGCAGCAAAATCTGCGCGCCGTCACCGCCGCGCTGGCGCGCGGGCCGCTCGATGCGGAAGCCTACGATTCCGGCATGACCGCCAAGGTGGCGCAGGGCCAGGTGACCGTGGTCGACAATCAGGTCGATTCCTCCACCGGCACGGTGAAGATAAAGGCCGTGTTTCCCAACGCCGATCTGGCGCTGTGGCCGGGACAATTCGTCAACATCAAGCTGACTACGGAAATCCTGAAGGACGTGATCGTGGCGCCGACCGCCTCGGTGCAGCGCGGGCCGAGCGGCGCCTTCGTCTATGCGGTGAAGGACGATGGAACCGTGGCGCAGACCAGCGTCGTCGTCGGCCAGCAGAACGAGCGCTTCGCGGTCATTCAATCCGGTCTCGCGCCGCCGGCGAAGGTCGCGACGTCGGGCTTCGCGCGGCTGCGCGACGGCGCAAAAGTCCGTGTGATCGAGACGCCGCCGCAGGGCGCGAGCGCGGACGCGCGCAGCGAGGCTGCAGCGCCCGCCGCCGCGAG
>JASGFP010000182.1:0-4835 GCA_047605445.1 Rhodoblastus sp.
CCGACGGCAATCTCGGCGCCGCCGTCCTCACCGCCTCGATCAACAGCGACGGCACAGTCCTGCGCGGCGAAGGCGTAACCCCGGCCACCACCCAGCGTTTTTCCACAGGCACCTATACGGTCGGCTTCGTGCGCGACATCACCAATTGCGTCTACACAATCTCTCCCGGCGAGGGCGGGGTCGGTTCGGCCGTGCCCTTCATGGCCGCCATCACGCGCCGGTCCGGCAATCCTAACGGCGTATTCATTCAGATCAGAAACAGCTCGAATGCGAATGTCGACAATCCGTTCTTCGTGATCGTCGCCTGCGGCCGTTGACGTCAGCGGGTTTGAGGCGGCGCGGAGTCTTCCGCGCCGCCTTTGCCAGTCCCGGGATATGCAGCCGGGCCTGCCAGAGCGCGACCGCCGTTTGGCCTCCCGCGCGAATCCGCGCTCGCCCCGCCGCGCGCGCCGGGCTAATTATCGCTCGTGTCTTTCCTGCTCGCCCATCTCTCGGACCTGCACCTCGGCCCGCTGCCGCGCCCCCGCGCGCGCGATCTCGCGGGCAAGCGCCTGACCGGCTGGTTCAACTGGGAGCGATCGCGTGCGCATGTTCACAACATGGACGTGCTGGATTCGCTGATCGCGGACATTCATGCGCAAAAGCCCGATCACATCGCGGTGACGGGCGATCTGGCCAACATTGGCTTGCCCGCCGAATTCGAGCTTGCCCGCAACGTAATGGAAAAGATCGGCGCGCCTGATTTCGCAAGTTTCACGCCCGGCAATCACGACGCCTACGTGCGCTCGTCGCTCGATCATCTCGCACGCGCCTTCGCGCCCTGGGCGACGGGCGACGACGGGCAGGCCGCCTATCCCTACCTGCGCGTGCGCGGCGATGTGGCGCTGATCGGGCTGTCCTCGGGCGTGCCGACGGCGCCCTTCATGGCCTCGGGCCGGCTGGGATCGCGCCAGCGCGAAGCGCTTGGGCGCGTGCTGGACGAGACGAAAGCGCGCGGACTGGCGCGCGTCGTCATGCTGCACCATCCCCCGCACAAGACGGGCGCCTCGATCGGGCGCGGCCTGATGGACGCGAGCGCGTTCGAGACGCTGATCGCCCGTCACGGCGCGGAACTGGTCATCCACGGCCACAACCATCGCCTGTCCGTCATGCATCTGCGCGGCTCCGACCGGAAGCCGGCGCCGGTCGTCGGCGTCGCTTCGGCGTCCGCGGCTGGCGGCTCGCGCACGCATCGCGCAGGCTACAACCTGTTTCGCATTGCGCGCGACGGCGAAAGATTTGCGATCACCGCGAAGGCGCGCGGCCTGATGGACGACCGCGCCACCATCGGCGATCTCGGCGCTATCGCGCTCTGACGCCGCTCTACTGAAGATAGGTCTTCCACACCCACCAGCCGGCTGCGGCGAGGAGGCCGAAGAAGACCGCCGAGCCGATCACTTCGATGATGAAGGCGAATGTCCGCGCGAGCGCGCGCAGGAAGCGCGGCCGCGCGCGCGGCGGGCGCGCCGGCGCATGTCGCATTGGCGGCGCGCTGGCGAGGCCGACCGACCGCAAGGGCTGCGTCTCGGGATTGGTCGCAGCAGTCAGCGCCTTCTCCCGCTCCACGAGACGCCGCGCGAGATAGTCGGCGACCGCATGCGCGATCGCGTCGGACTGCTCGCTCTCGGCGATCAATATGCGGCCGTTGCGCGTATCCTGCAGGAAGCGGAAACCGCGATGGTCGCGCGTCAGTTCGACGAAGGCGATCATGTCGACGAACAGGCGAGGCTTTTCGCCCTGGATCAGGCCGAGGTCGAAGAGATCGCAATCTTCCGGCAATTGCGCGAAGACGGGTTCGAGTTGCTCGCGCAGCAGGTCGAGGCGGGCGACTTCGGCGCCGCGCAATTCATCGAGCGCGTCGCCGCGCTCGGCGTTCTCGAGCCGCGCCCGGCGCAGCGCCGCGCGCAGGCTGACCGACTCGCGGACGCGCGCCGAAACAGCGGTCAAACGCGGCGCATCCGTCGCGTCGCGCTCCGCCGCGCCATGCTCGTGTGTCTGATCCATCGCGTCTCTTGCGCGTCCGGGCGTGGCCGTCCGGACGCGATCATGCGCCGCGTCCGAATGAACTTACGCCGCCTGCTGCATCGCCGAAAGCGTCCAGGCGGACGAATCCGCGCCGGGCGCGCGCCGGAAAGTCCAGAGTTCGGTCACTTCCGCCGGAATCGTCGATGCGCCTGGCGCCGCACGGCCCGTCGCCTTCTCGACCATCACGTCCTTGAGCGCGAAGCGCATGGCGACGGTGGCGTAATCGGCGTCAGGCTCGCGCCAGCTCTCGGCGAGATCGCCCTGCAGCAGCTGCACGTCGCTCACCTTGTTGACGAGCCCGCGCGCGGCATTGTCGGCGATTTCCTGCTCGAGATGCGCGGCGACCTCCGGCGTGCAGAGGCGGCGCAGCGCGCCGACGTCTTCCGCCGAAAACGCCTGCTGCACTTCCGCCAGGCGCCGCTCGAACGCGTCGTAGTCGCCCTTGTCGATCTGCAACGGGCGGGGCGCAGCGCCGCTAGCCGGCGCGCCGCCTGCAAGACCGCCGCCTGCAAGACCGCCGCCGAATCCGCCCGGGAGGCCCCCATTCTGCGGGCCGCGATAGGCTGCGCCCTGCGGCCCGGGCGCGGCGCCCGCGGGCGCCGCCTGCCGGTTGCGGAACCAGTTCATGGCGAAGCGGACGACGAGCACGACAAGGCCGATCTGCAGCAGCAGGCCCAGAAACGACCCGATGCCGCCCAAGCCGCCGAACAGGCCATTGCCGAACAGCATGCCGATCAGGCCGGCGCCGAGAAGGCCGCCGAGCAGACCGCCCATCAAACCGCGGCCGAACCCGCCCGACAGGCTGTTGACCGCGGGCGCCGAAGGCGCGCTGCGCGGCGTGACGGAGCGCTCGATCGGCGCGGCCGAAGGCGCGGTGCGTGTGGACGGCGGCGCGGAATAGGTCTTGGCGCCGCGGCTGCCGAAAGACGAGCCGCCGCCGGGACGCGCCCAGGCGTCGATGGCGCCGACGGACAAGGCGGCCGCCAGCGCGGCGAACAATGCCAGTTTACGGAAATTCATGTCACCCTCCCCGCGCCTGCAGCCTCTGCTGTTCAGGCGCGACACCGACAATATGGGGAGGCGGATCGGCGAAGCGCAAGCGGCCACAGGCCGCCGCGCCAAGAATTTCCGACAGGAATTTCCATTACGGGCCGCCGTGGCGGCGCAATGTCACCAGGCTGCGGCGATCGCGCTGACCACCATCGCGCAGGCGGCGCAGACGGCGAGAAGATCGAGGGTCGTGCGGGTCAGAACCATCACCGGCCTCCAGTGCTTCCATGGCGCCGGACGTCGCCCGGCACAAACCATGGTCTGTCATCAATTTGTTAACAATAGGCTTCACTTATGCTGCAGTGAAGCATGACTTGTTCGCATATGCGAAGAAGATTGCGCCAGGGCGCCCATTTTTCCGGCGCAGCGCCTGCTGCGCTCGCAAAATCGGCGGCGCAGTGTTATTGCTTTTAACATGACCGACCGGAATAATTTCTGCGGGCCCCGGCGCGGCTATCATCACGGCCGGCTGAAGGACGCCCTGCTGGAAGCGGCGCGCGGCCTCGTGGCGGAGCGCGGACCGGCTGGCTTTACCCTGACCGAAGCCGCCAAGCGCGTCGGCGTGACGGGTGCCGCGCCCTACCGTCATTTCGCCGACCGCAACGAACTGATGAGCGAACTCGCCCGCCGCGGCTTCGAGACGTTCGGCCAGAAACTGGAGCAGGCCTGGGACAATGGCCAGCCCGACCCGACAACCGCCATGCGCCGCATGGGCGAGGCCTATCTCGCCTTCGCCCGCCAGGAGCCGGGCCTCTACAGCGCCATGTTCGGCAATGTGCAGTCGCTGAACACGCCAACTTCGGGTGCAGCCGCCGACAAGGCGCTCGCCATGATTCATCATGCGTGTGCGGCGATCTTGCGCCAGTATGGCGCGCCTGACGCCAGCGCCCGCGACCTCGCGCTGCAAGTTTGGGCCTACAGCCACGGCGTCGCTCAGCTTGTGCTGTCAGGCCATTTTGCGGAAGGCGGCACGGACGCGCTCGGCCTGATCCGAGAGGGCGCCGCGAACATCGTGGAAATGGCGGTGCGCAAGGCGGTTGGCCGCTAGCGTCCGGTTATTCGCGCCGCAGGCTGATCGGCCGCTCGACAGCCTGCAGCACCTCGGCCGGGCGGAAAGGCTTGGTGAGAACCGCCGCCGCCGGAGCCGTGTCGTCGTCGATCAACGCGTCGGGATTGCCGGTCAGATAAATGAACGGGACGTCGAGCGCGGCGAGTTCGCGCGCGGTTTCCACACTCGTCGCCAGGCCGAGATTGTAATCGAGGATGGCGAAGGAGGGCCGCAATTCTCTCAATATCCGGCAGGCTGAATCATTGGTGAAGGCCGGCGCGAGCACCTCGTATCCAGCCTTTTCCAGGATATCGGTCAGATCGAGGGCAAGCAGCGTGTCGTCTTCGACGATGAGGATGGGTCCAGGCGCGCGCGCCATCTCAGAAGCCTGTCTTGCTGTTTCAATGAAGCGCCAACGCGCGGAAACGAAAGAGGTTCCGGCGGGTAGTCCTTCGCGGACGCACCAGCGTCGCCCGGCGCCGGCCGGGACCCGCGCGCTGGCGATCCGCCGCCCGTCCCACGAACCGTTGAAGCCGCGCCATTGGCGGCGGCCGGCCGATTTTCTTTCTATTCTAGCTTTAGCATCGGGCCCGCCCGACAGGCGCCTGCCGCCGCGCCGCCCCATGGCGCAGGCGGCTTGCGGCGCGCTCCGCATTGCGGCGGCGGCCAAATG
>JASGFP010000183.1:0-4686 GCA_047605445.1 Rhodoblastus sp.
CGTTGCCGCCGTGCATGTCGCGGGCCTGGCGGGCGATGTCGAGCGCCTTGCCGCAATTGTTGCGCTTCACGATCGAGATCATTTCCGGCGCCTCGCGGTGCTCGTCCATGAGACGGCCGACGCGTAGCGAGGCCTGAAGCCCGAGCGTGATTTCCGTCTGCATGTCCGCGAGCTTCTTCTGCACGAGCTGCGTGGCGGCGAGCGGGCGCTTGAACTGCTTGCGATCGAGCGTGTATTGCCGCGCGCGCTTCCAGCAATCCTCCGCCGCGCCCATCGCGCCCCACGAAATGCCGTAGCGCGCGCGATTGAGGCAGCCGAACGGGCCCTTGAGGCCGGACACGTTGGGCAGCAGCGCGCTTTCCGGCACGACGACGCCATCCATCACGATCTCGCCGGTGATCGAGGCGCGCAGCGACAGCTTGCCGCCGATTTTCGGCGCGGACAGGCCCTTCATGCCCTTCTCCAGCACGAAGCCACGGATTTCGCCGCCATGCGCCTCCGACTTCGCCCAGACGACAAAGACATCGGCGATGGGCGCGTTGGAGATCCACATTTTCGAGCCGGTCAGGCGATAGCCGTCCGACACCTTTTCGGCGCGCGTCTTCATGCCTGCGGGATCGGAGCCCGCGTCCGGCTCGGTCAGGCCGAAGCAGCCGATGAATTCGCCCGACGCCAGTTTCGGCAGATACTTCTTGCGCTGTTCTTCCGAGCCGTAGGTGAAGATCGGATACATCACCAGCGAGGATTGCACTGACATCATCGAGCGATAGCCGGAATCCACCGCCTCCACTTCGCGCGCGACGAGACCGTAGGAGACATAGCTCGCGCCGACGCCGCCGTATTCTTCTGGAATCGTCACGCCGAGCAGGCCGAGTTCGCCCATCTCGCGGAAGATGGCGGGGTCGGTGTGTTCGTTCAGGTAGGCGTCGACGACACGCGGAAACAATTTTTCCTGCGCATAAGCGTGCGCAGTGTCGCGGATCATGCGCTCGTCTTCGGTGAGCTGATCGCTGATGAGGAAAGGGTCGTCCCACTGGAACCCGGTCTTGGTCGTGTGGACGTTCATGGCGCGCTCCTCATTTCGCTGGCTGTTGACGCGCATCTAGGGCCCGCGCGAGAAACCGGTCAAGCGCCGGTTGCGCGCGCGATCTCTTGCGGCCTGCTTCGATTTATGCTGGCTTGAGTCACTCGCGCGAGAGCGGTCCCGATTTTGATGGCTGACAAATTTCAGGGTGTTATGGCGCTGCGACTTTTTACGATGCTGTTGAGCGCCGCCGTCCTCGCCGCGCCCGCGCAAGCGCAATTGCAGCTTCCCGGCGCGTTCAATCCCGCTCCTGCGGGCACAGTCGCGCCTGCGCCAGCGGCAAAGAAGGCGAACAAGCCGGGGCCCAGAAAGCCGCCGCCCGCCCCGAAGGTTCCTTCCGACGATGGCGTGACCGGCCGCTCGCTGATGCAGAACGGCGCGGCGGGACTGCTGGAATTCGGCCGCGCGGGCAAGGATCTGCAGATCGTCAAACTGAAGCTGCGCGGCGATCTCATTTCCCGCGTTGGCGACAGCTGCGAGGTCGATCTTTCGGCGGAGCCGATCGCGCTGACGCCCGCCGACAAGCCGGCCGGCGTGACGCGATACGCGCTCGGCCTGCCCGCCTGTCCCTTCTCGGTCGACATTCTCGACGGCGCCGTCAACGCGGTGCGGGAAGGCGGCGCCTGCGAGTTCAAGGCTGCCGATTGCCGGGTCGATCCGTCGGGTCTGTGGGGACAGCCGGCGAACGAGATCGGCGCGAAGCGCGCCAAGGAGATCGAGGGGCAGCGCCGCCACGCCGAGCAGACGGTGCGCGAGCAGTTCAAGGAATGGATCAGGAGCGCCGGCAAGGACCGCGCGCTCGTGTCGCGCATCGCGCACGAGCAGGCCGCCTTCTCCTCGCGGCGCGAGGAATTGTGCCGCAGCTATCAGCGCGAGACCGAGCACGGCTATTGCGCGCTGGTTTTCACCGAAGCTCGCAGCGCCGCGATCGCGGCGCATATCCTGCCGCCCGCCCCGCCGGAAGACGAGCGGCCGGCGGCGAAATCGAGACGGCGCTAGCCCGCTTTACCCGCCGGAGGGAAGGCTCGACACGTTCGGGCGCTGCGCGCGGCCGTGGCCGTGCTGCAGCAGGGCGAACGCAAAGCCCGCAAGCGCCAGCAGCGTCACCCACCACACCGGCGCAACCCCGAGCCCAAAGGCGCTCATGAGATAGGCGGAGGTCAGCCCCGCAAGCAGGAACGGCGCGAGCGTCGGTCCCGCGTCGCCGCCGCGCCGGACGATCTGCGCCCAGAGCAGCGCGGCCGCGGCGACGCCGATGAAGCCGAGTTCGAACCAGGTCTCGAACAGCAGCGAGCGCGGCGTGGCCGGCGGCAGATAGCCCATGGCGACCCCCAGCCGCGCCGCGTCGAAGCCATGGCCGACGAGGGCGTAAAGCCCGTCCTGGACGAGATAGGCGCCCCAGACCAGCGCCGGCAGGACCGGATTGGTGGGCGTCATCTGGATCGCGGCGTAGAGCAGGAGCGCGACGACGGGCGCGACGAGAAACAGCGCGGCGCCCGCGATCGCCAGCGCGCGGGCCACGCGCCGCTTGTCGACCATGGCGCCTGCGAAGACCAGAGCCCCCGCCGCAGTGGCCCCGAGCGCCAGCGGCACGCCAGCGAAGAGTTCTGCAATGACCGTAAGCGCGGCGAGCCCGATCGCCCATTTCGGCTTTTCGCGCACGATCAGTGCGCCGAGCGCGGGCCATACCAGCAGCGCCAGGCCGAAGGCCGCGCGGGCCACCAGCGAAACCTCGGGATTGCCGGAATGCACCGACGGCGACTTGGAGAATGTCGCCAGCGCCACGATGGCGATGGCCCCGGCGGCCACGCCGATCGGCAGCAGATAGAGGTTCGAGGTGCGCGTACGCTCCGGCAGCAGGGCGGCGGCGATGGCGGCGAGCGCAAAAGTGCTCGCCGATTTGACGAACCGTTCCGACGGGCCGGTTCCGAAGGGCGTCCAGATCAGCGACAGCGCGGCCCAGCAGAACAGAAACACCGCAATCACGCCGGTCGTCGAAAAGATCGCCGCGCGCAATTGCCGGGGCCCGCGCGAGCCGGGCTCCAGCAGCCACGCCACCAGCGTCAGCGCGACGCCGACAGGCGCCAGCACATAGATTGCGCTGCGGGTGCCGACGGACGCGATCGGCGTGACGATCAACAGCAGCGCGATCGCCAGGCGCGTGATGATATGCGCGGCCCCGGCGACCGGGTCTTCGTAGTGACGAGACGGTTTCACGGGCATGTCGCGAACCTGAGCCTTTCCCGCGCGGGGAGAATCGTCCGAACCTACAATGGCGGCGCGCAGCCGCCTGTAGAGGCGCGGCAACACTCGGGGCTCATTTCGCGCGATGGATAAGATTCAGTCATCGCCGCGCGGGCGCTGGCGGTCCGCCTTGCGCACGGAATCCTTGCGCTTGGACTCCAGCCGCTGCCGCTTCTGCGCGCGCGGCACGGCGGTCTTCCTGCGCGGCGGCGCCGGTGGGATCGCGGCCTCCCGGATCAGGTCCGCGAGCCGCGCCATGGCGTCGCGGCGGTTGGCGTCCTGCGTGCGGAACCGCTGCGCCTGAATGACGACCACGCCCTCCTTGTTGAGCTTGCGACCCGCGATCTGCGAGGCGCGCCAGCGCACCTCGGGCGGCAGAGTGACGCAATTCCACAGGTCGAAACGCAGTTCAACGGCGCTCGACAGCTTGTTGACATTCTGCCCGCCTGGTCCACCGGCGCGCACGAATCGCTCCTCGAGGTCACGCTCGTCGATGAAGAGGCCCGGGGCAATTTCGATCATGCCGGCGATCCAGCGTGGCGCCTATAAATTAAGCGACAAGGGAAAGCCTGGCTACTTTCTGACCAGTCTTGGCCGCGGGCATAGGCGCCCGTCCGGCAAATCCTGCGCAATTTTCGCCGGTCTGCCGAAAAATGGGCCGAAGGTGACGGCTTGGCGGCACAACGCCCTTCAGATTCAAGGCGCCGCCCGTCTGGCACGGCGGTTGCAGACCCAGGTCGCGTCCAGCCGGACGAGAAACCGGACCGATCGAACGGTCCTGCACCACAACGGGGAAAGCGTATGTCCTTCACACGGCGATTTGTAATGCGCGCCGCCGGTATGGCCGTCAGCGGGGCGATGGCCCTGTCGGCCTTCGGCGCCAAGGCTGCCGACGATACGATCAAGGTCGGCATCCTGCATTCGCTTTCGGGCACGATGGCCATCAGCGAGACCACGCTGAAGGACGTCATGCTCATGCTCATCGACGAGCAGAACAAGAAAGGCGGCCTGCTCGGCAAGAAGCTCGAGGCCGTCGTGGTCGACCCGGCCTCCAACTGGCCGCTGTTCGCCGAAAAGGCGCGCGAACTCATCGCCAAGGACAAGGTGGCCGCGGTGTTCGGCTGCTGGACGTCGGTGTCGCGCAAGTCGGTTCTGCCCGTCTTCAAGGAGCTCAACAATATCCTCTTCTACCCCGTGCAATACGAGGGCGAGGAGAGCGAGCGCAACGTCTTCTACACCGGCGCGGCTCCGAACCAGCAGGCGATCCCTGCGGTCGACTATCTCGCCAAGGAAGAGAAGGTCCAGCGCTGGGTGCTGGCGGGCACCGACTACGTCTATCCGCGCACCACCAACAAGAT
>JASGFP010000184.1:0-4681 GCA_047605445.1 Rhodoblastus sp.
ATCGCGGCGGCGACCGGCGTGCGTCTGCTGGCGCAGCAGTCCAATGCGCGCATGGAGCGTGGCGCGGGCCGCGCGCCGATCGAGCGCGTGCCCTATCCCGTCGATCAGGCGCTCGCTCTCCTGGCCGATGTGCAACGCATGATTCTCGTCGGCGCCAAGGCGCCGGTCGGCTTCTTCGCCTATCCCGGCAAGCCGAGCGTGATGACGCCGGAGAGTTGCGAGATTACGCGGCTTGCGGAAGCGGGCGACGATCTTCTCGGCGCGCTGGAAGCGCTGGCCGACGAACTTGGCGTCGCGCGCTCGGTGCAGGCGACGCTTGCGCAGTTGGAACGGCCTGCGCTTCCGACCGGACGCCTGACGGCGGACGCGGTGGCGACGGCGGTCGCGGCGCTGATGCCGGACAATTCCATCGTCTGCGACGAATCCGTCACTTCGGGCCGCCAATTGTTCCGCTTCATCGGCTCCGCGCCGCCCCACGATTACATCCAGCTCACCGGCGGCGCGATCGGCAGCGGCCTGCCGATGGCGGCGGGCGCGGCGATTGCCTGCCCGGACCGCAAGGTCATGAGCCTTCAGGCCGACGGCAGCGCCATGTATACGCTGCAGGCGTTGTGGACCATGGCGCGCGAGAACCTCGACGTTCTTACGATCATCTTCTCGAATCGCTCCTATGCGATCCTGCGCGGCGAATTGCGGCAGGTGGGCGCGGGCGAGCCTGGCCGCAATGCGCAGCGCATGCTCGATCTCGACAATCCCGCACTCGACTGGACGGCGTTGGCGAAAGGCTCGGGCGTCGAATCGGCGCGCGCGACGGATTGCGAGACTCTGGTCGCGCATATGAAGACGGCGCTGTCGCGGCGGGGGCCGTTCCTGATCGAAGCCGTTATGTGAACGGCGGCGGCGCGACAAGTCCGACGCAAACACGCACGTTGCGCAAACGCGCCGCGGAGGACGGCCTGTCGATCGAACTCAAGATGCTGGTATGGTCGGTCTCGCCGACCATCGTGCGGATGCCGGGTCGCCGTCCTCGGCGCGCAGACGCAGGTCGGCCTGCCGCCGCTCGCCGGCAATCGCGAGCGCATGCCCGAACCGAGGGGCTGGACGGGTCTTGTCCATGCGGGCGTCCATGTCGCAGGCGTGCGGTGGCTGCGCACATGCGTGTGGGCCCATGTCGCTGATCGGTCTTCTCATGATTTTCTTCCAGCTTCTCTGACAGGCTGGAACTTCACAGCGTCACGCAGGTTCTGTGGCTGCAAGGCGGAGCGCGCCTGCGCGGGATTTTGATGGAGACGACATGCAGAACGCGGTCAGGGTCAGTGGGATTGTGTGGGGCGCGTTCAAGCATCGCTTCGCGCTCGAGACCGAGACGGGCAAGACCCTGATCGACATAGGCCCAAAGACGGCGGAAAAGCTCAGCATTTCCGAAGGAGATCGTATAGAGGTCGAAGGCGAAAGAAAGCCCAGCGAGGTCAAGGCGCACGCCATCAAGTTCGGCGGCAAGACCCACAAGATCGACTGGCCGGACAAGCCGAAAGGGCCGAAACATCATCACGATGGCGCTACGCCCGACGCGGCGATGAAAGCGGTCGCCGACGACGGCTACAAGATCAAGGGCGATCCTGAGCGCCATCCCAAACATTGGGAAATAGCGGCGACCCGCAACGGGCGCTCTTACGAACTTCACGTCGAACTCGACGGGCGCATCCGTAAGATCAAGCCGCTGGACTAACGCGATGCAAGCCGCACCCGCCACGCGCCGCGCGACCTGGGCGCTTCTTGCGCTCAGCTTTTTCATGGCCGATTTTCAGGCCGGCATCGGGCCGTTTCTCGGCGTGTTCCTGCAGGCGCACGGGTGGGGGGCCGGGCTGATCGGCACGGCGCTGACAGTGGGCGGCGTCGCGGGCCTCCTGGCGACCGCGCCCGCCGGCGCGCTGGTGGATTCCAGCGGCGAGAAGCGCATGCTGATCGTGATCGCGGGCGTATTCACCTGCGCGGCGTCGGCGCTCGTACTGGTGTCGCAATCCTTCTGGATGGTGGCGTTCTCGCAGGCTGCGACGGCGATTTCGGCGGCGGTCCTGGGCCCAGCCGTGATCGGCATGACGCTCGGAATCGTGCATCAGCGCGGCTTCAACCGGCAGAACGGCCTGAATCAGGCGTTCAACCACGCCGGCAATGTCGCCGGCGCGGCTCTATCTGGATACCTCGGCTGGAAATTTGGTTTCGCCGCTATTTTCGCGCTCGCCGTAGGCTTCGGAATCCTGTCGATCATATCGGTGCTGACGATCCCCGCGGCGGCGATCGACAATGCCGCCGCGCGTGGGCTGAAGGGCGAGGATACGGGCGCGCAGGTCAGCGGTCTTGCAACTTTGCTGTCATGTCGTCCGCTGTTGGCGCTCGCCGTCGCGCTGCTCGCCTTCCATCTCGGCAATGCTGCGATGCTGCCGCTGTTCGGTCTGGCTGTCGTTGGCGCAGGCAAAGGCGATCCTGCAAGCCTTGTCGCGATGACAATCATCGTCGCGCAAGCCGTTATGGTGGTCGCCTCCATCGTCGCCATGCGCGCCGCCGACAGCTACGGCTATTGGATCATCCTGCTCATTTCGTTCATCGCGCTGCCGATCCGGGGCCTGATCGCTGCGCATACCATCGACTATTGGGGCGTCTATCCCGTTCAGATTCTGGATGGCGTCGGCGCGGGCCTTCAAAGCGTCGCCGTGCCCGGCCTCGTCGCGCGGCTGCTCGATGGCACCGGCCGCATCAACGTCGGGCAGGGCGCGGTGCTGACCGCGCAGGGCGTTGGCGCGGCGCTGTCGCCCATCGTCGGCGGCTGGATCGCGCAGGGTTATGGCTATCCCGCCTGCTTCCTCACGCTCGGCGCCTTTGCGCTCGTGTCCATCGTTCTGTGGATCGGCTATCACCGCGAGCTGCGGCCGGCTTGCGCCGCGCCGGCGCCTGCGTGACGTTCAACGCAGCGCGAAGCCGACGTAGCCTTCGAGCTGATCGAGCGCGGGGCCGGGCTCGACGACCTTGATCGTCTTCATGCCCATGTCGCGCGCAGGCTTCAGATTGACGCCGAGATCGTCGAGATAGACGCATTTGTTCGGATCGACGGCGAGCGCGTCGACCATCAGCGCGTAGATTTTCGGATCGGGCTTGCGCAGGCCGATCTTGGCGCTCTCGATGACGTGGTTGAACATTTTCATGATGTCGGCCTTGTACATGCCGGTCATCGCGCCGGATTCGCTGGCCGGTAGATTGTTGGTGATGCAGCCGGTCTTCATGCGCGCATGAATGCGCTTCAGCGCCTCGACCATCTCGGGACGCGGGAGCCCCGCGAGCAGCGGCAGCACGTCGGCGCCGCGCACCTCGTGGCCGGCCGCCTTCGCTTCGGAGGCGAACAATTCGTCGAATTGCGCATGGGTGATTTCGGCACGCTCGAATTTCGCCCAGGCGTTGTCGAGGTGGTTCGTTGCGTTGATCGTGCGGATGAAATCCTTCGGCAGGCCGCGTTCATGCTCGAAGCGTGCGAAAGCCTCGAAAGGGCTGGTCGTGATGACGCCGCCGAAATCCCAGATAACCGCCTCGATCATGCCGTTTCCTCGCTCTTTGCCGACAGGGAGTAGCGAATAGCGGGGACAGCGACAAGCCGCGCCCGATCCGCTCTTGCTCCCACCCCCGCCTTTCGCTACTCGCTAACCCCTGTTCGCTATCCGTCCGAGTATCTCATGAGCACCAATTCCATCGACTCCGGCCACCTGAAGGCCTTCATCGAGCGTATCGAGCGGCTCGAGGAGGAAAAGCGTGCGCTGGCCGAGGACATCAAGGACGTCTACGCCGAGGCCAAGGGCACGGGCTACGACGTGAAGATCATGCGCAAGATCGTATCCCTGCGCCGTCAGGACCATCACAAGCGCAAGGAAGAGGAAGAGATTCTCGATCTCTATCTCTCCGCGCTCGGCATGGGCTGACGTTCGGCTCCGGCTGCGTTCGGCTTCAAGTCTGGACAGAGCTTAATTTGAATGGATGGGCGCGCGCGGCTAGCTTTCGGGCGGGCCGATGCGCGCCCTCATGATTCGGGGAAGGCCATGAGCGAGATCGACCGCCGCAAGGTTCTGGGGGCAGCTGGTGTGGCAGGTCTCGCCGCGACATTGCCGCTGGCGCCCGCCGCGGCCGCGGAGCTGAAGCTCGGGCCGGCGCAGCCCTTCTCGTTCGACGCGCTCAAGGCCGAAGCCGCGCGCCTCGTGAAACTGCCCTACCATCCGCCGCCGCAGCCCTCGCCCGAGATCATGGAGCAGCTCAACTACGAGGAATGGGGCAAGATCCGCTACGACACCAATTCGGCGGTCTACGCCACCGGGCCGCAGCAATGCCCGGTGACGTTCTTCCATCTCGGCAAGTTCTTCCGCAAGGCGATCCAGGTCAATCTCGTCGAAGGCGGGCAGGCGCGAGAAATTCTCTACGATCAATCGTATTTCGACATGCCCGCCGATTCGCCGGCGCGCAAACTGGCGAGGGGCGCGGGCTTCGCGGGCTTCAAACTGCAGGAGCCCAAGGACGGGCCGCTCGACTGGCGCACCAACGACTGGGTCGCCTTTCTCGGCGCCTCCTATTTCCGCGCCATCGGCGAATTGCGCCAATACGGCCTTTCCGCCCGCGGCATTGCGCTCGACACCTGGCAGTCGGG
>JASGFP010000185.1:0-4677 GCA_047605445.1 Rhodoblastus sp.
GACCCGCTCGGCCGGGGCCACGCCTGAGCGCGCCAGCAGCGGCGCGACGCCGCGCGACAGCATCGCCACGCTTGCGCCGACCGAACCGTTCATCGGCGCCGTCAGCGCGCCGATGGCGAGCGCCGTCAGGCGCGGCGCTGCCGCGCTGCGCCGTCCTAGCGCCACGCCGGTGCGAAACAGGCTCTCGACCAGCGGCAGGCGGTTGAGCGTCACGCCCATCATCACGAACAGCGGCAGCGCCTGCAGCAGATCGCCTTCGAGCAGCGCCTGTAGCCGCGTCCCGAGCGCGCCGAGCAGCACGGAATTATCGCCGCCGGCGGCGATGACGAGCGCGCCGAGCCCCGCCGCGCCGATCAGCACGAGAAAAGCCGGCAGGCCCGTCGCCAGCATCACGCCCGCGGCCAGCGGCAGCAGCGCGACTCCGATCCACGCGCTCATGCCCCGTCGCCTTGTGAAGGCGCAACCGCGCGCGACATCTCGACCACGGCCTGCGCCGCGACCAGGCAGGCCATCAGCACGACGGCCAGCTTGACGATGAAATAGCCGGGATTGTTCGTGTCGGGAAAGCGCTCGAGGATCAGCGTCGAGCGCCATGCGTCGCGGCCGTAGACGGCGACGACGAACGCCGACCACGGCAAGGCGATCAGCGCCGCGCCGGCGGCCGCAATGCGCCCGCGCGCCCGCCCGCTCAGGCCGTGCACCAAAAAATCGGCGCGCAGATGCGCGCCCGCCCGGCTCGCCGCGGTCAGCGCGACGGCGATGAACAGCGCGAACAGCCATTGGCCGAGATCGTTGGCCTCGCGCGAGCAGCAGCGCACGGCGTCGCGTAGCGGCCATTGCGCCGACAGCAGCAGAACCACCGGCAGGGCCAGCCATTTCGCCGCTTCGACGATACGCCCGACGAAACGGTCGAGGCTTTCCGAAAACCGCGCCATCGCTCCGATTCCCTTCAAGGCCGCGATCAAGCCACGCGCTGCAATCCCGCGCAATCCGCGCCCGCTTGCGCCGCGCCCACTGATCGGCCAACGTGCGCCCCAATTCGACCCAGGCCATGCCCGCCCCATCTGCAATCCCAGAGCCCGCCGTCCGGCTCGACCGCGTGACCGTCGCCTTCGGCGCGGGCGCCGCGCGCTATGTCGCGGTCGAAGGCGCGGACCTCGCGGTCGGCGATACCGAATTTGTCGCCATTGTCGGCCCGACCGGCTGCGGCAAATCCACGTTGCTGAACGTCGTGGCGGGCCTGCTGAGACCGGCCGCTGGCGCCGCTTTCGTGCATGGCGCGCCGGTCGTGGGCGTGAGCGCGCCCTGCGGCTATCTGTTCCAGCAGGACGCGCTGATGCCCTGGAAGACCGCGCACGACAATGTCGCCGTCGCGCTGGAGCCGAAGGGCGTCGCACGCCCACAAGCGCTGGAGCGCGCGCAGGGCTGGCTGGCGAAGGTCGGCCTCGCCGCCTTCGGCGACCGCTATCCGCACCAATTGTCCGGCGGCCAACGCAAGCGTGTGGCGCTGGCCCAGATGCTGATCCGCGATCCACAGATCCTGCTGATGGACGAACCCTTCGGCCCGCTCGACGCGCAGACCCGCGCGTTGATGGGCGACCTGCTGCTCGAGCTCTGGTCCGCCGACCGCAAGGCGGTTCTGTTCGTCACGCACGATCTCGAGGAAGCGATCGCGCTCGCAGACCGCGTGGTTGTGATGTCGGCCGGGCCCGCCGCGCGCATCGTCGCGCAGCACACGATCGACCTGCCGCGCCCGCGCGAGATCAACGAGATCAGGCTCGATCCGAAGTTCCACGCAATTCAGCGCGCGATCTGGAACGATCTGCGCGAAGAGGTTCTGAAGACCTATCGGACGCAGGCGGGAGGCGCGGCGTGACCCGCCCCGTCCTCCTCGCCTGGCAGGTCGGCGTCGCGGCCGCCCTGCTCGCCGTCTGGCACATCGGCTCCAGCGTGCCTTTCTTCGGCGTCTACCTCATGCCGAAATTCTTCTTCTCCACGCCGACGGATGTTCTCGCGCGCGTCTGGAAAATGTTCGCGACCGGCATCGTCTGGAAGCATCTGTGGATCACGCTGACCGAAACCGCGCTCGCCTTCGTCATCGGTTCGCTTGCCGGCGGCGTCATAGGTTTCTGGTTCGCGCGCAAGCCGAACCTCGCCGCAATCTTCGATCCCTTTCTGAAAGCCGCCAACTCGCTGCCGCGCGTCGTGCTCGCGCCGATTTTCATGCTGTGGTTCGGTCTCGGCATCTGGTCCAAAGTCGCGCTCGGCGTCACGCTCGTCTTCTTCATCGTCTTCTTCAACGTCTATCAGGGCGTGCGCGAGACGCCGCCGGTCGTCGTCGCGAACGCGCGGATGCTCGGCATGAACGACCGGCAGCTGATGCGCCACGTCTACTGGCCCTCCGCGCTCACCTGGGTCTTTTCCTCGCTGCACGCTTCCGTCGGATTCGCGCTGGTCGGCGCCGTCGTCGGCGAATATCTCGGCGCCGCGGCGGGTCTGGGGTATCTCATTCACGAGGCCGAGGGCGTCTTCGACGTCACCGGCGTGTTTGCAGGCATGATCGTGCTCGCCATTTTCGTCATCGCCATCGACTGGGCGGTGACGCTGGTCGAAAACCGGTTGCTGGTCTGGCGCCCGCAGCCCCATCAACAAAGCTAGAGGAAACGTCCGATGAAAAAGATGCTGCTCGGCGCTCTCGCCGCCCTCGCCCTCACAGCCGCCGGCGCCGTCGCTCAGGTCGCCAATATCGAGAAGCCGAAGATCGTGATCGGCGTCGGCGGCAAGTCGCTGCTCTACTATCTGCCGCTGACGATCGCGGAGCAGAAGGGCTATTTCAAGGAACAGGGTCTCGATGCCGAGATCATCGACTTCGCCGGCGGCGCCAAGAGCCTGCAGGCGCTGATCGGCGGCTCCGTCGATATCGTCGCCGGCGCCTACGAGCACACGATCCACATGCAGGCCAAGGGACAGGACATCCGTGCCACAATCGATCTCGGCCGCTTTCCCGGCATCGTCATCGCGCTGCGCAAGGACGTGAAATACGACAAGCCCGCCGACTTGAAAGGCCTGAAGATCGGCGTCACCGCGCCCGGCTCCTCCACCAACATGCTCGCCAAATTCTATCTCGCCAAGAACGGCCTTTCGCCCGACGACGCATCGTGGATCGGCGTCGGCGGCGCGGCCTCGGCGGTGGCCGCCGTGCGCAACAAGCAGGTCGACGGCGTCTCGCATCTGGAACCCGTCATCACCATGCTGGAACAGACCGGCGAGATAAAGCTGGTCGCCGACACGCGCACCGAAGCAGGCACGCGCGCGCTGTTCGGCGGCGAGAATCCCGCCGCCGTCATCTACGCGAAGAAGGCGTTCCTCGACGCCAATCCGAACACGATGCAGGCCGTCGTCAACGCCGAATACAAGGCGCTGCAATGGCTGAAGACGGCAAGCCCGGAAGACGTGGCGAATCTCGTGCCGGAAAACTATCTGCTCGGCGACAAGAAGCTCTACATGGCCGCTTTCGCCGCCTCGCGCGCCGCCTATTCCCAGAATGGCCTGATCGACGCGCCCGCGATGAAGAGCGCGCTCGACATGCTCGTGCAATTCACGCCGGACCTGAAGGACGCGAAGATCGACCTTCCCTCGACCTTCGACGACAGGTTCGCGAAAAAGGCGGCGGCGAGCGTGAAGTAATTGGACCGCGAGCCCTCAGGCTCGCTTTTCATGAAGAGAAGAATTGCGAGCCTGAAGGCTCGCGGTCCAGTATTCCCCCATGAACATCCTCTCCATCCAGTCTCACGTCGCCTACGGCCATGTCGGCAATTCCGCCGCCGTCTTCGCGCTTCAGCGCATGGGCGTGGAGGTCTGGCCCGTTCACACCGTCCAATTTTCAAATCATCCGGGCTATGGCGCGTTTCGCGGCCGCGCCTTCGACGCGAAGATGATCGACGATTGCGTGACCGGCATCGCCGAGCGTGGCGCGCTCAGCGCTTGCGACGGGCTTATCTCCGGCTATGTCGGCTCAGCCGAGATCGGCGAGGCTATCCTGCGCGCGGTCAAACGTATGAAGCAGGAAAACCCGAACGCGCTCTATTGCTGCGATCCGGTGATCGGCGACGCCGGCCCCGGAATTTTCGTCAAGCCTGGCGTGCCGGAATTCTTCTCCACGTCCGCGCTGGCGGCGGCCGATGTCGTTACGCCCAATCATTTCGAACTGGAATGGCTCAACGGCAAGCCGATCGTCGGCATGACGGGCTTTCGCGCCGCCGTCGACGCATTGCACGATCGCGGGCCGAAAATCGTGCTGGTCACGTCGGCCCATCTCGCCGACACGCCCGACGATTGCGTCGATCTCTTCGTTTCCTCGTTCGAAGGCGTGTTCCGTCTGCGCACGCCGCGCCTGCCGGAAGATTTCAACGGCGCGGGCGACGCAATTGCCGCGCTTTTCTTCGCGCAATGTCTCGAAACCAAATCGCCGAAAGCCGCGCTCGAGCGTGCGGGCGCGGCGATCTACGGCGTCCTCAAGCGCACGCATGAGCAGGGGGCGCGCGAGCTCATGCTTGTCGCCGCGCAAGACGAGATCGTCGCGCCGACGCATGTCTTTGCGGCCGAACCTCTGTAAGTCTCAATATCTGCCGGCTGTTGACGGATCGGGCGCGGCGCCGCGCGCCGCGGGCGCGAAGG
>JASGFP010000186.1:0-4546 GCA_047605445.1 Rhodoblastus sp.
TGAACTTCGAGGAGCCGAAGCGCGAGGTCGAAAGCCCGGCGATGCAGGAGCTGCCCTTCAACCCGGCGCTCCTCAAGAAGGTGGACGAACTCGAGCTTTCGGTCCGTTCGGCCAACTGCCTGAAGAACGACAACATCGTCTATATCGGCGACCTGATCCAGAAGACGGAAGCCGAGATGCTGCGCACGCCGAACTTCGGCCGCAAGTCGCTCAACGAGATCAAGGAAGTGCTGGCGCAAATGGGCCTGCACCTCGGCATGGAAGTCACCGGCTGGCCGCCGGACAATATCGAGGAGCTCGCGAAGCGCTTCGAGGAGCATTATTGAGCGTTTGAATCTCTTCTCCCGTAAAATGGGAGAAGACGTCGCGCGCAAACGCGACACGAAGTCGGCTGTCGCCGACTTCGGTCCGAGGATGAGGGCGGCGCCGCAACCCGAGGGTTCGGGCGATCGCGGCGCCTTCGTCCGCCCCGGCTTCGCCGGGCCGCCCTTTTCCGTTCACGGAAGAGGGGCATAGAGCAGCGGCCGTTCCTTGGCACGGCGGCCGCAGACCCGAAAAGGAGAAAGCCATGTACCACGGTCGTTCCAAGCGCCGTTTCAACCGCACCGCCGAGCACCGCAAGGCGATGTTCGCCAATATGAGCCAGGCGCTCATCAAGCATGAGCAGATCGTCACCACGCTGCCGAAGGCCAAGGACCTGCGTCCGGTCGTCGAGAAGCTGGTCACGCTCGGCAAGCGCGGCGACCTGCACGCCCGCCGCCAGGCGATTTCGCAGATCAAGGACGTCGATCTCGTCAAGAAGCTGTTCGACGTGCTGGGCCCGCGCTACAAGGCGCGCAACGGCGGCTACACCCGGGTGCTGAAGGCCGGCTTCCGCTATGGCGACAACGCCGCTATGGCCGTGATCGAATTCGTCGACCGCGACGAGAGCGCCAGGGGCCAGGATTCGGGCCCCGCGCAGGGCGGCGACGAGCAGGAAGCGGCGTAATATTGGACCGCGAGCCTTCAGGCTCGCTGTTTCCTCTGCGAGCCTGAAGGCTCGCGATCCAGAGGCGGGCGCTTGCGTCCGCCTTTTGCTTTTGGAGGTTGCGTGGAGCCGTGGCGGGAAATTTCGCACGCGACTCTCGCGAGCGGCGACTCGCTCGTGCTGCGCGAGCGCGCAGGAATCTTCGAAATTCGCTGCAATGGCTGGGATCTCATGTCCAACCGCGCGCATGCCTCCGAAGAGCGCATGGCGCGCGAAGCGCTGGCGCTGCTGGCGGGCCGAAGTGCGCTGCGCATCCTGATCGGCGGGCTTGGCATGGGCTTCATGCTGCGCGCCGCTCTCGACGCCGCGCCTGTGGATGCGCGGATCGAGGTCGCGGAAATCGCGCACGAGATCGTCGCCTGGAATCGCGGGCCGCTGGCGGCGCTGGCGGGCCGTCCGCTGGACGATCCGCGGTCAAGCGTGCGCGTATGCGATGTCGCGGATGCGATAGGGCGGGGCGGCCCGTGGGACGCCATCCTGCTCGACACCGACAACGGCCCCGGCGCGATCATGCTGGCGGACAATGCGGCTCTCTATGCGCGCAACGGGCTCGCCGCTGCCCGCAAGGCGCTCGCGCCGGGCGGCGTTCTGGCGCTGTGGTCCGCCGACCGCGCCGCCGCTTTCGAGGCGCTGCTGGCGGGGGAGGGGCTCGACTGGCGCGTGATCGAGACGCCTGCCGCCGCCGGCCGCCCCGCGCCACTCCATGCGCTCTATTTCGTGCGGTGAGCCTATTGGTCCGAACCGGCGGCCTCGACGTGCGCTCCGCCACTTTGTCGCCGTTTGCATTGCGCCTATATCGGCATGGATAAATCCGGAGTCGCTCCATGAATGTTTCGATCCGCGCCGGCCTCGCCGCTTTGCTTGCTCTTGGCCTTGTCACGGGAGCTTCCGCACAGAGCGCCGTCGAGCGCGTCGCGCCGCAGACGCGCGCCGAGGCGCTGCTGTCGTTTTCCGCGACCGTGAAGAAGGCCGCGCCCGCGGTGGTCAACGTCTACGCCTCGCGCACCGAGCAGACGCCGCGCAATCCTTTGTTCGACGATCCGATCTTTCGCCGTTTCTTCGGCGAGGGACAGCCGGGCGGGCGCGAGCGCACCGCGCAATCGCTCGGCTCCGGCGTGATCGTGGAGCATGACGGGCTCGTCATCACCAACAATCACGTCATCGAGAACATGACCGATGTGAAGGTCGCGTTGCAGGACCGGCGCGAATATCCAGCGGAGATCGTTCTGCGCGATCCGCGCACCGATCTCGCGGTGTTGAAGCTGAAGGGCGCAGGACAATTGCCGGCGATCGAACTCGGCGATTCCGATGCGCTGGAGGTCGGCGATCTCGTGCTCGCCATAGGCAATCCCTTCGGCGTCGGCCAGACGGTGACGCAGGGCATCGTCTCGGCGCTGGCGCGCACGCAGATCGGCATTTCCGACTACGGCTTCTTCATTCAGACGGACGCCGCCATCAATCCCGGCAATTCCGGCGGCGCGCTGGTGGATTCGAAAGCGCGCCTCATCGGCATCAACTCGGCGATCTTCTCCAAGTCGGGCGGTTCGGTCGGCATCGGCTTCGCGATCCCCGTCAACATGGTCAAGATCGTGATCGCCGCGGCCAAGAGCGGCGGCAAGCAGGTGCGCCGACCCTGGCTCGGCGCCTCGCTGCAGGTCGTCTCGAAAGAAATCGCCGATTCCATCGGCCTCGACCGGCCTGTCGGCGCGCTGGTCGCAGACCTCAATCCCAAGGGGCCGGCTGTGGATGCAGGTCTCAAGCGCGGCGATGTGATCGTGGCCGTCGACGGGCAGGAGGTCGACGATCCCGAAGGGCTCGGCTACCGGCTCGGCACGAAGGCGATCGGCGGAACGACCCAGTTCAGCGTCCTGCGCGCAGGCGCGAAAACGCAGGTATCCGTCAAGCTGGTTCCGGCGCCGGAGTCGCCTGCGCGAGACGCGGTGACGATCGAGACGCCCTCGCCATTCACCGGCGCCACGTTCGTGAACATTTCGCCGGCGACGGCGGAGGAATATTCGGTGGAGGGCGCGACCAAGGGCGTCGTCATATCGCAGATCGCGCCGGATTCGCAGGCCGCGCAATTCAATTTCCAGCGCGGCGACGTGATCGTGTCGGTCAACGACGCCAGTATCGATACGACGCGCGACCTCGAGAAGACAGTCGGCAAGCGCCATTACTACTGGAAGGTGACGATCAGCCGCGGCGGGCAGACGTTGACGAGCGTGTTCGGGGGATAAAAAAGGACCGCGAGCCTTCGTGGCTCGCAGTCCGTTGGATCGAAGCGAGCCTGAAGGCTCGCGGTCCAGCTTTTACGCCGCCTTTTTCGCCTTGCCTGCGGCGGCGACCTTGCGTTGCGCGGTCGCCTTGTTGAGACGGCGCTTGATCGAGGACCAGAGGGTGCGAATCTCGTCCGCTGCGGAGCCCGACGGCGCGAGTTCGGTAACGCCCCAGCCCTGGCGCGCGGCTTCCTGGAAGTCGACGCGCGCGGAGACGAGCGGCGAAAGCATGCCGCCGAGAGTCTCGAGCGTCTTCACGCCCAGTTCGACGCGCGCGCTCTGTTGCGCGGGCGGGCACTGGTTCAGAAGGAAGGCGTAGTCGCGGCCTGCGGCCTTGACCGCCTTGCGGGTCTTTTCGCTCGCCCACAGGTCGAAAGCGTTCGGGCGCGCCGGCACGATGCAGAGATCGGCGTTCTTGACAGCCGCCATCATCGCGACGTCGTCGGCGCCGGGCGTGTCGATCACGGCGAGCGTGACGCCCTTCTTCTCGAGCGCGGCGAGCACGGCCTTCAGCTTGCCGGGCGGCACGGCTTCGACGGCGATATCCTTTTCGCCGCGCGCTTTCGACCAGTTGATGAGAGAAGCCAGCGGGTCCATGTCGATGACGAAGACGCGCTCTCCGGCTTCGTGCGCCGCGACCGCGACGCAGGATGCAAGGGTGCTCTTCCCTGAGCCGCCCTTCTGTGTGACGAAGGCGATTGTCCGCATTTTGGGAAACCTGTTCTGCAAATTGTCGGGAACGCAACTCGACGAGAACATGCCTCAAAAACTTTGATTCGTAACGTCATGACGCCAAGCGTGACGAAATATCGACCGGATTGTTGCAATAGAATCACTGTCGACGTCATGCTGCAACGCAAGAATTTCTAGGGTTTCACGGCGATGAGCGATCTGTTTGCGCATGCGGGATTCGAGAAGAGCGCGCCGCGCCCGCTCGCGGATCGCCTGCGTCCGCAAGGGCTCGGCGAGGTCGCGGGACAGGATCATCTGCTCGGACCGGACGGCGCGCTGACGCGGCTCATTCGCGCGGGGTCGCTGGGAAGCCTTGTTTTCTGGGGGCCTCCGGGCACCGGCAAGACGACGGTGGCGCGCCTGCTGGCGCATGAGACCGATCTCGATTTCGTGCAGATCTCCGCGATCTTCTCCGGCGTCGCCGAGTTGAAGAAAACATTCGAGGAAGCGCGCGCGCGCCGCGGCATGGGCAAGGGCACGCTGCTGTTCGTCGACGAGATCCATCGCTTCA
>JASGFP010000187.1:0-4513 GCA_047605445.1 Rhodoblastus sp.
CCTCGATCTCCGGCCGGCGCATCAGCAATTGCATGCCGATCCACGAGCCGAAGGACACGCCCGCGATCCAGCAGGCGCGCGCTTCGGGGTTGATCGACTGCGCCCAGTCGAGCGCGGCGGCGGCGTCTGAAAGCTCGCCCTGGCCGTGGTCGAAGGCGCCCTGCGAGCGGCCGACGCCGCGGAAGTTGAAGCGCAGCACCGAAAATCCGCGTTCGGCGAAGGCGTAGTAGAGATTGTAGACGATCTGGTTGTTCATCGTGCCGCCGAACTGCGGGTGCGGGTGCAGGATGATGGCGATCGGCGCGCCGCGCGTCTTGGAGGGGTGGAACCGCCCCTCGAGACGGCCGGCCGGGCCGGTGAAAATAACTTCGGGCATCTTGGACTCCGTTTCGAGGCGGGGTCTAGCACGAGGGCAGGGGCGAAAAGCAAGGAAAAACGGCTGCAAACCGGACAAGCGGTCCGCGCCGGGATCTCCGGCTTCCGGCGGACGGCCGACTGGAAGTCGACGGTCCCGGCTAGGCTGTATGCGCGGCGTCGCCGACCACGAAGCCCCCATTGTCTATGTGGGGATCGACGCGGGCGGGATGGGTTTCCCGGAAGGCCGAGGGATGGACCGGCTCAGCCTCGCCCTCGCCGATCGGCGCCGGCAGCGTGTCGCAGATCATGCCCCGCCGCACAAGCGCGGCGAAAAGTTCTGTGCCGAAGGCGACGGGGGCGTTTGGGCTCACGCCCGTGAGCGCAGCGTCGATTTCGGTCAGTCTGCGGTCGAGTTCGGCGTCGCTCATCATTCGAAATACTCCCTCGCGCCATCGAAACGTGGGAGCTACGGATCAGGTTCCCGCGCCTGTCATCCCGGATCGGCCTTCGGCCCTCCGGGATGACAGGCGAGAGTTCACGCCTCGAACTTCACCTGGTGGCGCATCACGAACGGGTCGAGCGCGCCGTGCACATAGGCCTCGATCATGCCGTGTTCGCTCTCGGGCGCGCCTTTGACCGTGACGGTGGCGATCGAGCCATGCGTGCCGTGCGCGTGGACCGAAACGTCGTAAGCGACGCCCTTTTCCTTCAGCGGCGTCAGCACTTTCTCGAACACGCGGCCCGCGGCATCCCAGCGCAAACTTGGCTTGAACACCTTGCCGACGCCGGTCAGCGGCATAGTCTCGATCGGGATGATCGCCACCGGATTGGCGGCGCGTTCCGGCGTCCGCTCGCGCACCCAGTCTTCCAGTTCGCCCGGCTTGACCGTCGCGCCGGGGTTGAGTTGGACATAGGCCAGCGGCAGTTCGCCGGCATAGGCGTCGGGCTGGCCGATGACGGCGGCGAGCGCGACGGCTGGATGCGAAAACAGCACGTCCTCGATCGGGCCGGGGTCGATATTGTGGCCGCCGCGGATCACGAGATCCTTGGCGCGGCCGGTGATCCAGATATAGCCGTCCTCGTCGATGCGGCCGAGGTCGCCGGAATTCACCCAGCCCGGCTCCACGAAGGCGCCTTTGTTGTGCTCGTCCATCATGTAGCCCGAGAACACGCCCGGGCCCGCCATGGCGATGACGCCGATCTCGTTCGTCGCGCAGTCGCCGGCGTAATTGCCGTCGGCGTCGATCTTGACGATCCGCACCCGCGAATAGGGCACGGGGTGACCGACGGAGCCGAGCCGCACCGGGCGGTCGGCGTAGGAGATCGTGTGCACGCTGGACGTTTCGGTCATGCCGTAGACTTCCAGCACCGGCACGTCGTGGCGCTTGGTCAGCGCCGTGCAGACCGCCACCGGAATGGCCGAGCCGCCGCCGGACGCGATCTTCAGGCTGGACAGGTCGAAGCCGTCGGTCGGCACGGCCAGGGTCGCCGCGAGCACGGTTGGCACGGATCCGAGCACCGAGGGGCGATAGCGCTGGACCAGATGCCAGATGTTGCGCACCGAATTCGGGTTGCGCCAGCCGGCGGGCGACAGGACGACGAGACAGCCGCCGCCGGCAAATGTCGACAACACCTGCGTCAGCGAACCGCCGACATGGAACAGCGGCATGCCGAACAGGATGTTGGCGCCCCGCTCGCTCTTCAGCATGAGATTGCAGACCCAGGCCTGGTACACCTGGTTGCCGTGCGTGTGGCGCACGAGCTTCGGCGTGCCGGTCGTGCCGCCGGTGTGGAAATAGGCCGCGGTGTCCTCGGACTTGATGGTGCGGCCGCTGACGAGCCGGTCGTGCGGTTGCTTGGCCACGAGCGAATCGAACGCGTAGACGCCATTCGCCTCGTCGCCGGGGCCCATCACCTGGACGATGGCCTTGAGGTTCTTCAATTCCCCGCGGACCTTCATCACCTTGTCCCAGATGTCGACGCCGGGCACGGGCCCAAGCGCGACCAGAACCTTGGTGTTGGCGGCTTCGAGAATTTCGGCGATCTGATGCGGCTCGAGCAGCGGGTTGACGGGATTGGCGATGCCGGCGGCCTCCGCGCCGAACAGCGTGAAGAACGCCTGCGGCACGAGCGGCAGCATGAAGCTCACCACGTCGTTGGGGCCAACGCCAAGTTCGTGCAGAGCGTTGGCCGTCTGCGTCACCCGCGCGATCAGCTGCGCGTAGGTGATGACGACAGGCTCGTCCTCGTGGCTGGCGTTGGGCAGGAACTGGATCGCGGGCGCATTGGGGTTCACCGCCGCGCCGAGGCGGATGGCGTCATACGTGCTCTGCGCCGCGATGCGCTCGGCATACGGGACTTTCTCGAAGGCCGCGACATCGGCCGCGCTCGTGAAGCGCGGATGCTCGGCGCCGATCGAGCGGTCGATCGGCACGGCGCGGCCCGCGACGCCGGACGAACCGCCGCCGGAAGAAGTGGATTGCGAATCGTCGCGCGTCTGCGCGCCAGCGCCCTCGGTCATGATTGTCCTCCCTTGCGGCCCCTGACGTCTGCGCGCCCTCGGACCATTCGATGCCTTCAGGTTAGTGCACCTTTTCGCGCGAGGCGAGTGGCCGGCGCGCGCCTTTAGAAAATCTCCGGAACCCAGGGCGCACCGCCCCGCTCGAACACGCGGTCGGCGCGCGCGATCGCATCCGCGCTTGCGGCGCCCGCTCGCGACGCGCCCGCGATCTGGGCCCACGAAAAGCCGCCGAGATAGACGCTGGCCAATGCGGAAACGTCGCAGGAAATGTCGGCGGCGCGCTCCGTGCGCGTCGCGTGGCCTTCGCCGATCAACCAGCGTCCGGCGTTCCACGGGCAGAAGGCGTCGGCTATTTCCACCACGATCTCGCCGGGACCGTAGGCGCGCGCAGAAAGCGCGGCTTCGACATCCACCAGCCGCCCGAAGCAGCCGTCGCGCAGGCCCGCGCGCATGCGGCGGGGTTCCGCCATCAGCAGGAAGAGCGGATGATCCACCGGCAGGAAGCCGGCCTTGATCGTCGCGCACCAATCGAGATCGAGCAGGTAGCGCCAGATCGCGCGCATGGCGTCGGGCGTCGTCGCCATGGCCTCGACCACGCGCACCACGCCGGCGGGCAGGTTGCGCTCCCATTTCGCGTCGAACCGATAGAGCGCGTAGGCCGCCGGTTTGCCGTCGATCTCCAGCAGCGCACATACGAGTTCACCCCCGCCAGCGCGCATCCAGGCGGCGTCCGCGAGCGTGCGGCGTTTGAACCATTCGTCGGAGCGCTGGAACATGCCGGGCCGCTGCGCTGCGACCTCCGCGTAGATCGCGCGCGCCGGGGCCAGCGCGTCTGCGAGAGGGACGAGCCGCACGCGCCCGACCGTCGGCGCCTTCGTGAAGAACTCGTCCCGGTCGCGCGAAATCTCGACATCTGCGGCAAGGCCGGTCAGGCCATAGCCGAAACGGCCGTAAATGCGCTCCTCCGACGCCCAGAGATAGGCGACGGGCTCGCCGCGTTCCCGGCAATTGTCGAGTTGGCGGCGCATCATCGCCGAGAGAATTCCGCGCCGGCGATGCGTCGGCTGCACACCAACCATGGTGACGCCGGCGGCTTTCACCCGACCGCCGGGCGTCGTCACCTCCATCGGAAAGGAACAGCAGCCGCCCGCCAGCGCGCCGCTTTCGCGGGCGACGAAAGCGCGGTCCGGTCCGACCAGCGCAGCGAAATTGCCGACCGCCTCGTCGGTCGGCGGCAGGCCGAAATAATGCCAGATCGAGGACATGGAGGCGCGCAGATCGCCTTCATCCGTGCATCGCGTAACCTCGATCGACATTTTCACTCCCGATTTTCGATCAGCTTAGACCGGACAGGCCGATGGGGCGAGGCGCGACCCCTAGGCAGAACCGCAGCTCCGTCTATGCTGTGGATCTGGCGGACGGTCGGGGGGCGATCATGGCGGCTTACTGGTATGTCGGGGCGGACAATGCGAGCAAGGGCCCGATGGAGCTCGACGAGCTCGCGCGGCTGGCGCGAGATGGAACGGTTCAGCCGGGCACGCTGGTCTGGACCGATGGCATGGCGGAGTGGACGCCGGCCGGGTCCGTCGCCGCTCTGACAGCGCTTCTCGGCGCGGCGCCCCCCGCGCCGCCGCC
>JASGFP010000188.1:0-4395 GCA_047605445.1 Rhodoblastus sp.
TCTTTCGCAACGACATGGGCTTCGGCGGCAACAACGGCCTGACCGATTTCAAGGATATTTTGGGCTTCAACATCCAGTCGGACGCCACGCGCGCCGCGCTCTTCTCCGTCTCGGCAGTGACGTTGATCCTCTCGATCCTGCTCGGCCGCTTCCTCGTCACGTCCAAGTTCGGCAAGGTCCTGATCGCGATCCGCGACGCGGAATCGCGGTCGCGCTTTCTTGGCTACCGCGTAGAGAACTACAAGCTCGTCGTCTTCACGCTGTCGGCCATGATGGCGGGCGTCGCCGGCGCGCTCTACGTGCCGCAGGTCGGCATCATCAACCCCAGCGAGTTTTCGCCGGCGCAATCGATCGAGGCGGTCATTTGGGTGGCCGTCGGCGGCCGCGGCACGTTGGTCGGCGCGGCGCTCGGCGCGCTCATCGTCAACTTCGCCAAAACCTGGTTTACGGGCGCATTGCCGGAATACTGGCTGTTCGCGCTTGGCCTGCTCTTCGTGCTCGTCACGCTTTTCCTGCCGAAGGGCGTGCTGGGCCTGATCGACAATCTCAGGCGTCGCAAGCCAGAGCCGGACAAGGGCGCTTTTCCTGAAGAGACCGAAGCTCCGACGGCGGCGCGCTGAACCAGGAACGCAACGATCATGGATGAAGCAATCCTTACTTCCTCGCTGCTCTATCTCGACGGCGTCGCGGTCTCCTTCGATGGCTACAAAGCGCTGCGCGGCCTCTCGCTCGTGCTGGCGCCGGGCGAAATGCGCGCCATCATCGGCCCGAACGGCGCCGGCAAGACGACGATGATGGACGTCATCACCGGCAAGACGCGGCCCGACGAGGGCGTCGTCCTGTTCGGCGGCTCGCAGGACCTCACGCAGCTCGACGAAGCCACGATCGCCGAACTCGGCATCGGTCGCAAATTCCAGAAGCCGACAGTGTTCGAGAGCCAGAGCGTCGAGGACAACATTCTGCTGGCGCTCAAGGCGCCGCGCACAGCGCGCGCGACCCTGTTCGGCAAGCCGGCGCCGGGCGAGGCCGAACGCATCGACAGAATTCTCGAAACGACCAAGCTGACAGAGCATCGCGCCCGCATGGCGGCTGATCTTTCGCACGGCCAGAAGCAGTGGCTGGAGATCGGCATGCTGCTTGCGCAGGATCCGAAACTTCTTCTTGTCGACGAACCCGTCGCCGGCATGACAGACGCCGAAACGATGCAGACCGCGGAGCTTCTGCGCGAGATCGCCAAAGACCATTCCGTCGTCGTGGTCGAACACGACATGGATTTTGTGCGCGAACTCGGCGTGAAGGTCACCGTGCTGCACGAGGGCGCGGTTCTCGCCGAAGGTCCGCTGGATCAGGTCTCGTCCGATCCGCAGGTCATCGAAGTCTATCTGGGGCGGTGAGATGCTCTTCTCGCGCGCGCGCGCAAATTCCCTCCTCCCATGTGGGGGAGGGCTAGGTGGGGGGTCGCGCAATCCCGCGACAGTGGCGCTGCGTCGTAGCGCATATCGGCAGGATCGCGCGACCCCCTCCCCCGTCCCTCCCCACAAGGGGGAAGGGAGAAAGTTCCGGGGCTTCAAATGCTGAACGTCGACAACATCGATCTCTACTATGGCGCAGCGCAGGCGCTTCGCGGCGTGTCGCTCAAGGCCGCGGTCGGCAGGGTTACATGCGTGCTGGGTCGCAACGGCGTCGGAAAATCGTCGCTCCTGCGGGCCATCGTCGGCCAGCAGCCCATCCGTTCCGGCCGCATCATGTGGGGCGAGGAGGATCTGTCGAGGCTGCCCCCGCACACCCGCGCCCGCAAGGGCGTCGCCTATGTGCCGCAGGGCCGGGAAATCTTTCCGCTGCTGACGGTCAAGGAAAACCTCGAGACCGGCTACGCCGCTGCGCCACGCGGCGAGCGCTTCACGCCCGACGAAATCTTCGATCTGTTTCCGGTGCTGGCCTCCATGATGGGCCGGCGCGGCGGCGATCTGTCTGGCGGCCAGCAGCAACAGCTGGCGATAGGGCGCGCGCTGGTGACGCGGCCGAAGCTTCTGGTGCTCGACGAGCCGACCGAAGGCATCCAGCCCTCGATCATCAAGGACATTGGCCGCGCCATCACCTACCTGCGCAACAAGGGTGACATGGCGATCGTGCTGGTCGAGCAATATTTCGATTTCGCCAAGGAACTGGCTGACGATTTCATCGTCATGGATCGTGGCGTCGTCGTCATGGCGGGCGACCGCGCCTCGATGAACGAAACCGACGTGCGTGCGAGGATTTCGGTGTAGTCTGGCCGTGTCATCCCGGCCGAAGCGAAGCGCAGAGCCGGGATCCAGCGCCTCAGCGCAAGTCTGGATCCCGGATCGGCCTGCGGCCGTCTGGGATGACAGGTGGACAAACGACATGACACTCGCGCTCGACGTCGATCGACCTACACTTGCGCCCCCCCGCGCCCGCGGCGAAATCCGTGCGCGTTTCGAGGCGCACGCCGGGCGCACGCGCATCGCGCGTCTCTACGAGACTGGCGGCCTGCGTCTGCGCTTTCCCAAGGCGCAGGCCGTCTGCGAAGGCGTCGCCGTCAATACGGCCGGCGGCATCGTCGGCGGCGATGTCGGGCAACTCGCGTTCGAGGCGGCGGCGGGCGCCGAGGTCATGCTGACCACGCAATCGGCGGAAAAAATCTACCGCAGCGACGGCGCGCTGGCGCGGATGGAGACGGCGCTCCGGCTCGAACAAGGCGCCTCGCTCGACTGGCTGCCACAGGAAACCATCCTGTTCGACGAGGCGCGGCTCGCGCGCAGTCTCGAGGTCGACATGGCCGCCGATGCGCGGCTGCTGGTCTGTGAGAGCGCCGTCTTTGGCCGTCTCGCGATGGGCGAAAGCCTTCTGACCGGCGCCTTCCGCGATCGCTGGCGCGTGCGCCGCGCCGGGCGGCTGATCTTCGCCGAGGATTTGCGGCTGGAGGATGCGCCCGCGCGCCTGCTGGACCGGCCCGCGATCGGCGGCGGCGCGCGCGCTGCGGCGACGCTGCTGCATGTCGCGCCGGACGCCGAAAGCCGGCTGGAGACTTGTCGCGCCGCGCTGTCCAAATTCGATTGCGATGCTGGCGCCAGCGCCTTCAACGGACTTCTCGTCGCGCGGCTCGTTTCGCCCTCGCCAGAAATTTTGCGCGCGGCTATTGTGGCGCTGTTTTCATGCCTCCTCGGGCGCGCGCCGCCGCGCGTCTGGCAATAGTCTGCGGAGCCTTTTCGATGAATCTGACGCCGCGTGAAAAGGATAAATTGCTGATCGCCATGGCCGCGATGGTGGCGCGCCGCCGGCTGGAGCGTGGCGTCAAGCTCAATCATCCGGAGGCGGTCGCGCTCATCACCGATTTCGTTGTGGAGGGCGCGCGCGACGGCAGGACCGTCGCCGAGCTGATGGAAGCCGGCGCGCATGTCGTCACGACGGAGCAGGTGATGGACGGCATATCCGAGATGATCCACGACGTGCAGGTGGAAGCGACCTTTCCCGATGGCACCAAGCTCGTGACCGTGCATCATCCGATCCGCGGCCCGCAGTCGAAGCTGACGCCCGGCGAATTCGTCACGCCCGAGGGCGAGATCGTGATGAACGTCGACCGCGAGACGCTGACGCTCACCGTCGCCAACACGGGCGACCGGCCGATCCAGGTCGGCTCGCATTATCATTTCTTCGAGACCAATCCCGCGCTGTCGTTCGAGCGCGAGCGCACGAAAGGCATGCGCCTCGATATACCCGCAGGCACGGCCGTGCGCTTCGAGCCCGGCCAGAGCCGCGAGGTGCGACTGGTGGCGATCGCGGGCAAGCGCGAGGTCTATGGCTTCCGGCAGGATGTGATGGGGAGGGTCTGAGCATGGCGATTCAGCATTACGAAGGCTCCTGCCAGTGCGGCGCCGTGACTTTTGACGTCGATGTCGATCTCGACAACACGATCGTGTGCAATTGCTCGCGGTGCCGGCGGCTTGGAGCGGTTCTAGGCTTCGCGCCGCGCGCATCGTTCAGGCTCAAATCCGGCGAGGGCGAGCTGAAAGACTATCTCTTCAACAAGCACAAGATCGCGCACAAATTCTGCGGCACATGCGGCATCGAGAGTTTTGCTTTCGCGGCAGGCCCGGACGGAACGCCGATGGTGGCCGTCAACGCCAATAGCCTCGACGGCGTCGACGCGCGCGCGCTTCATTCCAAAGCCGTCGACGGCAAGTCGTTCTGATCCGGAGAGATACATGGCCAACGCCGTTCGCACGTCCCTCCCGCGCGCCGCTTATGCCGACATGTTCGGCCCGACGACCGGCGACAAGGTGCGGCTCGCCGACACCGATCTCTTCATCGAGATCGAGAAGGATTTCACCACCTACGGCGAGGAGGTGAAATTCGGCGGCGGCAAGGTGATCCGCG
>JASGFP010000189.1:0-4295 GCA_047605445.1 Rhodoblastus sp.
CCGGAGCGGGCGACGCCGGCGCGCGCCCGCGTGCTGGCGGTCGCCGCGGACGGATTCGCACGGCCGAAATCGGCGCTGGCCGAGGCCGCGGCCTGTTCGGCGGGCGTGATCGATTCGCTCGTCGACTGCGGCGCGCTTGAAGCGCTCGCGCTGCCGGCGGAAGCGGTTGCGGAGCGGCCCGACCCGGATTTCCGCGTCCCGGTATTCGGCACGGAGCAGCGCGAGGCCGCCGATGCGCTGGCGACGGCGGTCCAGGCCCGAAAATTCTCCGCGACGCTGCTCGAAGGCGTGACCGGCTCCGGCAAGACGGAAGTCTATTTCGAGGCGGTCGCCGCCGCGCTGCGCGATGAGGGCCAGGCGCTCATCCTGATGCCGGAGATCGCGCTCACGGCCCAGTTTCTCGACCGCTTCGCCGCGCGTTTCGGCGTCCGGCCCGCCGAATGGCATTCGGGCGTTTCAGGCCGCAAACGGTCGCGCATCTGGGCCGGCGTGGCGGAAGGCCATGTGAAGGTCGTCGCCGGCGCGCGGTCCGCGCTGTTCCTGCCGTTCTCGGACCTGCGCGTCATCGTCGTCGATGAGGAGCACGAGGCCGCCTACAAGCAGGAGGACGGCGTGTCCTACCATGCGCGCGACATGGCGGTGGTGCGGGCGCGGACGGAGAAGATCGCCGCGGTGCTCGCCTCGGCCACGCCCTCCATCGAGACGCGCTTCAATGCCGAACAGGGCCGCTACGGCTGGCTGCGCCTGCCCGAACGGCACGGCGGGCGCAGGCTGCCGCAACTCGCGGCCATAGACCTGCGCCGGTCGGCGCCGCCGCGCGGCCAGTGGATTTCGCCGCTGCTCGCGCAGGCGATGGCGGAGACGATCGCCGCCAAGGAGCAGGCGCTGCTGTTCCTCAACCGGCGGGGCTTTGCGCCACTGACGCTGTGCCGGGCCTGCGGGCACAGATTCCAGTGCCCGAATTGCACGGCATGGCTGGTCGAACACCGCTTCCGCCGCGCGCTGGTGTGCCACCATTGCGGTCATATAGAGCGGCGGCCGGACATCTGCCCGGAATGCGAGACGGAGGATTCGCTGATGGCCTGCGGCCCCGGCGTCGAGCGGCTGGCGGAAGAGGTCGCGATTCTGTTTCCCGACGCGCGCACGCTGACGCTGTCTTCCGATTTTCCGGGCGGGACGGAGCGGCTGCGGCGCGAGATCGAGGAGATCGCCGCCGGCGCCTTCGACATCGTCATCGGCACGCAACTCGTGGCGAAGGGTCACAATTTCCCGCATCTGACGCTGGTCGGCGTGGTCGACGCGGATGTGGGCCTGTCCTCCTCCGATCCGCGCGCGGCGGAGCGCACGTTCCAGCTTCTACAGCAGGTGACTGGCCGCGCCGGGCGCGGCGACAAGCCGGGGCGCGGGCTGGTGCAGACTTTTCAGCCCGACCATCCGGTCATCCGCGCGCTGATCTCGGGCGATCAGGAAAAATTCTACGCCGAGGAGATTTTCGCCCGCCAGAACGCTCACCTGCCGCCGTTTGCGCGGCTGGCGGCAATTGTCGTCTCTGGCACGGATCGGGCCGCCGCCGAGGCGCACGCCCGCGCGCTGGTGCGGGCGGCGTGGGACATGCCTGCAGATTCCCGCTTTCGCGTCGCGCCTGCCGGCGGCCTGCCCGAGGCCGACGAGATCGTGGTTCTCGGCCCCGCCGAAGCGCCCATCGCCATGGTGCGCGGGCGACACCGATTCCGGCTTCTGGTGCGGGCGCCGCGCGGCGCGGATTTGCAGGCCTTCCTGCGCGGTGTGCTGGCCGCTGGTCCCAAGGAGCGCGGCAATGTGCGCGCGCAGGTGGACGTCGACCCGCAGAGCTTCCTGTAGCCGGGACCGCCAGCTTCCAGCCGGCATGCCGAACGGAGGTCGGCGGTCCCAGCGCGCTCAGGGGCAGGCGGCGCCCGTGTCGATCCAGGCGCGGACCAGATCGCCCAGCGCCTTCTGCGTCCCCGGCGCGGGCGTTCGCCCGTCGCCCGGCGCCCAGCCCCAGCCGACGAGGTCGTCGCTCGCCATATGAGCGTAGATCTTTTCGAGATCGCGTCCGCCATTGCGCCTGGGATCCTTGATCTGAGCGCAGATGTCGCGGAGCGTCTTGCCGGTCCAGCCCATTTCCGCCGGCGCCAGACGCCAGGCGGGATTGCCGGGCACGCTCCTGATAGAACTGGTGAGGATCGGCGTGTTCTTCGGCCCGTGGCAGGTCGTGCATTGCAGGCCCGGCGCGCCGAAATCAGCCGCGCCGCGCACGACTGGCGGATTATGCGGATGGAAATCGTCGCCTTGCGTCGGCCGGTCGCCGGCGGGGTGGCAATTCATGCAGCGCGGGCTTTCGATCACCTTGCCGATCTCGCCAAAAATCGCCGCCGAGCGCGCCGCGCGATCGTGGATGGACTGGAAATCGGCGGGCGCGCGCAGCGTATCGGCGGACGCTGCCCCGCCGCCGAGCGTCAGCGCGAGAGCAAGGGCGGCGCGCCTCATGCGAAGCCCCCCTTGCCGAACGGCAGGCGCGTGGCGATGACGCCCGTCAGCGCGCGCCAGCCGTTGGCCACCGCGGGCGCGGTCGGCGGCACGCCGGGTTCGCCGACGCCTGTCGGCGCCGCCTCCGACTTGATGATCGTGACTTCGACCGCCGGCATTTCCGCGATGCGCAGCGAGCGATAGGCGTCGAAATTCGACTGCACGACCTGGCCGGTGTCGTCGATGTCGATCGCCGCATAGAGAGCGTGGCCGAGACCGAAACCGACGCCGCTCTCCATCTGCGCTCGGATGATGTTGGGGTTGACCGCCACGCCGCAATCGACCGCGCACCACACGCGCGTCACCTTCGGTCCGCCGTCCTCGCCCTTCATCACTTCGGCGACCTGCGCGACATAGGTGTTGAAGGATTTGTGGACCGCGACGCCGTAGGCCTTGTCGCCGTCGCGCCTGCCCTTCCAGCCGGAGAGCTGACGCACGGCCTTCAGGACGCCGACTTCGCGGGCTGCGGGATCGAGCAGGGCGATGCGACCCTCGATCGGGTCCTTGCCGGCCTTTTCCAGCAGCATGTCGATCATGGTCTCGACCGCGAAAGCCGTGTGCGTGTGGCCGACCGAACGCCACCACAGCACCGGCACGCCCTGCTTGACCGTATGCAGGTCGCACTGGAAATCGGCGATGCGATAGGGCGTGTCGGAGGCGCCCTCGACCGACGTGTCGTCGATGCCGTTCTTCACCATGACGCTTTCGAACGCCGTGCCCGCCATCAGCGACTGCCCGACGATCGTGTGGCTCCATCCCGCGATCGAACCATCAGGCGCGAGCGCCGCGCGCATCCGATGGACATAGAACGGCCGGTAGAAGCCGCCGCGTATGTCGTCCTCGCGCGTCCAGACGAGCTTGACGGGAACAGGCTTTCCGTAGGCCTTGGCGCAGGCGGCGGCTTCTGCAGCGAAATCGCCGCCCGCCGTCGCGCGGCGGCCGAAACTGCCGCCGGCCGGCGCGATCTGGATCGACACTTTGTCGGGTGCGATCCCCAGCGTCTTGGCGATGGCGAATTGGTCGATGGTCGGGCCCTGGCTGGCGAAATGGCAGGCCGCCGTCTGGCCGTCGAATTTCACCACTGCGTCCAGCGGCTCCATCGGAGCATGCGCGAGATAGGGAAAGACGAAGGTCTGTTCGATGACCTCGCCCGCGCCCGCGAGCTTGGCTGAAGCGTCGCCGCGCGTGGCGGCGATCATGCCCGGCTTGGCGGCAAGCGCGCGATAGTCGCTCTCAATCGCCTTGACGCCCTTCTTGAACGCGCCCGATTCGTCCCAGACGATCTTCAGCGCGTTGCGCGCCTGCATCGCGGGATAGGTCGATTTCGCATAGACCGCGACGCCCTGCGGCAGGATCGCGTGGCCAAGATAGCCCCGCACGGATTTCGCCGCCGCATCGTCGACGCTCGCCGCCTTGCCGCCGAAGCGCGGCGGATGCGCGACGACTGCGACGACCATGTCGGGATCGTGCAGGTCTTCCGTATAGATCGCGCGGCCCGTCGATTTGGCCGGCGTGTCAGGCTTCGGCAGATCGGTCCCGATCAGGCGGAAATCCTTCGGGTCTTTCAGCTTCACGTCCTGCGGGACGGGCAGTTTCGCGGCGGCTTCGGCGAAAGCGCCGAACCCTGAGGAGCGGCCGGTCGGGCCATGCGAAATCCGGCCCTTCTCGACCTTGATCTCGGTCGCCGGAACTTTCCATTCCTGTGCGGCGGCCTCGATCAGCATGGCGCGTGCGGCGGCGCCGGTGCG
>JASGFP010000190.1:0-4175 GCA_047605445.1 Rhodoblastus sp.
GACGCAGGACGGCGGGCGGCCGCACGCCGAGCGCGTGGCGCTGGACGCGGCCGGCGACCTCGCGCGCGGCGCCACGCTTTATGTCACGCTCGAACCGTGCAGCCATTACGGCAAGACGCCGCCCTGCGCCAAGGCGATCGTCGAGGCGGGCGTTTCGCGCGTCGTCTCGGCGATGGAGGATCCCGATCCGCGGGTCGCGGGCAGGGGCCACGACATCCTGCGCCGGGCGGGCGTCGAGGTCGTCACCGATGTCTGCGCGGACGAGGCGCTGCGCGCGACGCTGGGCCATATCCTGCGCGTGCGCGAAAACCGCCCGCTGGTGACGCTGAAACTCGCCGAGACCCTCGACGGCTATGCGGCGGGCGACGAACACGATCCGCGCCTGACGATCACGTCGGCGGCGGCAAACGCCCGCACTCATGTCTTTCGCGCGCAACATGCCGCGATCATGGTGGGGATCGGCACGGCGCTGGCCGACGATCCGCTGATGACCGTGCGCGCGCCGGGCCTCGAAGATCGCAAGCCGCTGCGGGTCGTCCTGGACGCAAAACTCGCGCTGCCAATGCGCTCGCGGCTGGCGACATCGGCGCGCGAGACGCCGGTCCTGCTGCTGGCGGATGCGCTGGCCGATTCTCCGCGCGCGAAGGCGCTGCTGGAGGCGGGCGTGGAAATCGCGCCGGTCGCGGTCGACGTGGAAGGCCATATCGTTCTGAAGGATGCGTTGATCGCGCTCGCGCAGCGCGGGATCACGCGCGTGTTTAGCGAGGGCGGGCCGCGCATCGGCGCCGCGCTGATCGCACAGGGGCTCGCCGACGAAGTCGTCATCTTCACGTCGCCCAAACCGCATGGGCGGGGGACGCCGGCGCTGTCGCAGGAGGCGCGCGCCATACTTGCCGATCCCGCGCGCTACTGCCTCGTCGAGGACACGATGCTCGGCCCGGATCGCATGCGCCGCTACGAAAGGGTTCTTTGATGTTCACGGGTCTCGTCACCGACGTCGGCGAAATTCTGTCCGTCGAGCCGCGCGGCGAATTGCGGCGGTTGCGCATCGCCTGCACATACGATTTGACGACGATCGCGATGGGCGCCTCCATCGCGTGCTCGGGCGTGTGCATGACGGTGGTCGGCACGGGCTCGGACGGCGTGCGCGACTGGTACGAGGTGGACGCCGCAGCCGAAACGCTCGCCAAGACCACGGTCGGCCTTTGGACGGCGGGCCGGCGCATCAATCTCGAACGTTCGCTCAAGATCGGCGACGAACTCGGCGGCCATATCGTCACCGGCCATGTCGACGGCGTCGCGCGCATCGTGTCGCGGCGCGATTTCGATGGCATGGCGCATTTCGAGATCGAGGCGCCGCACGATCTCGCGAAATTCATCGCCGCCAAGGGCTCGGCCGCGCTCGACGGCACGTCGCTGACCGTCAACGAGGTCGACGGCGACAGATTCACGATCCTGCTCATTCCGCACACGCTCGCGGTGACGACATGGGGCGACCGCGGCGAGGGCGATCCGATCAATCTCGAGGTCGATTTGATGGCGCGCTATGCGGCGCGGCTGATCGAAGCGCGATAAGGCGCAAAGACTCCGACCGTGCGCTGCGGCACTGGCAAGCGGGCGCTGCGCTCGTAAAATCCTCTCGTCGAGATGCGAGGAGGGGGATCGTCATGAGCTGTTATCTGCGCGCCGCGCTGTTGGGGGGCTTGACGGCTGCAGCTGCTTTTCCCGCGCTCGCGCAGGACAAGCCGACGCCGATCGGGCCCAAGCTTCAACCCTACATCGGCTGCATCAACCGGCTGTCGGAGCGTTCCTACGATTCTCGCGCGCGCTACCTCAGCTGGTCGAAAGAGAGCGGGCCGACCGGCAAGGAGCGCATCATCTACGGCCTCTACACGATCTACGACACCGCCGATTGCCGCAAGAACGTCGAGAAGGCCGCCGCCATGGCGCCGAAGAACGAGGAACTGGAGAAGGCCGGCGCCGCCTATGCCGCCGCCGTCGGCGCGCTGGAGCCGCTGCTGAAGGAAGCCGACGATTATTACGCCCAGGAAAATTACAAGGACGACAAGATGGCCAAAGGCAAGGCCATGCATCCGAAGCTGATGGCGGCCTGGACGGCGTTCGCGGCGGCCGACAAGGAGCTGCGCGGCGTCGTGCAGAAGCTCAACGACATTTCGCAGATGGAAGAGCTGGCCGAGGTCGAGAAGCGCGAGGGCAAGAAGGCGCGCTGGCAGATCATGAACACGATGCTGAAGGCCAAGGCGCTCAACCGCATCGAGGGCAATGTCGAGCCCGCGAAGATGGACCTCGCCAAAGTGCAGGAGGCGCTGGCCGCCTACGAGGCGTCGGTGAAGGATCTCGAGAGCTACGCGGAACAGCACAAGGACGAGAAGATCGGCTCGACCTACGTGAGCGCGGCGAAATCCTATCTTACCAGCGCCAAGGGGTTGATGCGGCGCGTGCGCGACAAGGTTCCCTATAGTTCGGGCGAACGCATGATGCTGTCGCAGCAGGGCGCCGGCTGGATGATCGAGGGCTCGCCGCCGCGTCTGATGCGCGACTACAACGAACTGGTGAACCGGTACAATTCGGGCGGACGGTTCTGAGCGCAATCTGCGACTTTCGCCGGCTCCCTTCCTCCCTCGCGGGGAGGGCAGGGTGGGGTGGCCGGTGGAACAGTCTCGCGAGACTGGATTCAATCGACCCCTACCCCAAACTCCTACCCCAAACCTCCCCGCAAGAGCCTGCGCCCGAGCGCGCGAAAGCGCGGCCCGGATGGGGAGGGGAACGCGGCGCGCTTCCCCGCCTTGCCTCGGTCACGCTGCGCCTCTATTGAAGCGCCTCGTAAATTCGAGGTTGTCATGGCCGAGCCGCAGCGCGCGAAACATCAGGACGAGACGCCGGTCGGCGGCGCGAAATTTCTAATCGTGGAGGCGCGCTATTACGATTCCATCGGCGCCATGCTGCTGGAAGGCGCGACCGCCGCGCTGAAGAAGGCTGGCGCGACCTGGGACGTGGTGAATGTGCCTGGCGCGCTGGAAATCCCGTCGGCCATCGTCATCGCCAGCGACGTGTCGCGCGAGCCCTATGCGGGCGCCATCGCTCTTGGCTGCGTGATCCGGGGCGAGACCTATCATTTCGAGATCGTGGCAGGCGAATCCTCGCGCGCGCTGATGGATATCTCGGTGTCGCTGCCAATGCCGATCGGCAACGGCATCCTGACCGTCGAGAACGAGGATCAGGCGATTGTCCGCGCCGACCCGCGCCAGGGCGACAAGGGCGGCGACGCTGCGCGCGCCGCGCTGTCGCTGTTCCGGTTGTCGCAGCGTGGAGCCGCCTGACATGTCCAAGGGCGAAAATCGCTCCGCCGCGCGGCTCGCCGCCGTGCAGGCGCTCTACCAGATGGACGTGACCGGCAAGGGCATCGCGGACAGTCTCGCCGAATTCGAATCCCACTGGATCGGCCGCGAGATTGAGGGCGCGGAATACAAGCCCGCCGAAATCGCGTACTTTCGCAACATTCTCGAAGGCGTGCTCGCCGACCAGATCGCCATCGACCGCGAGGTCGACACGACGCTGTCGGAAGGCTGGCCGCTGAAGCGCATCGAGGCGGTGATGCGCGCCATTCTGCGCGCGGGCGACTACGAATTGCGCAAGCGCGCCGACGTGCCGGCGCGCGTGATCGTGTCGGAATATGTCGACATCGCCGGCGCATTCTTCGAGCGCGAGGAGGCCGGCATGATCAACGCCGTTCTGGACGCGCTGGCGCGAAAGACGCGCACGGGGGAATTTGCGCGCTGAGGCGGCGGCTGGCGTCGCTGTCTCAAAGACCGGCGGCCGGAATTAACCGCGATCCGAACCCGACGCATCAAATCCTGCGCCCAAGGGCGCTTTTTGCGCTAGTCTGCGTTATGTCGATGGTCGCCGCCCAGAGGGAGCGGCGCGCGGGAGCGAAAGGGCCGAAGATGCACGTTTCACTCAAGATATTCGCCACGCTGGGCGTCGCGGCCTCGCTTGCGGGCTGTTACACCCCGGGCGAGCGCGCCGCTGGCGGCGCGGTGCTCGGCGGCGCGAGCGGCGCGCTGATCGGCGCTGCCGTATCGGGCGGCAGGGCCGGCCCGACCGTCGCCGGCGCAGCGCTGGGCGCGGCGGGCGGCGCCATCGTCGGCGCGGCC
>JASGFP010000191.1:0-4093 GCA_047605445.1 Rhodoblastus sp.
CGCCTTCGGCGGCGGCGAGCTTCTGCAATTCGCCACGGTCGCGCTGGGCGGCGGCCTTGGCGGGCGTCCACACCTTTTCGAGCAGCGCGCGGACGTTTTCCGGCGTCTTCGCCATCTGGTCGGACAGCTTGAAATGCGCATAGGAGGGATAGCCGAGCATCCGCGCGCTCTCGTCGCGCAGCCGCAGCGTCTCGGCGGCGATCGGGCGATTGTCGGTCGGCCCATCGTTCTCGCCGCGCCTGATCCAGGCCTTGAAGGCTTTTTCGCGCAGGTCGCGGCGTGCGGAATAGGTCAGGAACTGCTCGACGCTGGAGCGCGCCAGCGTGATCGCGAATTTGCCCGGATGGCCCCGGTCGGCGGCTGCGCGCGCGGCGGCGTCGCGCAGGGGCTGGGACAGCCCGTCGAGATCGCTTTCTTCCAGAAGCATCATCCAGTCGGCTTCGTCTTTCAGAATGTTCTGCGCGAAACTGGCGCCGAGCGCGGCGAGCCGGCTGGCGATTTCCGCGAAGCGCTTCTTCTGTTCGGGCGGCAGCAGCACGCCCGAGCGCACGAAACCGTCGTAGGTCAGTTCCAGCACGCGGCGCTGCTCCGGCGTCAACGGGAGCGCGTCGCGCTGTTTCCACACGGCTTCGACGCGGCGGAACAGGGGTTCGTTCAGGCCGATCGCGGCGTAATGATCGGCCAGTTTCGGGGCAAGATCGCGCTCGATCGCCTGCAATTCGGGGGTCGATTCGGTGCCGGTCAGGTTCCAGAAGACGGCGCCCACCCGGTTCATCGCCGCGCCCGCCCGCTCCAGCGCGACGACAGTATTGTCGAAGCCCGGCGCCTGGGGATCGGCGACGATGGCCGCGATCTCCGCATTGTGCTCCGCCATCGCCCGCTCATAGGCCGGCGCGAAATCCTCCGTGCGGATGCGGTCGAACGGCGGCAATTCAAAGGGGCCGGTCCAGGGCTCGAAGAACGGATTCGGACGGGCGGGTGCATTCATGGGCGCGGGCGACTTTCGCTGGTTGGCGGACGATTCCGCTGCAAGATATAGGCAAGCCGGCGCTGAGTGACATTTTTTTGCTGCGCGGGCGGTTTCCCGTTGCTATAGAGCCGCACCCGAAGCGGCGGGGCGACCGGCCGGCGGCGCCTTTTTGCGCGCCCGATGGTTGCGGAACGCGGGCGTGGCGGAACTGGTAGACGCAGTGGATTTAGGTTCCACCGCCGAAAGGCATGGGGGTTCGAGTCCCTCCGCCCGCACCAGCTCCCAAGCGTCGGCTTTCGGCCCGCCCGAGAGATTTTGAGAAGGTTGCATCCGATGCAGGTGACGGAAACGAGCGCTGAAGGCCTGAAGCGCGAATACAAGGTGGTGATGCCCGCGGCCGACCTCGCCGCCAAACTCGAGACGCAGCTCGAGGACATGAAGGGCAAGGTCAAGATCAACGGCTTCCGCCCCGGCAAGGTGCCGACCGGCCACATCCGCCGCCTCTACGGCAAGTCGATCATGGGCGAGGTCGTGCAGGAGGCCGTCAACGAGGCCAACCGCAAGATCGTCGAGGACAACAAGCTGCGCCTCGCCGGCGAGCCGAAGCTCGACATCGTCGGCGGCCAGGACGAGATGGAAAAGGTGCTGGAAGCCAAGGGCGACTTCACCTTCACCGTCGCGCTCGAGACGCTGCCGGCCATTGAGGTCGGCTCCTTCGACGACGTGGCCGTCGAGCGCATCGTCGTCGACGTCGCCGACAGCGACGTGGACGAGGCGATCCAGCGCATGGCCGACCAGCAGCGTCCATTCAACGACAAGGAAGGCGACGCCCCCGTCGTCGCCAAGGGCGACAAGGTCACGCTCGATTTCGTCGGCAAGATCGGCGGCGAGCCCTTCGAGGGCGGCGCGGGCGAGGGCATCGACCTCATCATCGGCTCCGGCAGCTTCATCCCGGGCTTCGAGGAGCAGATCGAGGGCATGAAGAAGGGCGAAAGCCGCACGATTTCCGTGTCTTTCCCTGAAAACTACGCTGCTGCGCGCCTCGCCGGCCAGGCCGCGACCTTCGACGTCACGGTGCAGAACGTCGCAGCGCCCGGCGAACTGGCCATCGACGACGAATTCGCCAAGAAGTTCGGCTTCGACGACCTCGGCGCCTTCAAGGCGGCGGTGCGCACCAATATCGAGGCGGATCTTGGCCGTGGCGCCCGCGTCCACACCAAGCGGGCCCTGCTGGACGCGCTCGACGGCCGCTACAGCTTCGAGCTGCCTCAGGGCCTGGTCGAAACCGAATTCGACGGCATCTGGCGCTCGATCGTCAACGAGCAGGCCGCCAGCGGCAAGACCTTCGAGCAGGAAGATACGACGGAAGAAAAGGCGCGCGAGGAATATCGCCGCATCGCCGAACGCCGCGTGCGCCTCGGCCTGCTGCTCGCCGAAGTCGGCGAGAAGGCCGCCGTGAAGGTCGAAGATGACGAAGTCACCAAGGCCCTGATCGAGCGCATCCGCGCCTATCCCGGCCAGGAGCAGCAGCTCTGGGACTATTACCGCAAGAACCCGCAGGCGCTCGGCGAAATCCGCGCGCCGCTGTTCGAGGAGAAGGTCATCGACCACATCCTCGGCCTTGCCAAGGTGACCGACAAGCACGTCACCCGCGACGAGCTGATGAAGATGGAAGCCCCGGAAGAGGCGGCCTGAGGCCAGCTCGACCGGAGACGAACGCCCCGCCCAGCGCGGGGCGTTTTCGTTTCGGGCCCCGCGCCGGCGCCGCCGTTGCGCTGCGGCGCCCTTTTTCTTAACGCCCGCCGCGCCTATGTTAGGTCGGAAACCGGCGGGACGCGTGGTATCGTCCTTCCGAATCAAGAAATTCAGAGGCAGCGATGCGCGACCCGATCGAGGTTTACAATCAGTATCTTATTCCGCAGGTGATCGAGAATACGAGCCGCGGGGAACGCGGTTTCGACATCTATTCCCGCCTGCTGCGCGAGCGCATCATCTTCCTCACCGGCCCTGTCGAAGACCATATGGCCTCGGTGATCATCGCCCAGCTTCTCTTCCTGGAGTCCGAGAACCCCAAGAAGGAAATCGCTATGTACATCAATTCGCCCGGCGGCGTGGTGACGGCCGGCATGGCGATTTACGACACGATGCAGTTCATCCGTCCGAAGGTTTCGACGCTGTGCGTCGGCCAGGCGGCTTCGATGGGCTCGCTGCTGCTGTGCGCGGGCGATCCCGGCATGCGCTTCGCGCTGCCGAATTCCCGCATCATGGTTCACCAGCCTTCCGGTGGTTTCCAGGGTCAGGCGTCCGACATCCTTCGCCACGCCGAAGACATCATGAAGATCAAGAAGCGGCTGAACGATGTTTACGTCAAGCATACCGGCCGCGATTACGATTCGATCGAGCGCACGCTCGATCGCGATCACTTCATGTCGGCGGAAGAAGCCAAGGAATTCGGTATCATCGACCAGGTCTATGCGAAGCGGCCTGACGATGCTCCGGCGACGCCGGCGGCGGCGGGCTGAGCCGCCCCGTCGCATTGTTGCGGATTTGCGACGGCGCGGACGCCAGTAGACGCGCCGGCAGCCCAGTGCTTGATCCCTCGGCGCGGCCATGTTTGCATCGGCTATTGTCCGAACGAGACAAGGCAGGGAGGCGACGGTCGGCCATTCGCGGCGGCCCGGAGGTCATGCGACGGTTCTACGTTTTGTTAGTCCGTCGAAGATATTGATGGTGTTTGCGACCGATTCGCCCGCGCGCGTCGGTCGAAGGAGATGAATATGAGCAAGGTCGGCGGCAGCGACTCCAAGAACACGCTCTACTGCTCGTTCTGCGGCAAGAGCCAGCATGAGGTCCGCAAGCTGATCGCGGGCCCGACGGTGTTCATCTGCGACGAATGCGTCGAACTGTGCATGGACATCATCCGCGAGGAGAACAAGTCCGCGCTGGTCAAGACGCGCGACGGCATCCCCACGCCGAAGGAAATCTGCAAGGTTCTGGACGATTACGTCATCGGTCAGTTCCAGGCCAAGCGCGTGCTGTCGGTCGCGGTCCACAACCACTACAAGCGCCTCAACCACGCCACCAAGCACAACGACGTCGAACTGGCGAAGTCCAACATCCTGC
>JASGFP010000192.1:0-3904 GCA_047605445.1 Rhodoblastus sp.
GTCCGGCTCCGCGAGATCGGCGGCCAGCGCCGCCGCCCGGCCTCCCATCGCCACGATGTGAGCGGCGAGCGCTTCGGCCTCTGGCATGGAGCGCGCACTCGAATGAACGGCGACCGCATGGCCCTCCCGCGCGAGCCGCTCGGCGATCGCCCGCCCGATCCGGCGCGCCGCGCCCGTCACCAGAACCGTTCCATCCCGCCGCATGATTTCTCCCTCGCCGCATTATAGCCGGAGCCGCCGGGCGCCCTATAGGCGATGCCTCCGGCAGGCCTCGAAACGCGCTTTAACGCCTGATTAACCCTGTTAAACCGGCATGCCTACGAAAATTTGCAATCTATCTCGAACGCAATCCGGTCAATACATGTGAGTTCACGCCTGAAGACGTCATTTCCTTGTAACTACCTTAGTAATATTTACGCCATCCGGCCGCCATATTGATGAATGGCCGGACGGTAAGCGTTCGTTTACCTGAACGCTTCCATAAATTTTCCCGGAAATAACGACATTCGCGTTGCGTTTCGGGAGTAAGACGATGAGAAAGTTCCTTCTGGCGAGCGTGGCCCTTGCAAGTGTGGCGGCCGCCGGCGCCGCAACCGCGGCCGACCTGCCGAGCCGCCGCGCGCCGAGCTCGTACGAATATGCGGGCGGCGCGCCGGTCTTCACCTGGACCGGCTTCTATCTCGGTCTCAACGCCGGCTACGGCTGGGGCTCCTTCACCAACGGCTCCGAGCAGCTGTTCGGCAAGCCCTCGGGCTTCGAGGGCGGCGTCACCGGCGGCTTCAACTGGCAGGCGGCGCAGAATTTCGTGCTCGGCATCGAGGGCGACTGGGATCTGACCGGCGTCAATAATCACGCGCAGCTGCCGTTCTTCGGCTTCAACGGCGGCGGCAAGCTCAACAGCCTCGCCACGATCCGCGGCCGCGCCGGCTTCGCGGCCGACCGCGCCCTGATCTATGTGACGGGCGGCCTCGCGATGGGCTCGGTCAGCGTCAACGTCAACGACTGGCGCGCCGTGCCGTTCTTCGGCTCGAGCTCGCAATTCTCGGCGGGCTGGGCGCTGGGCGCCGGTCTCGAATACGCCTTCACCGACCGCATTTCGGGCAAGGCCGAATATCTCTTCACCTCGCTCGGCTCGAAGGATCTCTTCACCTTCTCGCCGGACTGGGTGAATGCGGGCCTCAACGTCTCGCAGATTCGCGCGGGCGTGAATTACCACTTCTAGAAATCTCGCAAGCGGCTCCCCTCCAGCGACTGGCCCGGCGTTCACGTCGGGCCTTTTTGCGTCACGCGCCGAAGGAATCGATCGCAAAGGCGCCCTCGCCCGGCGCGCGTTCGAGCAGGCGCGCCAGCGCCGGCAAAAGGATGCGCGCCTCGGCTTCGAGGACATAGGGCGGATTGACGACGATCAGTCCTGTGCGCGCCAGTCCGGCGACGGCGAGCAGTGCGACGGACAATTCCAGCCGCAGCGCGCTTTGGACGCCGCTCGCGCGAACCGCGCTCCACAGGCCGTCGGCGTCGCGGGGATCCTTCACCGGATACCAGAGCGCGTAGACGCCCGTGCTCCACTTGGCGTGGGCCGCCGCGAAGGCATGCGCGAGCCGCGTGAACTCGTCGCGCGCCTCGTAGGGGGGATCGACGAGAACCAGCCCGCGCCGTTCGGGCGGCGGAACGAAGGCGCCGAGCGCCGTCCAGCCGTCGAGATCGAGCGCCTTCACGCGGCGGTCGCGCGCAAAACGCGCTTTCAGCGCGGCGAAGGCCGCGGGATGCTTTTCGCAGAAAACGAGCCTGTCGGTTTTTCGCGCCAGTTTCTGCGCAATCAGCGGCGAACCGGGATAGAGGAGCGGTCGGCCTTCCGAGCCGCAGGCGCCGACGATGTCGAGATACGGCGCGAGCAGGGTAGCGGCATCGGGATCGACAATTTGCGCTGACGCGGCAGTGTAATCCCCTCCCCACAAGGGGGAGGGGTTCACAACCCTGTCGCCGCTTGCCTGCACGACCGACGCGAGACGCCCGATCCCGGCGCGCCATTCGCCCGTGCGTTCGACTTCGTCGCGCGAAAGATCGTAGGCGCCTTCGCCCGCATGCGTGTCGATGACGCGATAAGGCGCGTCCTTGCGATTGAGATAGACGAGGATGCGCGTCAAAAGCGCATGTTTGAACACGTCGGCGAAATTGCCGGCGTGAAAGACGTGAGCGTAGTTCATCGAGCTTGGCGCGAGGGCTACAACGGCCCCGGCACGTCGAGGCTGCGCACGCGGCAGCTCGACCGCGCCACTTCCGGGCATGGACGAAAATCGCGCAGATCCTTCGACAGGCAGAAGCGCACTTCCTGCAGCACGCCGGACCGGCAGCCGACCGCCGCCATGCCCGGCCGCAGCCGCGCGTTGGAATCGCCGAAGGCGCGCAGAATGTCCTGCGGACTCATCGCTTGATCGCCTTTTGCGCGCACGAACTGATCGGGGATGGAGATCATGTCGCGCGCACGGCGCACGTCGGCGAAATAGTCGGCCGGGCTCTTGCCCGAGCACGTGCCGTGCTTGCGCCATTCGTAGCGCGCGAGCCCGGCGTCGGGGAAAAGCCCCCGCGCGGCTTCAAGCGCGACGGAAGAAACCGGGCCGCCGCCGCAATCGGAGGGGTAGCCGCGCTCGTATTGCGGCCAAAGGCCATGCACGACGAAGCCGAGGCCAGCGCCCGGATCGCATTGCGACTTGCCTCTGCCCGCTCCGCTTGTGGCGCAAAAACCCGACGACCAGGAGAGGGACAGCACATAGAAATCGAAATCGCCGCTGCGGCTCGCGCCGCGCGGGCCGGGCTGGCTGCGGTCGCGAGTACGGTCGAACCCGCCGTCGTCGGACCGGCCGCCACCGTAGCCGCCGGGGCTCTGACGCGGCGGCCGCTTGTCGGCGCAATTGTCGAGAATGCAGTCCGAGCGCTGCGCCAGCGCCGGCGTGGCCTGCGCGACGACAACGAGGCTTGCGGCCAGAAGCGCGCCACGCAGGAGATGCGCGAGGCGCAGGGACACGCGGCGAACAGAAACCTTCATCGAAATCCCGTCTATTGATGCAGCCTCATGGCCGCGCGGCGCGGCAGGCTGCGCCGTAGGCGCGATTGCGGTCGAGGCCGTCGACGCACCATTCCACGCCATAGCCCAGTACGCCGAGCCAGCCGAGGTCGCTGGCGATGGCGTAGGTCACCTTGCGCATCCCGCCGTCGGAGAAAATCGCACGCGCGACGCAATAGCGGCGCGGGACGTAATCGAGACCGTTCGAGCGATAGCCGATCTCCGCGACTCCGTCGAAGCCGTCGATCGAGAGACCCGAATCCCAATATCCCTCCCGCGACGAGAAACGCGACGAGATGTCGGCCAGCACCGAAGGATCACCGCAACCCGGCATGTCGGGCGACAGCGGCATGTCCCGCCGCTCCGCCGGAGTCATCGGCCGCGCCTGCGCCGCGGGCGCTGCGGCGAAAAGCATCGCGCCAAAGCCCGCGACCGCGGCGAGGCCTGCAAAAAGCTTCCGTGAACCCATGCCCGTATAGACCTCCGAGGGCGAACAAACCTGGGGCGACGATGCGTCCGCGCCGGACGAGCGTCAAGCCTTGCTCCCGCCTTCGTCGCGGCCAGATTCGCGCTATACTCGACCCATGTTCCGCCTGCGTCCCTTTCCGCTTCTGCGCGCCGCCTTGGCGGCGGCCGTCGCCGTCGGCGTTTCCATGGACATCGCGCAGGCGCAGGATTCGGCGCAGTCCAACGCCTCCTTCTGGCTGCAGGAACGCGCGCGCGGCGAACACTGGCGGCCCTCCCAGCGTCAGGCGCCGCGCATCCGCCGCCTCGTTCCCAACCGTCAGCTCGCACGACCGACCATATGGCGCAGGCCGGACGCCCAGCCTGCCGGAGACCCGC
>JASGFP010000193.1:0-3758 GCA_047605445.1 Rhodoblastus sp.
GCGAGATCTACGTGCTCGAAGTCAATCCGCGCGCCTCGCGCACGGTGCCCTTCGTGGCCAAGGTGATAGGCATGCCGATCGCCAAGATCGCCTCGCGCATCATGGCGGGCGAGCCCCTGTCGAATTTCGAGCTGAAGCCCATGCCATCAGATCATGTCGGGGTGAAGGAATCGGTCTTCCCCTTCGCGCGCTTCCCCGGCGTCGACACGGTGCTCGGCCCCGAGATGCGCTCGACCGGCGAAGTGATCGGCCTCGACCGCTCCTTCGAGGTCGCCTTCGCCAAGTCGCAGCTCGGCGGCGGCACCAAGGTGCCGACCAAGGGCGCGGTGTTCGTGTCGGTGCGCGACGAGGACAAGGCGCGGGTGCTGGAGGCGATCCGGATGCTGGTCGGCATCGGCTTCAAGGTGCGCGCGACCGGCGGCACGGCGCGTTATCTCATCGAGAACGGCGTGCCGGCCGAGCGCATCAACAAGGTGTCGGAAGGCCGTCCGCATGTCGTGGACGCGATCAAGAACGGCTCGATCCAGCTCGTGTTCAACACGACGGCCGGCGCGCAAGCCCTGTCGGATTCGCGGTCGCTGCGCCGCGCCGCCCTCTTGCACAAGGCGCCCTACTACACCACTCTTGCCGGCGCGCTCGCCGCCGCGGAAGGCATCAAGGCCTATGTCGGCGGCGATCTGGAAGTGCGCGCGCTGCAGGATTACTTCGCCCCCGACGCCGCCTGACCCCCAGGCGGCAACGACTTCAACCCGCAGGTTTCGGAGCCTCGAGAGACCGGATTTAGACGGAAGCGAACATTATGGAAAAACTGCCGATCACGGCGGCGGGCCACGCCGCCCTCATCGAAGAACTCCGGCGCCGCCAGCAGGAGGACCGTCCGCGTATCATCCAGATGATCGCGGAAGCGCGCGCGCACGGCGATCTCTCGGAAAACGCCGAATATCATTCGGCCAAGGAGCAGCAATCGCTGAACGAGGGGCGCATCGCGGAACTCGAAGACAAGATCGCGCGCGCCGACGTCATCGATCTCTCCAAACTCTCGGGCAAGATCATCAAGTTCGGCGCGACCGTGACGCTGATCGACGAGGACACGGACGAGGAGAAGAAATACCAGATCGTCGGCGAGACCGAAGCCGACGTGAAGAGCGGCCGCGTGTCGGTCACCTCGCCGATCGCGCGTGCGCTGATCGGCAAGACGGTGGGTGACACGGTGGAAGTGAATACGCCCGGCGGCGGCAAGAGCTATGAGATTCTGAACGTCGCGTTCGGGTAAATTCCAACCGCCGTCATGGCCGGGCTTGTCCCGGCCATCCACGCGGATGGTTCAGACAACTCCTGCTTCGCAATCCGCCCGGCGCGGCGTGAATGCCCGGGACAAGCCCGGGCATGACGGGATTCAAGCCTCGCCACGCGTCTCCAGCATCAGCGCGTTGATTGCCTCGCGGGCGCTTTTGCCCGCCCAGACGACGAACTGGAACGCCTGATAATAGCGCTCGCAGGCCAGAAGCGCGTTGGACATCAGGCTTTCGCATTGCGCCGAGGTCGGCTGCGCGCCGCCCGTCAGCAGCATGGCGTGGCGGAACATCACCACGCCCTCGCTGGTCCAGAGATCGAAATGGCCAAGCCACAATTGCTCGTTGGCGATGGAGATCAGCTCCAGCGTTTCCGCGCGCAGGCGCAGGGGAACCTTGAGATCGAAGGCGCAGCCGACATGCAGCGTCTCGAGCTCGGGCAGCCAGGAAAAAGCAACCTGATAATCGGTCCAGGCGCCGGTGACGGTCACCGAAACCTCATCGGGATCGTCCCGCTCGAACGACCATTCATTGGACGCGGCCAGGCGCTCGACAATGTCGAGCGGATGTTCGCGGCGGGTCGAGCGAATCTGGGAAGTTTGCATCTTCTGGTCCGAAACGTATGTGAAACGCGTCGCTACGCTCGCTCCAGCGCGACAGGCGCTGCGGCCGCCCCATTTCCATCGTTCCGATACGGACCCGAATCGAACAGGCGCATGCGAATCACTTCGCAAGACGACTATAGCCGGATGCGACTCGAACGCTGCAACCGTGCGAGGTTAACCTCTTGGATTCGCGAGATTCAGTCCAGAGTCGGCGCAGCTGTGTCCACAGAATCGGCGCGAGTCGCCGCGACACATTCGTCGCCCCTGCTCCCCGCTCGCGGAGAGAAGGGGAAGCGCGCCTCAGGCCTTCGCTGCGAGCTTGGCCTCCAGCTCGGCGATGCGTTTTTCCAGCTTCTCGTTTTCTTCGCGCGCGAGCGCGGCCATGTCGCGCACGGCTTCGAATTCCTCGCGGGTCACTACGTCCATCTTCGAGAGCATGCGCTCCATCTGGGTGCGCACGACGGTTTCGGCCTCGCGACGGACGCCGTTGGCGAGTCCCGCGGCGTCGTTGAACATGCGGGCGAGGTCGTCGGTCAGGCGGGAGCGGCTTTCTTGCATGGCGAAATCTCCATCTGCCGCCCTCATATCATGAAATCGGGCAAGCATATGGAGCGCGCCGGGACTGCCGGCTTCCACCCGGCGTCGAACGGCGGCCTGAGCCGGCCGGAGGCCAGCAGTCCCGGCGCGGCTTGACGCGGGTAGTGGCCCGCGCGAGACCAGCCCTTGATAAGGAGCCAAGGTCGATTCGATGCCGTTTCTGGCGATCCCCTTCCCCGCGATCGACCCGGTTTTCTTCTCGATCGGCCCGCTGCCCGTGCGCTGGTATGGGCTTGCCTATGTCTTCGGCCTGCTGATCGGCTGGCTTTATGCGCGCCGCCTGGTGGGCGTCAGCGCGCTCTGGGGCGAAACGCCGCGGCCGGCCGCGCAGAGCCTCGACGATCTGCTGGTCTATTCCGCGCTCGGCGCGGTCGTCGGCGGGCGGCTGTTCAACGTGCTGTTCTACGGGCTCGATTATTATCTCGCCCATCCGCTCGAGATTTTCGCCGTCTGGCACGGCGGCATGGCCTTTCACGGCGGGCTCGCCGGCGTGGCGCTCGGGGCCTGGCTGTTTGCCCGCAAATACAAGGTTTCCGCCTTGACGGTCGCCGACATCTGCGGCGCGGTGGCGCCGATCGGCATCTTCTTCGGCAGGATAGCCAATTTCATCAAGCCGGAAATGTGGGGGCGGCCGAGCGACGTCGCCTGGGCCATGGTGTTTCCCGGCGCGGGGCCGGAGCCGCGCCATCCGAGCCAGCTCTACGAGGCCGGGCTCGAAGGCGTCCTGCTGCTCATCGTCACCGCGCTCGTCATCCGCGCCGGCGGCTTCAGGCGGCCGGGGTTCGTCGCCGGCGTTTTCGGGATCGGCTACGGGCTCGCCCGCATCGTCTCGGAATTCTTCCGCGAACCCGATCCGCAACTCGAGGCGCTCGCGCATGGGCTGACCATGGGCATGGTCCTGTCCGCGCCGATGATCGTGATAGGCTTGTGGCTGATCGTGCGAAGCCGCAAGGCGGAAGGGGCGCAGCCATGAGCGAGCCGGCGCTGAACGCATTGGGCGCGGAAATCGCCGCCATGATCGCGCAGGACGGCCCGATGTCGGTCGAGCGATACATGGGCCTGTGCCTCGCGCATCCCGTGCTCGGCTATTACATGACGCGCGATCCGCTGGGCGCGGACGGCGATTTCGTGACCTCGCCGGAAATCAGCCAGATGTTCGGCGAATTGCTCGGCCTGTGGGCGGCCGAGACGTGGCGCATGGAAGGCAGCCCGCAGCCGGCGCGGCTGGCGGAGCTGGGCCCCGGACGCGGCACGCTGATGGCGG
>JASGFP010000194.1:0-3693 GCA_047605445.1 Rhodoblastus sp.
CTTGGCGGGCGCAGGCGCCGCGGCTTTCGGAGCCGCAGCAGCGCCGGCGGCGCCTTCCGCGATCTGGCCGAGCAGCGCGCCCGGCGTCACCGTCTCGCCGTCCTTGGCAGCGATCTCGGCCAGCACGCCAGAGGCCGGCGCGTTGACTTCGAGCGTCACCTTGTCGGTCTCGAGCTCGACCAACGGCTCGTCGGCTTTCACCGCATCGCCGGGCTTCTTGAACCATTTGCCGATCGTCGCCTCGGAGACGGATTCGCCCAATGTCGGCACGCGAATTTCAGTCGCCATTTCTATGCTCGCCGTTGCGGCGTCCCTGTTCGAACTTGGTTGAATCTCAGGCGAAGGCTTCGTCGAGGAAGGCCTTCAATTGTGCGAGATGGCGCGACATGGTGCCGGTCGCGGTGGCGGCGGAGGCGGGACGCCCGACATAGGTCGGACGCTTCGCCTTCATGCCGGCCTGGCCGAGCACCCATTCGAGATAGGGCTCGACGAAGGACCATGCGCCCATGTTCTTGGGCTCTTCCTGGCACCACACGACATCGGCCTTCTTGAAACGGCCCATCTGCTGCACGAGCGACTTCAGCGGGAAGGGATAGAGCTGCTCGACGCGCAGCAGATAGACATCGTCTATCCCGCGCTTCTCGCGCTCCTCGTAGAGGTCGTAATAGACCTTGCCCGAGCACAGGACGACGCGGCGGATCTTGTCGTCCTTCACCAGTTTGATCGTCTGGTCTTTCAGACGCTCGGCGTCGTCGGCGATCCAGCGTTCGAAGTAGGAATCGGGGCCCATTTCCTCGAGCGTCGACACACAACGCTTGTGGCGCAGCAGCGACTTCGGCGTCATGATGATCAGCGGCTTGCGGAAATCGCGCTGCAATTGCCGGCGCAGGATGTGGAAGTAGTTCGCCGGCGTCGTGCAATTGGCGACCTGCATGTTGTCCTCGGCGCAGAGCTGCAGATAGCGCTCGAGGCGCGCCGAGGAATGTTCGGGGCCCTGTCCCTCGTAGCCGTGCGGCAGCAGGCAGACGAGGCCGGACATGCGCAGCCACTTGCGTTCGCCTGACGAGATGAACTGGTCGAACAGCACTTGCGCGCCATTGGCGAAATCGCCGAACTGCGCTTCCCACAAGGTCAGCGCCGAAGGCTCGGCAAGCGAATAGCCGTATTCGAAGCCGAGTACGGCTTCTTCGGACAGCATGGAATTGATGACTTCGTACTTGCCCTGCTTGCCCTCGTTCAGATGATTGAGCGGCGCATAACGGCGCTCGGTCTCCTGATCGATCAGCATGGAATGGCGCTGCGAAAACGTGCCGCGCTCCACGTCCTGGCCGGAGAGGCGCACACGATGTTTGTCCCACAGCAATGTGGCGAACGACAGGGATTCGGCCATCGCCCAGTCGATGCCCTGTCCGCTCTCGACCATCTTTATCCTGTTGTCGAGGAAGCGCTTGATCGTGCGATGGACGTTGAAACCCTGCGGGATTTCATTGAGCTTCAACCCGAGCATCGTGAGATGTGCGATATCGACTCCGGTCTTGCCGCGGCGGTCGTCGTCGCCTTCCGTCACGGCCTTGTAGCCAGACCAGCGGCCGTCGAGCCAGTCGGCCTTGTTCGGCTTGTAGGCCTGGCCCGCTTCAAATTCGGCTTCGAGGCGGTGGCGCCAGTCGCCCAGCAATTTGTCGATCTCGCCGCGTGTGAAAATGCCTTCGGCGATCAGCTTGTCGCTGTAGATTTCCAGCGTCGTCTTGTGCGCCTTGATCTTGCGGTACATCAGCGGCTGGGTGAAGCCGGGCTCGTCGCCTTCGTTGTGGCCGAAGCGACGATAGCACCACATGTCGATGACGACCGGCTTCTCGAAACGCTGACGGAATTCCGTCGCCACCTTGGCCGCGAAAACGACCGCCTCCGGATCGTCGCCGTTCACATGGAAAATCGGCGCTTCCACGATCTTCGCGACATCGGACGGATAGGGCGAAGAGCGCGAGTAGCGCGGATAGGTGGTGAAGCCGATCTGGTTGTTGATGATGAAATGGATCGAGCCGCCGGTGCGATGGCCCTTGAGGCCGGAAAGCCCGAGACATTCCGCCACCACGCCCTGGCCCGCGAAGGCGGCGTCGCCGTGGATCAGCAGCGGCATGACCGACTGGCGATTGACCGGGCCGTCGCCGCGCAACTGGTCCTGCTTGGCGCGCACCTTGCCGAGCACGACGGGATCGACAATCTCGAGATGCGAGGGATTGGCGGTGAGCGACAGATGGACCTTGTTGTCGTCGAATTCACGGTCCGAGGACGCGCCGAGGTGATACTTCACATCGCCGGAGCCCTCGACCTCGCCCGGAATGAACGAGCCGCCCTTGAATTCGTGAAACAGGGCGCGATGCGGTTTGCCCATCACCTGGCAGAGCACGTTGAGGCGGCCGCGATGGGCCATGCCGAGAACGATCTCCTTCGTGCCGAGCGCGCCGCCGCGCTTGATGATCTGTTCGAGCGCCGGGATCATGGATTCGCCGCCGTCGAGCCCGAAGCGCTTGGTGCCCGTGTACTTGACGTCGATGAATTTCTCGAAACCTTCAGCCTCGACCAGCTTCTGCAGGATCGCGCGCTTGCCTTCCTTGGTGAAGGCGATCTCCTTGTCCGGCCCCTCGATGCGTTCCTGAAGCCAGGACTTCTCCGCGGGATCGGAGATGTGCATGAATTCGTAGCCGATGGTCGAGCAATAAGTGCGACGCAAAATAGCGAGCATTTCGAAAATGGTCGCATATTCGAGACCGAGCACATGGTCGATGAAGATCTTGCGATCGTAGTCGCCATCCTCGAAGCCATAGCTCGAAGGATGCAGTTCCTCGTGATCGCCGCGATCCTCGATCCCCAGCGGATCGAGATTGGCGTGCAGATGGCCGCGCATGCGGTAGGCGCGGATCATCATGATGGCGCGCACGGAATCGCGCGTCGCGCGCACAATGTCGGCGTCGGAGAGCGCTTCGCCTTTCGCGTCCGCCTTTGCCTTGATCTTGTCGCCGATCGCCTTTTCCGCAGTCGGCCAGTCGCCGTCGAGCGCGTTGACGAGATCGCCCTTGGGCGCCATCGGCCAGTTCTTGTTCTTCCAAGGCGCGCCGCGCGCATTCTTTTCGACAGAGGCCTTGTCGTCGTTCAGCGCGTCGAAGAAAGCGCGCCATTCGGGATCGACGGAGGCGGGATTGTGCTCATAGGCGTCCTGCAATTGCGCGACATAAGCCGCGTTGCCGCCGTAGAGAAACGACGTGTCGGCAAAGGATACGTTCTGCGCCGAGCGGCCGGCGCCAGCTCCATTCGATCCTGTATCGGCCATGCTTCACTCCCAGGACTTGCGCTGTCGGGAAAATGCGCGCCTTCGGACGCGCGCAGTTTCCATCGCGCGTCCGCCTCGTCTCAATAGTTCCGGGTTCCCTGCCCGCGGGCGGGGAACAGAGCCGATCAGCCCTTCAGCAGAGCAGCCAGCGTCGTGCCGAGGCGCGCGGGCGAAGGCGACACCTTGATGCCCGCCTCTTCCATCGCCGCGATCTTGTCTTCCGCGCCGCCCTTGCCGCCCGAAATGATCGCGCCGGCATGGCCCATGCGACGTCCGGGAGGAGCGGTGCGGCCCGCGATGAAGCCGACCATCGGCTTCTTGCGGCCGCGCTTGGCCTCGTCCTTGAGGAACTGCGCGGCGTCTTC
>JASGFP010000195.1:0-3682 GCA_047605445.1 Rhodoblastus sp.
CGTCAAGCGCGCCGCCGCTCTTGGCGAGCTTGGCCGCGCAATCCATCAATTCGCGCTCCACGACGTCGCCCGCGCCTTCGAGATTGAGCGCAAAAGCGAGGATCGCCTCGAGCCGCGCCTGCTCCTCGTCTGCGAGCCCGTCGGGGTCGAGATCGGCGATATAGCGCTTGATGGCGTCGTCGAGCCTGTCGAGCGCGTCGTCCTGTTTGCGCACGCGCGCGATCGTTTCGCGATCGCGCCGCCGCAAGGCCTCGGCCGCCTCGTCGATCATGGCGTCGAGCAGATCGGCCATGCGCAGTACTTCGCGCGCCGCGCAGCCGATCGCAACCGAAGGCGTGTCGCGCGCGCTAGCGTCGAGATAGATCGGCTCGCCCGGATGGGCGGGCTCCACGCGGCGCGGCAGCAGTCTTTCGGCAAGCCGCGCCACCGGCCCGAGCGCGGGCAGGAAGACGAGGGCTAGCGCGAGGTTGAAGGCCGTGTGAAAATCGGCCACGGCGCGGCCGGCGTCGGGAACCACGGATACGAGGCGCGGGCCGATCCAGCCGAGCGCCGGCAGCACAGCCGCGGCGCCGATCAGCCGGATCGCGAAATTGCCCGCGCCCAGACGCCGGCTCGCCGGATCGTCGCTGCGACCGGCCTCCAGCAGCGGATTGAGCGCAGAGCCGAGATTGGCGCCGATCGTCAGCGCCAGCGCGGCCTCGGGCGGCACGATGCCCTTGGCGGCGAAGGAGACGATCAGCATGACCACCGCCACACTCGAATGCGCGGCCCATGCGATCAGGGCGCCGAACAGGCACGCGACGATCGGGTCGGTCGCAATGCCGCCCATCAGCAGCCGCAGGCTCGGCGCATCCTCGTAGGGCGTGATGATGTCGAGCAGCAGCGACAGCGCCAGAAGCATCAGCCCGAGCCCGATGCCGACGCGCCCGAGATCGCGCGTGCGCCGGCCGCCGGCGCGAAACATCACGACGCCCATGAGGATCGGCAGCGGCGCAATATGCGAGACGTTGAACGAGAAGAGCTGGACGATCAGCGTCGTGCCGACATTTGCGCCCAGCATTACTGCAAGCGCCGCCGCGAGCGGCATGGCGCCGGCGGCGGCCAGCGACGCCACGATCAGCCCAGTCGCCGTGCTGCTCTGCATCAGCGCCGTCGCGGCGAGGCCCGCGCCCGCCGCCTTCAGCCGGCTCGACAAGGCCCGCGACAGAAACCGCTTCAGCCCGGCGCCGAACGCGCGCTGCACGCCGCTCTGCACCATGTAGACGCCCCACATCAGCAGGGCGATGGCGCCGGCCAGATTGAGCAGGGTGAGAGTGGCGCCCATGCCTGCGCTCCTTCGCTCGAACCGCAAGGCGCAGATAGGTCGCTCGATGCTTCAGGCCAGACGCGCCTGCGGACGGCCAGCCTTGCGCGCCCTCACCAGCCGGCGATGCGCTTGCAGGCCGAACTGGCGTTGAAGGCGTAATGGCCGTTGCACGCGTAGGCCGTCGGCGGCTCGCCCGTCTTCTCGAACAGGTCGTAGCCTTCCTTCAGATTGTTCCAGAAGGTCGCATATTGCTCCTGCCCGCTCGAGGCGAAGGCCATCAGGCCCGAGCCCGTCTCGCGCGCAAGCTGCGTGGAGGTCATCCGGAACGGGAAGATGTGGACAGGCACTTCCTTCTGCCCGGCGGCGATGGCGGCGGCGACGAAATTGTAGATTTCGTCGATGCCGCGGTCGGTCATCGCGAAACAGCCCACGGACTGGCAGTCGCCGTGCACCATCAGCGCGCCGCCGGTGTAGCCCATCTGCTTGTCCAGCGCGTTGGGGAAGCCGACGTTGAACGCGCGATGATATTTCGACTTCGGATGCAGCTGCCGCGCCGACACCGAATAGAAGCCCTCGGGCGACTGGTAATCGCCTTCGCGCATCTTGGGCCCGAGATGGCCGGACCATTTGCAGACGGGATAGGTGCGATAGAGCGCGAACTGGTCGCCTTTGCGCAGCCATAGCTCCAGTTCGCCCTCTTTCTTGAAGATGCGCACGAAAGCCTGCTGCCCCTGGGCGAAGGGAACATTGGCGACCGGCGGCTTGTCGACGATCGTCGGCGCCGGCGCAGGCGTTGGCTCCGGTTCGACCAGCGCAGGCTTGGACCCGGGCGCGGGCGCGATCGCCGCCGGCGTGAGCGAGGCGACGACGACCTGGCCGCCGACTTGCGCGCCGCTCTGGCCATCGAGATCGACGGGACGCATCGGGGGCAGCGGCGGATCGAGCAGCGCCAACAATTCGCGCGGGCGCACGGGCGGCAACGGCGCGGACAGAAGCGCGCCTGCGTCCGCCGTCGGCAGGGCGGCGTCGACGGCCGGCGTCTCCGCGACAGGCGTCTCCGCGACAGGCGTCTCCGCGACAGGCGTCTCGACTGGCGCAAGGACATTGGCGGGCGGCGCGGACACGGGCAGGTAACTGCGCAGGCGCAGCGCCGGAGTGAAGATCGGCGGGCCGAGATTTGCGACTTGCACGGACGCCGTTTCGGCGACGCCCGGCTGCGCGACCGCCGCCGGCGGCTCGATCTGCGGCTCGGCGGCGACGGCCGCGCGATCGGTGTCCCAAGGCGCAAGACGCGCCAGGGCCGCGCCGGCCGCGACGGATATCGCAGCCAGACCGGCGACCCAGAAGACGACGCGGCCTTGCTTCATTCGGACATTCGTCCTGCGTACAATGGCGCACTATGACACGCCTGCCGATGATCCGGCAGGATTTCGATCAAAACGCGGCAACGTCATAAGCTTTTTCGCCCTTTCGCGCCAGCCGGCCGGAATGGACGGAAATCGACTCGCAGCAGCGGCTGCGTCACGCTATCTTTTGCGGTCTCCGGGAGATGGCGATGGATGACGATTCCCTGGTTCGGCGGCGCTCAGGTCCGGGCGATCTGGCGCGCCGGCTCGGCGCCCGCAGCCGCAGCCGACCGACCGGCGGGAGCGGCGGCGCTTTCCGGCGCGAGACCTTCCGCCTGCCGCGCACCGAGGCCCGCGCCAAGGCGCGCGAATGGTTCGACCTTTACCCGAAGGCCGCCTACATGACCGAAATCGAATTCTGGCGCGTCTGCGAGGATGGCGACATCGAATTCACCATCCGCCGCCTGCCGACCGCCGATTGAGCGCCGCTAACCCCAGGCCAGATGCTGGCCGGCGTCGACCGCGATCATCTGGCCGGTGACGCCGGGCGCCCCCATCAGCCAGGCGACGGCGTCGGCGACCTCCGCGACATCCACCGCACGCCGCAGCGGCGCCTCGGCGATCTCGGCGTCGAAGGCCGCCTGCCCCTCGTTGGCGTTCGGCAGCACCGGACCGGGACCGACCGCGTTGACCCGAACGCGCGGCGCGAAGGCCTGCGCCATCGTGCGCGTGGCGTGCAGCAGCGCGGCCTTGGAGATGGAATACGAGAAGTAGAGCGGGTCGGGCCGCAGCACCCTTTGGTCGACGATATTGACGATCGAGCCCGTGGCTTCGGCCGGCAGCGCGGCGGCGAAGGCCTGCGCCAGCAGAAGCGGCGCGCGCAGGTTGACCGCGATGTTGCGGTCGAAATCGGCGCTGGCGAAGCCCGCAGCGGTGTCCGGCTCGAAAATCGAGGCGTTGTTGACGAGATGCGTCACCGGCCCGAGCCGCGCCGCGGCGGCGACGAGCCTGCCGGCGCCGTCCGGCTCCG
>JASGFP010000196.1:0-3671 GCA_047605445.1 Rhodoblastus sp.
CTTCGGCAGCGCGGCGCGCGCAGCCGCCACCAGCGCGCCGTCCGCGCCGCCGCCTGCCGGCGACAATTCGAGCCGCGCGTCGGCGTGCATGGGAATGCAGATCTTTTCGCAGGCGGCGTAATCCATCTTCAAGTCCGCGGTCACGGGCTTGCCGGCGTCTCCCGGCCTGATCGTGACGGGAAAGACCACGCGATTGCGATATCCGAACACGTCGAGGCCGGCTTCCTCGATGCGCTTTGGCGCCGGCATGGCGACATCGGCGTGCGCGAGATTGCCGGACCCGGAAAAATCGAAGCTCGGCGGCGAGCCGGCTTCGCCCGGATTGCGCCAATAGGTCGTCGTATCCGGCGCAAGGTCGACCACGATCGCCGCCTGATAGACACCCTCCACCAATCCGCCGCCGGAGACGAAGGAAACGCGCGCCTTGTCGCTGGCCGGCGCCGCCATCGCGGCGCACGCCAGGCTCGTCGAAGCCGCAATCGCGAAAGAACGAAAAATGTGCATCCAGAGCCTCTAATGCGCCGCGCCGACACGCGCCAGTGAACTTCCCGTGAGCACCTGCGTCTTGGCGCCGGAGGGTGGGGCCACTACCTTTGATTCATGGCGCGTAGGAAAACGAAACGGAAATCCGGCGAAACAGCGTTTCTCGACGGGCAGTTGCTCGTCGCCATGCCCTCCATGCCCGACCAGCGCTTCGCCCGCACGGTCATCTACATGTGCGCCCATTCGGAAGAAGGCGCGATGGGCATCGTCATCAACCAGAAGTCGAAATCGGTGACGTTTCCGGACCTTCTGGTGCAGCTTAAGGTGATCGACGAGAAGGCCTCGATCCGCCTGCCGCGCGAGGTCGAGGGCGTGCAGGTGCTGCGCGGCGGCCCCATGGAATCGGGCCGCGGCTTCGTGCTGCACAGCGACGATTTCAACTCCGGCGAATCGACAGTCGCGATCCACAAGGGCGTCTGCCTCACCGCGACGCTCGACATTCTGCGCGCCATCGCCGACGGCGTCGGCCCGCATCACGCCGCGCTGGCTCTTGGCTATGCGAGCTGGGGACCGGGGCAATTGGAGAACGAACTCCTGCACAACGGCTGGCTGACCGGCCCCGCGGACCCCGCGCTCATCTTCGACGCCGCGCACGAGAACAAATACGACCGCGCGCTGCGCGCGATGGGCGTGGACCCGGCGTTTCTGTCTGCCGAGGCGGGACACGCCTAGATGGATCGTGAAACTGGACCGCGAGCCTTCAGGCTCGCAATCCTTTCACGAAAGCGGGCCTGAAGGCTCGCGGTCCATTTATGGCTTCAGAATAATCCGTCCGACCACCTTGCCCGAACGAAGATCGTTCAGCGCAGCATCCGCCTCGTCCAGCGGGCGCGCGACCATCGGCACGCGCGGCACGCCGCCCTTGGCGACGAGCGCCATCAATTCCTTGAGTTCCTCGAGATTGCCGACGTAGGAGCCCTGCAGGTTCATCGCGCGCTGCGGGATTGTCGGCGTGGGTATCGTGACGTCGCCGCCCATCAGCCCGACCACGATCACGCGGCCGCCGCGCGCCATCACGTCGAGGCCGAGCTGCACGGTCGCGCCCGCGCCGACGAGATCGATGATGGCCGCAGCGCCCGCGCCGTCCGGCGTCATCTTGCGGATGGCGGCGACCGCATCGGGCGCCTTCGGGTCGATCGCGGCGAGCGCGCCCGCCTTCATCGCCGCTTCGCGGCTCGCGGGATTCACATCCACCACGATCGCGCCGTGCGCGCCCATCGCCTTCATCAGCGTCAGGCACATCAGGCCGAGGCCGCCGGCGCCGATCACCACGATCGGCTCGCGCTCGTAGATTTTGGCGCCGATCTTCTTCAGCGCGGAATAGGTGGTCAGGCCCGAGCAGGCGTAGGGCGCGGCGACCGCCGTATCCATGTCGCCGATATCAAGGCAGTAGCGTTTGGCGGGCACGATCACATGCGTCGCGTAGCCGCCGTTGCGGAACACGCCCAGAAAGCGCGATTGCAGGCAGAGGTTTTCCTCGCCGCGCGCACAGACCGCGCATTTGCCGCAGCCGATCCACGGGAAGACGACGACCTTCTCGCCCGCCTTCACCGGGCCTGCGTCCGGCCCGCCCGACACCATCTCGCCGGCGATCTCGTGGCCCATCGTGATTGGCAGCTTCATGCCGCGGTCGGCCATGTGGAATTTCTTGCCGCCGCCCAGATCGTAGAAGCCTTCGCAGATGTGGATGTCGGAATGGCACACGCCCGCGGCGGTGATCTTGACCAGCACTTCTTCGCCGACAGGCTGCGGCGTCGGGCGATCGTTGAGCGAAAGCGGCCCGTCGAAAACGGTGACGTCGTATGAACGCATTTTTGGTCCTCCCGGCGCGGAGATTAGCAGCTTGGCGGAAGGCCGCGAGTCCGCGTCGCGCATGGCAGATGCGTCGCCGCAAATAGGAAAATCCTCGGCGCGCCGGGACCGCCGGCGTCCAGCCGGCATTGCGGGGATTCCTGCTGGCCGAAGGCCGGTGGTCCAGGCGCGGCCTACTCGGCCGCGTCCAGGAACTTCTCGGCCTGCGCGAGGTCGACCGACACGAGCTGGCTGACGCCGCGCTCGGCCATCGTCACGCCGAACAGCCGGTCCATGCGCGCCATCGTGATCGGATTATGCGTGATCGTCACGAAGCGCGTATCGGTCTTCTTGCGCATTTCTTCGAGCAGGTCGCAGAAGCGTTCGACGTTGGAATCGTCGAGCGGCGCGTCGACTTCGTCGAGCACGCAGATCGGCGAGGGGTTGGTGAGGAAGACTGCGAAGATGAGGCTCATCGCCGTCAGCGCCTGCTCGCCGCCCGACAAAAGCGTCATCGTCTGCGGTTTCTTGCCGGGGGGGCGTGCGAGAATCTCCAGCCCTGCTTCCAGCGGATCGTCGCTCTCGACGAGTTGCAGTTCCGCCGTGCCGCCGCCGAACAAGGTCGAGAACAATTCCTTGAAGTGATTGTTCACGACGTCGAACGCCGCCAGCAGCCGCTCGCGGCCCTCGCGGTTGAGATTGCCGATCGCGCCGCGCAGCTTGCGGATCGCTTCGGTGAGATCGTCGCGTTCCGCGGCCATCTTCGCCGATTGCGCTTCCACCTCGGTCAATTCGTCGTCCGCGCGAAGGTTGACGGCGCCGAGACGCTCGCGGTCGGCCTTCAGCTTGTCGAGACGTTCGGCGACGTCGTCGGCCGCAGGCAATTCGTCGCCGGGTTTCACGCCGGCGAGCCCGGCCAGCGCGTCGGGCGCGCATTCCAGTTCGTGCTCGATCTGGCGCAGCACGTCGGCGAGACGCTGGCGCGTCGCTTCCACGCGCGATTCCGAACGCGCGCGTTCCTCGCGCGCGGCAGCCATCGCGTCGAGCGTGGCGCGCGCTGCGCGGTCGGCTTCGCCGAGCATGGTTTCGGCGGCGGCGCGCGCGTCGGCCGCTTCCTTGCGCGCGGTTTCCGCCGTCTCCATCTCGCCCATCAGCGAGCGGCGCTTCATCAGGAATTCGTCGGGCGCCTCGGCCAGCGTTTCGGCTTCGTCCTGCGCCTCGGCGCGGCGCGTCTCGAAATCGGCGATGTGGTCGGCGCCGTTCTCGCGGCGGTCGATCCACGAGCGGCGCTCGTTGGCGATCGCCGCGCGCCGGCGCGCGCGCGCCTCGGCGTCGCG
>JASGFP010000197.1:0-3532 GCA_047605445.1 Rhodoblastus sp.
CCGTCTCGACGCAGGTCATCCCGCGCGACCGCCACGCCATGTTCTTCGCCACGCTGGGCGTGATCGCCTCCTGCATCGAGCGGCTGGCGATCGAAATCCGCCATCTCCAGCGCACGGAAGTGCTGGAGGCGGAAGAATTCTTCTCGGAGGGCCAGAAAGGCTCCTCCGCCATGCCGCACAAGCGCAATCCCGTGCTGACGGAAAACCTCACTGGCCTCGCCCGCCTCGTGCGCGGCATGGCGGTTCCCGCGATGGAGAACGTCGCCCTCTGGCATGAGCGCGACATTTCCCATTCCTCCGTCGAGCGCATGATCGGCCCGGACGCCACCGTCACGCTCGACTTCGCGCTCGTGCGGCTGACCGGCGTGATCGACAAGCTGCTCGTCTACCCCGCCAATATGCAGAAGAATCTCGACCGTCTCGGCGGCCTCGTCCATTCGCAGCGCGTGCTGCTGGCGCTGACACAGAAGGGCGTGAGCCGCGAGGACAGCTACGCCTACGTCCAGCGCAACGCCATGCCTGTCTGGCGCGGCGAAGGGGATTTCCTCACCCTGCTCAAGCAGGACAAGGACGTGTCCGCCCGGCTGTCCGACAAGGAACTCGAGGAATTGTTCGACCTCGGCTACCACACCAAGCACGTCGACACGATTTTCAGGCGGGTATTCGGGCGTTCGTAGACCGACCTGAAACTTGTCCGGTTTTGCGCACTGACAAATCCGCTGAAGGCGTTATCCTCTAGAGAGAACGCTGTCCGGAACCATGATCGTCTGCTCCTGCAACCGTCTCACTGACCGGGATATCCGGGCCTGCTGCGCGCAGTCGGCGGATTGCCCGCTGCGAGTGATCGACGTCTATGGCGCGCTCGGCTGCAAGCCGGACTGCGGTCGCTGCGGACCGACGATAGCGACCATCCTGCGCGAGCAGCGCGAGGCGGGCTGCGGCTGCCTGCCGCAAGATTGTCCACACATGGAGCTGGCCGGCGGCGTATAAGATGCCGCATTGCGAGATTCCCGAGGAGAGCAAGACATGAAGGGCGACGACAAGGTCATCGAATATCTCAACAAGGGCCTGCGCAGCGAACTTACGGCGATCAACCAGTACTGGCTGCATTACCGCATCCTCGACAATTGGGGCTACAAGGAGCTGGCCAAGAAGTGGCGCGCGGAATCCATCGAGGAGATGGAGCATGCCGACAAATTCACGGCGCGCATCCTCTTCCTCGAAGGCTTCCCCAACATGCAGAGCCTCGATCCGCTCCGCATCGGCGAAAACATCGAGGAAGTGCTGAAAGCCGATCTGGCCGCCGAGATCGGCGCCCGCGCGCTCTATCTGGAGGCCGCGCAATATTGCGCTTCGATCAACGACCGTGTCTCGAAGAACCTGTTCGAGGAACTGGCCGGCGACGAGGAGGACCATATCGACTTCCTCGAGACGCAGCTCGAACTCATCAAGCAGGTCGGCGTCCAGCTGTACGCCCAGAAGCATATGGGCGGTCTGGAAGATTGATCGCCATCGGGACGCGGTTCAAGCCGCGTCCCACAGCAGCCGCGACAGATCCGCTTCCAGCCTGTGCCAGCGCGGCGCGCTCTGCACCCATACATGCCCGTGGGGCGCGTAAAGGGTCGTGTCGTCCAGAGCGCCGGCGTTGACGGTCGTGAGGTCGGGATGGGCCGCGCTGCGCAGGAACAGATGGGCGCCGCAGGCCTCGCAGAAGAAGCGCGTGATGCGGTTGCCCTCGTCCGAAAGTTTGGCGAAGGCCGCCGGCGCGCCCTGCGTCATCTGAACCAGGTCCGTCGGCAGGACGACGCCATGTGCGGCGCCCCCGCCGGCTATGTACTGGCAATCGCGGCAATGGCACGCGCTCTGTGAAATCGGTTCTCCTTCGCAGATGAAGCGCACCGCGCCGCAAAGGCACCCCCCTTCAAATCGCGCCATCCGGATCCTCCGCATCTAGTGGTATTCGGACACGACTGTCCGAATCCAGAAAGGCGCAAAAGCGGCGCAGGCGCGGCTATTCTTGGGCGCCCGTTCCGGCTTTCCCAAGAGACTGTTTTCGCTTAGAAACAGAGAATGCGCGCTTCCGAATGCGATATTCTGATTCTTCCGGGAATGGGCGGCGGCACGCCGGACCATTGGTACAATCGCTGGGCGCAGAAATTGTCGACCGCGCGCCGGATCGAGCAGCGCGATTTCGATCATCCGCGGCTGGACGAATGGGCGGGCCGCATCGAGGAGGCTGCCGCGCGCGCCTCGCGTCCCGTCGTTCTCGTCGGACATTCGATGGGCGCGGTCACTGCCTGCCTCATCGGCGCCGACCTGCCGAACATCGCCGCCGCCATGCTGGTAGCGCCCGCGTCGCCGCGTGTTCTGCGGACGCTGGAGGGCGTCGACCACGCTTTCGCCGACAGGCCGCAGCGGCGCGTCGAATTTCCCTGCCTGCTGGTCGCCAGCCGCAACGACCCTTATGCGACCTATGAGGAATCGACCGAGCGCGCTTCCGCCCTCGGCGCGACCCTGGTGGACGCCGGAGAATCAGGCCACATCAATCCCGAAAGCGGCCACGGCCCCTGGCCCGAGGGGCTGATGCGCTTCGCGCATTTCCTCGGGCAAGCCAAGGCGGCTGGCGGCTAGGCTTCGCGCGTCCGCGCGGCGATCGTCCTGGCTGCGGCGACGGCGAGCGGTATCGCCACCAATGCGCCGATGGCTGCGGCGATCGGGATGGTCCTCATGCCCATCGCATACCAGGCGGGAACCAGCAGCACGACGGTCACCGCTATGCCGGCCAGCACCGTGCCGCCCATCACCCAGAGAAGAAGCGCCAGCCGCCACATGATTCCCGCCTCCGATTGATTTCGTCAGCGTGGAATTTGCTCCTGGTCGAACGCGCCGTCGTTGATCGAAAGCAATAAATGCAACTTTGCGTATATGTCGGCGGCGGTATCCGGCCAGCGCAACGAAAAACGGCCGGTCTTTCGACCGGCCGCTCCGTTTCCTGCTTTCGCGACAGACAATCAGCGCGAATAGAATTCGATAACCAGGTTCGGCTCCATCTGAACCGGATAGGGCACTTCGCTCGGCAGCGGAATGCGGGTCAGCTTGGCCGTGCCCTTGGAATGATCGACCTCGTAGAAGTCAGGCACGTCGCGCTCGGCCAGGCCCTGCGATTCCAGCACGATCACGAGCTGGCGCGAGGCGTCCTTGATCTCGACGACGTCGCCGACCTTCACCTGGTAGGAGGCGATGTTCACGCGGCGGCCGTTGACCTTGACGTGGCCGTGATTGACGAACTGGCGGGCGGCGAAGACCGTCGGCACGAACTTGGCGCGGTAGACGACCGCGTCGAGACGGCGCTCCAGCAGGCCGATCAGGTTGTCGCCCGAATCGCCCTTCATGCGGATCGCTTCTTCGTAATATTTGCGGAACTGGCGCTCCGAGATGTTGCCGTAATAGCCCTTGAGCTTCTGCTTGGCCTTCAGTTGCGTGCCGAAGTCGGAGAGCTTGCCCTTGCGGCGCTGGCCGTGCTGGCCGGGGC
>JASGFP010000198.1:0-3486 GCA_047605445.1 Rhodoblastus sp.
AGCGCCGGCCTGTCACGCCGGAGGTCGCGGGTTCGAGCCCCGTCTCTCTCGCCATTCCTATGAAATTCATTTGTCGGAATTGGCGCCTCGTCGTCGAAGTCATCCCGGCCGAAGAGCCGGGATCCAGGGCCCGTTCGTTCGGGCTGGCTCCCGGATCGGTCTGCGGCCGTGCGGGACGACAGTGGGGCGCTTCAATACGTCGCCCGTCCGCCCGACAGGTCGAATACCGCGCCCGTCGTGAACGAATTTTCCGCAGAAGCCAGAAAAGCGACCATGGCCGCGATCTCTTCCACCAGCACGAATCGCGCGCGCGGAATTTTCGACAGCATGTAGTCGATGTGGGTTTGGCTCATCTGGTCGAATATGGCGGTGCGGGCGGCGGCCGGCGTGATGCAATTGACCGCGATGTCCTGTCCTGCCAGCTCCTTGCCGAGCGACTTGGTCAGCGCGATCACGCCCGCCTTCGCGGCGGAATAGGCGGCCGCGTTCGGATTGCCTTCCTTGCCCGCGATCGAGGCGACGTTGACGATGCGGCCGTAGCCTTGGGCGACCATGGTCGGCACGACCGCCTTGCAGCCGTAGAACACGCCGTTGAGATCGAGGTCGATCACATGCCGCCAGTCCTCGACGGGATAGTCCGCCACGGTGGCGTTGGGCCCGGAAATGCCGGCGTTGTTGACCAGAATGTCGATTCGCCCGGCCGATTTCGCCGTTTTCGTCGCCGCCGCGGACACGCTGGCGAAATCGCTCATGTCGCACGCGACGACGAAAGCCCGGCCGCCGGCGCCGATTTCGGCGGCTGTCTTCTCCGCCGTCGCCGTATCCCGGTCCCAGATCGCCACCTTCGCCCCGGATGCGATCAGGCGGGTCGAAACCGCGCGCCCTATGCCTTGCGCGCCGCCGGTCACGACCGCAACGCGTCCTGCAAGATCGTATTGATTGGCCATTTGTTCCTCCGTGGCGATCATGCGGGCCGCCGGGCGGCGCGTCCAGCCCGCGGCGCGCCTGTCGGAAATCAATAAGACCATATGTGAAGGGAATGATTTCCGGGCCTGTTTCGGCTTGCGCCCCCGTGTGCGCTGCGATACGGATCGCGCCAGCCAAGCCGCCCGGGGCGGGGCCTTCCCATCCCGGCGCGTCGAGCCAGCCCCGGAACGACCATGCCCGGTTTCTTGGACCAATATCTCGCCGTGCTGATTTTCGCCGGCCTTTCGACAATCATCTGCCTGGCGCTCATGATCGCGCCCTTCCTGCTCGCCTACAAATCGCCGGACCCTGAAAAGCTTTCGGCCTACGAATGCGGCTTCGACGCTTTCGACGACGCGCGCATGAAGTTCGACGTGCGCTTCTATCTCGTGTCGCTGCTGTTCATCGTCTTCGATCTCGAAGTCGCCTTCCTGTTCCCGTGGACGGTCGCCTTCAAGGATGTCGGCATGCTCGGCTTCTGGTCGATGATGGTCTTCCTCGGCGTACTGACGGTCGGCTTCGTCTACGAATGGAAAAAAGGAGCGCTGGAATGGGATTGAGCGACGCCAGCCCAGCCCTCGTCGCAGCCGCGCCCAAGGGCATTCTCGATCCCGCCACCGGCCAGCCGATCGGCGCCAACGATCCGTATTTTCTGCGCATCAACGACCAGCTCGCGGACAAGGGCTTTCTGGTTACGTCCACCGACGAACTGATCGCCTGGGCGCGCACCGGCTCGCTGATGTGGATGACATTCGGCCTCGCGTGCTGCGCGGTCGAGATGATGCAGCTCTCGATGCCGCGCTACGATGTCGAGCGCTTCGGCTTCGCGCCGCGCGCCTCGCCCCGTCAGTCGGACGTGATGATCGTCGCCGGCACGCTGACCAACAAGATGGCTCCGGCCTTGCGCAAGGTCTACGACCAGATGCCCGAGCCGCGCTATGTGATCTCGATGGGCTCCTGCGCCAACGGCGGCGGCTACTACCACTACAGCTATTCGGTGGTGCGCGGCTGCGACCGCGTGGTGCCGGTGGACATTTACGTCCCGGGCTGCCCGCCCTCGGCCGAAGCGCTGCTCTACGGCGTGCTTCTGCTCCAGCGCAAGATCCGCCGCACCGGCACGATCGAGCGATAGGCGCGGCCACGGCGCGCAAGCGCGCCGTGCTGAAAGTTTCGGCCAGGAAGGTTCGGCAGGTATGGACAGCGAACTCAAATCCCTCGGCGATGCGATCTCGGCGGCGTTGCCGGGCGCGGTCACGAAGGTCGTCGTCGATTTCGGCGAGCTGACGCTGGACGTCGCCCGCGACCGCTGGGTCGAGACGATCAAATATCTGCGCGACGCGCCCGACTGCCTGTTCGTCAATTTTATCGACCTGTGCGGCATCGACTATCCGCAGCGCCCCGAGCGTTTCGAGGTCGTCGTTCATCTTCTCTCGCCGCGCCACAACCGCCGCATCCGCGTGAAGACGCGCACCGACGAGACAACGCCGGTCGCTTCGCTGACCGGGCTGTTCAAAAGCGCCAACTGGTACGAGCGCGAGGCCTACGATCTCGTCGGCATGCTGTTCTCCGGCCATCCGGATTTGCGGCGCCTGCTCACGGACTATGGTTTCGACGGCCATCCCTTGCGCAAGGACTTCCCGATGACCGGCTATGTCGAGCTCTGGTATGACGACGAGCAGAAGCGCTGCGTCTACAAGCCGGTGACCCTGAGTCAGGAATTCCGCACCTTCGATTTCCTCTCGCCGTGGGAAGGCCCGGACTATCCGGTGCTGCCGGGCGACGAAAAAGCGACGAAGGCGTGAGCGTCATGACCGAACAGCAGACCCTTCGCAATTTCACAATCAACTTCGGACCGCAGCATCCGGCCGCGCATGGCGTGCTGCGCCTCGTGCTCGAACTCGACGGGGAAGTCGTCGAGCGCGTCGACCCGCACATCGGCCTGCTGCATCGCGGCACCGAGAAGCTGATGGAGGCGCGCACATACCTCCAGAACGTGCCTTACTTCGACCGGCTCGACTATTGCGCGCCGATGAATCAGGAGCACGCTTTCTGCCTCGCCGTCGAGCGCATGATGGGCATGGAAACGCCTCGGCGCGGCCAGCTCATCCGCGTGCTCTATTCCGAGATCGGCCGTCTGCTCTCGCATCTCCTCAACGTGACGACCCAGGCCATGGACGTCGGCGCGCTCACCCCGCCGCTGTGGGGTTTCGAGGAGCGCGAGAAGCTGATGGTCTTCTACGAGCGCGCCTGCGGCGCGCGCCTGCACGCCAATTATTTTCGCTTCGGCGGCGTGGCCAAGGACCTGCCCGACCAGCTCGTCGAGGACATCGGCAATTTCTGCGATCCCTTCCTCAAGGTGGTCGACGATCTCGAAGAACTGTTCATCGGCAACCGCATCTTCAAGCAGCGCAACGTCGACATCGGCGTGGTGACGCTCGAGGATTGCTGGAACTACGGTTTCTCCGGCGTGATGGTGCGCGGCTCGGGCGCGCCGTGGGATCTGCGCAAGTCGCAGCCCTA
>JASGFP010000199.1:0-3310 GCA_047605445.1 Rhodoblastus sp.
TCTCGTCGCGGCCGTCCTCGCCGTCGCCGAGCTCCTTCTGGATCGCCTTCATCTGCTCGTTGAGGTAGTACTCGCGCTGCGTCTTCTCCATCTGGCGCTTGACGCGCGTGCGGATGCGCTTCTCGACCTGAAGGACCGAGATTTCGCTTTCCATGAGCTGCAGGCACTTCTCGAGCCGCTTCGAGACAAGCGGCATTTCGAGCACGGCCTGCTTGTCGGCGATCTTGACGGCGAGATGCGAGGCGACGGTGTCGGCGAGCTTCGAGTAATCCTCGATCTGCGTGACCGCGGCGACGACCTCGGGCGAGACCTTCTTGTTGAGCTTCACGTAGTTCTCGAACTCGCTCACGACGGAGCGGCCGAGCGCCTCGACCTCAACCGCGTCCTCGCCGCCATCGGCGATCGCCTCGGCGTCGGCCTCGTAATATTCGTCCGAGCGGGTGTACTTGCGGACTTCTGCGCGCGAGACGCCCTCGACCAGCACCTTCACGGTGTTGTCAGGCAGCTTCAGGAGTTGCAGAACGGTCGCCAGCGTGCCGGTCGTGTAGATGGCGTCCGTAGCCGGATCGTCCTCGGAGGCGTTCTTCTGCGTGGCGAGCAGGATGTAGCGGTCGGACCGCATCACTTCTTCCAGCGCGCGAATGGATTTGTCGCGTCCCACGAAGAGCGGCACGATCATGTGCGGGAAGACGACGATGTCCCTGAGCGGCAGAACGGGATAGCTCTCGACGGAGCCGGGCTTGGGGAGGGCGCGCTTCTGTTCGGTCATTTGTGTCCTGTCCTTTCTGTCCCTCGTCCGCCCTGACGGCGCGGGCGAAGGCTGAACGCACGGATTCTCCCAAGCACGAATCGCGCCGGTTTATCCTACGTTCCCGCGGCGAAGCCCGATAGCGCTTCCCGCATTGCGGGAAATGGGCGCCGGCTCGGGCTTTTTCAACACATGGACGCTGTACGGGGACTGACCTGCCGCAAGAGGCCTGAACAGGCCCGAAAGGGGCCGGAAGGCCGTAACCCAATCTTAGCGGGCAGGCGCCAGATTACGCGGCGACCCCCAGTCTTTCCCAAAATTCCTGACGAATCCTTCCCATGAGGCCAGCGCTATGATTCCCGCCAGCCTGAGCCTGGCCTTCGCGCTGGTTCTCGCGCCCTTTCTCCTGTTCTGCTTGGGATTTTTGCAAATGGCGCCGGCCGCCGCCGCTGCGGCGCTGGCGCTTGCTGCGTCCGTTCCGATTTTCCGGCGCACGGACTGGCGCGGACGGCCTGACGGCGGCGTTCTGGCCGCCGCAGCCGCGATTGCCGTTGCGCTCACGCTGCTCAGCGGCCTCGGACATTTTTTCTACCAGACCGACGATTGGGTCGTGCGCGACGCCATGCTGTTCGACCTGGTGAAACATCCGTGGCCGGTGGCCTATATGGCGGACAGCGCGGCCGGCGTCATGCGCGCGCCGCTCGGCATGTATCTCATGCCAGCATTGATCGGAAAGCTCGGCGGGACAGGCGCGGCGCAAGCTGCGCTGTTCGCCCAGAACGCCGCGCTGCTCACGCTTGTCATCTATGTTTTCGCCTGGAGCCAGCCGGCAGGCCGGGCGCGGATGGTCATGCTCGTCCTGTTCGTCGCCTTCAGCGGGCTCGACTGCATTCCCTGGCTGCGCCGCGCGCTCGACGGCACGCCGGGCCTCGCGCTGCCCCATCTCGAGCCCTGGCCGATCTTCTTCCAGTATTCGTCCAATGTGACCGAGGTCTTCTGGACCCCGCACCACGGGCTCGCCGGCTGGGCGCTGGTCGCCGCCTATCTCGTTTGGCGCGCCGGCAGGATCAGCGCGCTGGCGATTGCGCCGCTATGGGCGACGAGCGTCCTCTGGTCGCCGCTGGCGGCGCTCGGCGCCGCGCCCTTTCTCGCCTTCGCCTTTTTCTGCGACATCCGCGACGGCAGACTTCGCCTGACCGATTTCGCCGCCGCCGCAGCGATCGGCGTCGCCAGCCTGCCGGTCGCCATCTATCTCGGCCGCGACACCGGCAATATCGAAAAGGGGTTCCAGGATTTCACCAATCCGGAAATCCTGCGCAGCTATGTGGCCATGATGGCGCTGGAGGTTGCGCCCTTCCTGGCGATCGCGGCGCGCGGCCGCGATCCGAAGGATGCGCGCGGCGCCATCGAGTTCTGGCTGATCGCCGCGCTGCTGTTTGCGATTCCCCTCTACAATCTCGGTTTCGCCAACGATTTCGCGATGCGCGTCTCGATCCCGGCGCTGACGCTCTTGTGCGTGCGCTGCGTGCCCGGACTGATGTCGCTTGGCGCGGAGCCGCCTCTGCGGCGCGCGATCATGGTCGGCATCGTGACGCTCGGCGCAATCACCCCGGCTGTCGAAATCTGGCGCAACGTCACTGTGCCAGCGACGCCGGCGAGCGAATGCAATGTCGTGGAATCCCTCAAGGATGGCCCGTATGCGGGTTCGCCGCTCGACTATTACATCGCTTCTCAGGCGTCGTTTGCGCCCTTCTCCGGCCTGTTCCGCGCCGCGACGAACAAGCCGCTCGGCCGCTCCATCGCGAAGTGCTGGCCCGGCCGCAAATTCGTCAACGCGCCGGCTTCCAGAAGCGATTGAGCCGCGGCTCAATCGGATCGCCAAAAGCAAAAGGCCGCCGGGAGGGCGGCCTTTCGTCGTTCCGGATTGCGCCCGTCAGGCGCTCGCGCCAGCCGCTTTCGGCTCGGCGTAGATGTAGAGCGGCCGGGCCTTGCCATCGACGACCTCGGGCCCGATGACCACCTGCTCGACGCCTTCGAGGCCCGGCAGATCGAACATCGTGTCGAGCAGAATGCCCTCCATGATCGAGCGCAGGCCGCGCGCGCCGGTGCGGCGCTCGATCGCCTTGCGGGCGATGACGTTGAGGGCGTCGTCCTGGAAGGTGAGCTCGGTATTCTCCATCTCGAACAGGCGCTGATATTGCTTGACCAGCGCGTTCTTCGGCTCGGTGAGGATCTTCTTGAGCGCGTCCTCGTCCAGGTCTTCCAGAGTCGCGATGACCGGCAGACGGCCGACGAATTCCGGAATCAGGCCGAACTTGAGCAGATCCTCGGGCTCGACCTTGCGGAAGACTTCGCCGGTGCGGCGTTCGTCGGGGCCCTTCACCTCGGCGGCGAAGCCAATGGACGTGCCCTTGCCTCTGCCTGAGATGATCTTCTCGAGGCCGGCGAAGGCGCCGCCGCAGATGAACAGGATGTTGGTCGTGTCCACCTGCAGGAATTCCTGCTGGGGATGCTTGCGGCCGCCCTGCGGCGGCACGGAGGCGACCGTGCCTTCCATGATCT
>JASGFP010000200.1:0-3143 GCA_047605445.1 Rhodoblastus sp.
AGCGCTGGGTGCTGGCGGGCACCGACTACGTCTATCCGCGCACCACCAACAAGATTCTCGAAGCCTACCTGAAGTCCAAAGGCGTGAAGTCCGAGGACATCATGATCAACTACACGCCCTTCGGCCATTCCGACTGGCAGACGATCGTCGCCGACATCAAGAAGTTCGGCTCGGCCGGCAAGAAGACCGCCGTCGTGTCGACCATCAACGGCGACGCCAACGTGCCCTTCTACAAGGAGCTCGGCAACCAGGGCATCAAGGCCAAGGACATTCCGGTCGTCGCCTTCTCGGTCGGCGAAGAGGAACTGGCCGGCATCGACACCAAGCCGCTCGTCGGCCATCTGGCGGCCTGGAACTACTTCATGTCGGTCGATACGCCGGCCAACAAGAAGTTCATCAAGGAATGGCAGACCTTCACCAAGAATCCGAAGCGTGTGACCAACGATCCGATGGAAGCCCACGTCATCGGCTTCAACATGTGGGTTCAGGCGGTCGAAAAGGCCAAGACCACCGATCCGGACAAGGTCATCGACGCCATCGTCGGCGTGAAGGCGCCGAACCTGACCGGCGGCGTTTCGGAAATGCTGCCGAACCACCACATCACCAAGCCCGTGCTGATCGGCGAGATCAAGGCTGACGGCCAGTTCGACGTGGTGTGGAAGACCGACAAGCTGGTGCCTGGCGACGCCTGGTCCAAGTATCTCGAAGGGTCCAAGGATCTCATCGGGGACTGGAAGGACAAGAAGTGCGGCAACTGGAACACCAAGACCGGCAAGTGCGGCGGGGCCTGATCTGACGCTTTGGCGGGGGCGCCTGCGCCCCCGCCTCGCTTCGCGCTCTCAAAACGCCCTCTGCACGACCCGAACCGCACGCCAGGCGCGATGCATTCGCGCTGTTGCTCCGGCAACCGTCATCACGCTTGCTTGCGTCACGAACATCATGAGAAGCCGCATGCGCAAAGTTCTTGTCAGTTTCGCCTTCGCGCTTGCGCTGTTTCTGAACTTCTCTCCCGCCCGCGCCGCCGAGCCCGATATTGCGCCGGCCCTGGCCGGCTTCCTCGCAGACAGCTATTCAGATACCGCCTCCTCGGTCGAGGCGATCGCCCAGAGCGGAAGCTCGCGCGCGTCGGCCATTGTCGAGGCGCTCCAGGATGGACGCCTTCAATATTCCGCCGAAGCCAAGAGCGTCCTCATCAAGGATAAGGATGGCGCGCTGACCGACGCTGCGACCGGCGCCAAGGTCGCGGCCGCGCCGGATGATCTCAAGGCCGTCCGCCTCAACAACCGCCTGCGTCGTGTGGTCGACGCCGCCGTCGGCGCGCTGACCCTGATGTCGCCCAATCCGGCGCGCCGCCGCGAGGCGGCCGACGCCGTCTTCAAATCGCGCGACGAAAGCACGCTGCCGACGCTCGAGGCCGCCATCGCCAAGGAAAAGGACGAGAAGATCAAGGATGCGCTCGAACAGGCGCGCGCCTCCGTCATTCTCGCCAAGGCCGATTCCAGCGACGCCGCCAAGATCGACGCCGTCGCCACGCTGCGCGCGCGAGGCGACCAGGAGGCCCTGGCCATTCTCACGGGCCTGGCGAGCGGACCGGAAACCATCGTCAAGCAATCGGCGCAGGCCGCCGTCGCCGCCATCGAGACGCGCCTCTCGCTGTGGCGCAATTTCCAGAACATCTGGTACGGCCTGTCGCTTGGCTCCGTGCTTCTTCTCGCGGCCATCGGCCTCGCCATCACCTTCGGCGTGATGGGCGTCATCAACATGGCGCATGGCGAAATGGTCATGCTCGGCGCCTACACGACCTTTGTCGTGCAGGAATTCGCGCGCACCAAATGGCCGGCGATGTTCGACTACTCCCTGTTCATCGCCATACCGCTCGCCTTCGTGTTCACAGGCCTTGTCGGCATCCTCATCGAGCGCACGATCATCCGCTTTCTCTACGGTCGCCCGCTGGAGACGCTGCTGGCCACCTTCGGCGTCTCGCTCATATTGCAGCAGGCGGTGCGCACGATCTTCGGCGCCAACAACCGCGAAGTCGGCGCGCCGACGTTCATGTCGGGCTCGTTCCAGCTCGGCGGGCTCGAAATCACCTACGGGCGCATGTGGATCATCGTCTTCGCGCTCGTCGTCTTCGCCGCGCTGCAATTGCTGCTGCGCTTCACTTCCTTCGGCCTGCGCATGCGTGCGGTCACGCAGAACCGCCGCATGGGCTCGTCGATGGGCATCGACACCAACCGCATCGACGCGCTCGCCTTCGGGTTGGGTTCCGGCATCGCCGGCATCGCGGGCGTCGCGCTGTCGCAGATCGACAACGTCTCGCCCAATCTCGGCCAGAGCTACATCATCGATTCTTTCATGGTCGTGGTGTTCGGCGGCGTCGGCAATCTCTGGGGCACGCTGCTCGGCGCCACGCTGCTCGGCGTCGCCAACAAGTTCCTCGAGCCGTTCGCCGGCGCCGTGCTCGGCAAGATCGCGCTGCTCGTGTTCATAATCCTGTTCATCCAGAAGCGCCCGCGCGGCCTGTTCGCGCTCAAGGGCCGCGCGGTGGAGGCCTGAGCCATGCTGACCTCGCGCTTCCTCAAGCTGCTCGATCGTCGCTCGCAGATCGCGGTCGGCCTGCTCGCCGCCGCCGCCATTCTCGTGCCGATCCTGCTGCTGGCGACGCCGCAGAATTTTCCATTGCACATGCCGCCGTACGTCGTGGCGCTGCTCGGCAAATATCTGTGCTACGCCATCCTCGCCGTCGCGCTCGATCTCGTCTGGGGCTATTGCGGCATTCTCTCGCTCGGCCACGGCGCTTTCTTCGCGCTCGGCGGCTACGCGATGGGCATGTATCTCATGCGCCAGATCGGCGCGCGCGGCGTCTATGCCGATCCGATCCTGCCCGACTTCATGGTCTTCCTGAACATGAAGGCGCTGCCCGTCACCTGGTGGGGCTTCAACTGGTTTCCCTATGCGATGCTGATGGTGCTGATCGTGCCGGGCGTTCTCGCCTACGCATTCGGCTGGCTCGCCTTCCGCTCGCGCGTGACCGGCGTCTATCTGTCGATCATCACACAGGCGATGACCTACGCTTTGCTGCTCGCCTTCTTTCGCAACGACATGGGCTTCGGCGGCAACAACGGCCTGACCGATTTCAAGGA
>JASGFP010000201.1:0-3030 GCA_047605445.1 Rhodoblastus sp.
AGGCGAATGGTTTGGCGAATGTTCCCGACGACGGCCTTGTCCACAGCGGATCGCGCGGGATCGCCGGAAAACTGTTCTCCTTATGTTCTAATACCGTGAACCGGGACGCGCAAGCGCCCCGGTTCGGTTTTCAGCCCGTCGTGACCGCCGTCTCGATGTCGGAGGGGTCGACCTCCTGATTGAGCGCTGCGTTGAGTTTCGAACGGTCGAGTTCGCCTTCCCACCAGGAAACGACGACGCAGGCGACGCCATTGCCGCAGATGTTGGTGAGCGCGCGGCATTCGGACATGAATTTGTCGATGCCGAGCACGATCGCCATGCCCGGCACGAGTTCCGGCCGCACCGCCGCCAGCGTGCCGGCCAGCGTGATGAAGCCCGCGCCGGTGATGCCCGATGCGCCCTTGGAGGTGAGCATGGCGACGACCAGAATTGTCATCTGCTCGCCGAAGGACAGGTGCACGCCCATCGCCTGCGCAATGAACAGCGTCGCCAGCGTCATGTAGATGTTGGTGCCGTCGAGATTGAAGGAATAGCCGGTCGGCACGACCAGGCCGACCACCGGCTTGGAACAGCCGAGCCGCTCGAGCTTCTCCATGAGCTGCGGCAGCGCGCTTTCCGAGGAGGACGTGCCGAGCACGATCAGCAATTCGTCCTTGATGTAGCGGAGGAACTTGAAGATCGAGAAGCCGGCGACGCGCGCGATGATGCCGAGCACCACGAACACGAACAGCGCGGCGGTGAGATAGAAGGTCGCGATCAGGCCGGCGAGATTGCCGAGCGCCTGCGGGCCGAACTTGCCGATCGTATAGGCCATGGCGCCGAATGCGCCGATGGGCGCGGCCTTCACGACGATAGCGATGACGCCGAAGATCGCATGCGCGAGATCGTCGATGAGCGCGCGCACCGTATGGCCGCGTTCGCCGAGCACCATCAGCGAGCAGCCGAACAGGATGGAGAACAGAAGCACTTGAAGGATTTCGCCGGTGGCGAAGGCGCCGACGACGGCGTCCGGGATGATGTGCAGGACGAAGTCGACCGACTTCATCTCGCCCGCTTTCTTGGCGAAGCCCGCGACGGCGGCTGCGTCGGTGTGGCCGGAAAAGCCGACGCCGGGCTGGACGACATTGGCGACGAGCAGGCCTATCCCCAGCGCGAAAGTCGAGACGATTTCGAAATAGACCAGCGCCTTGACCGCGACGCGGCCGATCTTCGACACCTCGGAAATATGCGCGATGCCCGAGACCACGGTGCAGAAGATGACCGGGGCGATCACCATCTTGATGAGCTTGACGAAGCCGTCGCCCATCGCCTTGATCCAGTCGTTCTGCGCGAATTGCGGGAACAGCCAGCCGACGATGACGCCCAGCACGATGGCCGCGAGAACCTGGACGTAGAGAACCTTGTAAAGCGGCTTGCGTTCGGCGGGCGCTCCGCCGGCTGCGACTGAACTTGCCATGGGCGTTCCCCGTATTGCCGTGGTTTTCGGCTGCGCGCGAGCGCTTTGTTTCAATATGAATTTCTTAGGGCCGCGCGGGAAGTATATCAAGCCGAACTCCTGAGTTTGGCTCGGCAAAGGCTGGGGATATCGTGGCCGACCCTCGACCGGACGCGGCCTCGACCTTACATTAGTCCGCAATCAGCCGACCCCGTCCGGACCCATGACAACAGCCAAGCCGAAGAAGGCCGCCGCCCCCAAGAAGGCGGCGGGCAAACAGCCCGTTCCCGCGCCCTCCTCCATCCGCCAGCGCGAGCTCGCCCTGCCCCAAAGGGCCGTCGACATGCGCACGATTTCCGTGCGCGGCGCGCGCGAACACAATCTCAAGAACGTCGATCTCACCATTCCGCGCGACGCGCTGGTGGTGTTCACGGGCCTGTCGGGCTCGGGCAAGTCGTCGCTCGCCTTCGACACGATCTACGCCGAGGGCCAGCGGCGCTATGTGGAATCGCTCTCGGCCTACGCCCGGCAGTTTCTGGAGATGATGCAGAAGCCCGATGTCGACCAGATCGACGGGCTGTCGCCCGCCATTTCCATCGAGCAGAAAACCACCTCGAAAAATCCGCGCTCGACCGTCGGCACGGTGACGGAAATCTACGATTACATGCGCCTGCTGTGGGCGCGCGTCGGCATTCCCTATTCGCCGGCGACCGGCCTGCCGATCGAGAGCCAGACGGTCAGCCAGATGGTCGACCGCGTGATGGCGCTGCCGGAAAAGACGCGGCTCTATCTGCTCGCGCCTGTGGTGCGCGGCCGCAAGGGCGAATACCGCAAGGAAATCGCGGACTACATGAAGCGCGGCTTCCAGCGGCTGAAGATCGACGGGCAATATTACGAAATCGCCGAAGCGCCGGCGCTCGACAAGAAGTTCAAGCACGACATCGATGTGGTGGTGGACCGGATCGTGGTGCGTCCGGACATCGCCGCGCGGCTGGCGGAAAGTTTCGAGACGGCGCTAGAGCTGACCGGCGGCATGGCGGTTGTGGAGTTCGCCGACGGCGCGGCGGCGACGCAGGCCGAGAAGGACGCGGCCAACGTCTCCACCCACTACGGCCAGCACATCATCTTCTCCTCGCAATTCGCCTGCCCGGTCTCCGGTTTCACGATTCCGGAGATCGAGCCTCGGCTGTTCTCGTTCAACAATCCCTTCGGCGCCTGCCCGACCTGCGGCGGCCTGGGTTCGGAACAGACGATCGACGCCGATCTCGTCGTGCCCGATCCGAAAGTCACGCTGCGCAAGGGCGCCGTCGCGCCCTGGGCGCGCTCGACCTCGCCCTATTACCAGCAGACGCTGGAAGCGCTGGGCCGCCACTACAAGTTCCGGCTCGACACGGCCTTCGAGAACCTGCCGAAGAAGGCGCAGGACGTTATCCTGCATGGCTCCGGCGAGGAGGCGATCAAGTTTTCCTACGACGACGGCCTGCGCGCCTATGACGTGAAGAAGCCGTTCGAGGGCGTCGTAACCAATCTGCAGCGGCGTTATCTCGAAACCGAATCCGAATGGGCGCGCGAGGAGATCGGGCGCTACATGTCGG
>JASGFP010000202.1:0-2956 GCA_047605445.1 Rhodoblastus sp.
GTCGCGCCGCTGCTGGCGCGCTCCGGCGTGGCCCCGGCCGAGCGGGTCGCATTGGTCGCCGCAGCCAGCACGCTCGGCGTCGCGGTTCCGCCGTCGCTCGTGCTGCTGTTTCTCGGCGACGCCATGCTGAACGCGCACACGATCGCCGCGCGCGCGACCGATGCGTCCGTTCGTATCGTCAATACGCAGGATATTTTCCGCGCCGCGCTGGTTCCAGCCGCGCTCACACTCGCCTGCTGGCTGCTCGTCGCCTTCGTGCAATCGCGGCGGGCGTTGGCGCAAGATGATGCGTCGCCGCTTCGCGTGCGCGAAAAGTTCGTCGCGGGGCTCGTCACCGCATCGGTGCTCGTGCTGCTCGGCGGGGTCGCCAGCGGCGTGTTCTACGCGGTAGAAGCTGCGGCCACGGGCTGCGTCGCGCTGCTGGCTGCGGGCCTCCTCACCCGCGCGCTGACCATCGACGCGCTGAAAGACATATTGCGCGAAACGCTCGCCATATCCGGCGCCTTGTTCGCGCTTCTGGTCGCGGCGACGACGTTCACGCTTGTATTGCGCGTGCTCGGCGCCGACCGTCTTGTGACGGAATTGCTGGTCGCCGCGCCAGGCGGGCCCACGGGCGCGGTTGCGGCGCTGCTCGCGATCGTGGCGGTTTCCGCGCTGGCGCTCGACGCTTTCGAGATTGTCTTCGTCATCGTGCCGATCGCCATGCCCGGCGCGCTGATGCGCGCGCCCGACGCCGCATGGGCGGCGGCGCTGACCGTTCTGACCCTGCAGGCCAGTTTTCTCCTGCCGCCGCTCGGCTATGCGATCATCATGACGCGCGCCTCCAGGGAAATAACTGCGACGACTGCGGACATAGCGCGCGCGACGGCGCCCTATCTGGCGGCGCTGCTTGCAATCATCGGCGCGACCGTCGCCTGGCCCGGCATGACGCATCTCCTCGATCCGCCGCCGCCTGCCGCCGTAGCGCCGGTCGAGCGGCTGGACCTGCCGCCGCCCGAGCCGCCGCCTGCTTTCAGATAGAGTCGTTCAGACGTGGTTCAGGCGCTCGACCGCAGTGATTGCGTCGCGGCCGTCGCGTATGTTTCATGGTCGCAGCCGGTTGCGCTTCGCGGCCGACCGACAGCCGCGCGCCTTGCCCGGCGGGCGTGCGCTGCAAGCAGGCGGGGCCGCTTGGAGGACGTTATGAAACCCTTTGCGGTCGCAGCCCTTCTCGTCGTGGTTTTCGGCGTCGGTCTTGCGCAGGCGCAGACCGCGCCCCCGGTCGCCGACGCGCCGCAGCCGATGCGCATCATCAAGAAGAAACCGAAGAAGCCGAGTGCGAAGTCCATCGCCGCGACGAAGGTGCTGGAAGGCGCGATCGGAAAATTCGAGTGCGGCGACAATTGTTATCTGACGATCAGGACCGCCAGGGGCGAGGAAACGGGACTGTGCGAGGCCAAGGCCTGCGTTCCGTGGTTCGAGGAACAGAAGATGCCGCGCGCGATGATCGGCAGGAAGGTGAAGGTCACGACCGGGACCGGCGTTCAGCGCGACGGCTCGGGCAATGTCATGGGCAAGATGACATCGTTCAAGACGCTGGATTTCGTGAAGTAGCGCGACGTTTTGCCAATGGCGATTTTGCAGGCATGCAGCCCGCGTGTCGCGGCGTCTGGCTCGCCGCTTCGTTCCCGCCGGGATGACATCGCTCAACCGTCGAGCGTACGCCACAGGCGAGCGGTCAGATCCATCGCGGCAAGCTGCTCGTCGTCGGCCTCCGGCGTTGGCGCATGCGGGATGGTCTCGACGATGGTCGCGGCGGGACCGGGGCTCATGAGCAGGATATTGTCGGCGTAGCGCAGCGCATCGTGCGGGTCGTTGCTTGCCATCAGGACCGTAAGTCCGTTTTCGTCGGCGGCGCGGGCGAGCGCGTTGGCGCTCAGCATTTTCGCGCGGCGGTCCATCGGCGAGAAGGGATCGTCGAGGCAGAGCAGGGTGGGGCGCGCTGCGATCCCGACCGCGATGGCGAGGCGCGCGCGATGGCCGCGCGACAGGCGGAAGGGCTCGTGGCCGAGATAGGTTTCGAGGCCGAAGTCGCTCAGCAGGTCTTCCGCGCGCTTTGTCGCGTCCAATCCCGTCATCGCCTCGGCGACGATGTCGCGCGAAAATTTCGTGTCGTCGAGCGGCATGGAATGATGGGCGAAGATCGCGGCGCCGGCGCGCTCGACATGCCCTGATGTCGGCGCGATGTCGCCTGCGGCAAGGCGCAGCAGCATCGTCTTGCCGGCGCCGGGCGGACCGACGAGGAAGGTCCATTCGCCGGGGCGCATGTCGAAGGAAATATCCCTGAGGATCGGCGCGCCAGACAAGGCGAGAGCCACGTTGCGGAATATCGTCATTCGCATGTGAGCCTTGAGCCAAATGGACACGCCGACGAGTATCGGCGTGTCTCCGGAGCCCGGCATCTACCGCCAGTAATCATCGCGGCTGGTCGCGCGGAAATCGTCTCGCGCGAGGCAACAATGTTTGAAACCGGCGGGTGGAGCCGCAGGGGCAAAGGTCGTTGCGTCCGAGCTTTTCGAGAAGATCCTTGTCGCCATGGACCGTGCGGAAGCCGCGCTTCACGGCGGTCTCCGAGGGGAAATCCCCTCCGGCGCTTGCTCATCGGCTCAAAAGGAGCGGTGCTTGTCGAAACGATCGCGCATGGCGGCCTCCCGTCTCTCGCTGCGAGAACTGGCCTTTAACGCAAAACGCGCGCCGTCTGCAACGGCGCGCGCCCTTTTGGTTCGCTCAGAACGGCCTCGGAGAGGCCGCGGCGATCAGTTCTTTTCCTTGTCGACCAGCTTGTTGGCGCCGATCCAGGGCATCATGGCGCGCAGCTTCGCGCCGACTTCCTCGATCTGGTGCGACGCGGCCTTCGCGCGGGTGGCCTTGAACGAGGTCTGGTTGACCTTGTTCTCCAGCATCCAGTCGCGCGTGA
>JASGFP010000203.1:0-2835 GCA_047605445.1 Rhodoblastus sp.
ACCTCGCCCTCTACTGGGCGCAGGCGCTGGCCGCGCAGACGAAGGACAAGGAGCTTGCCGCCAAATTCAAGCCGCTCGCCGAGGCGCTGACGGCGAACGAGGCGAAGATCAACGCCGAGCTGATCGGCGCGCAGGGCAAGCCGGTCGATACCGGCGGCTATTACATGACGGACTTCGCCAAGACGAGCGCCGCGATGCGCCCGAGCGCGACGCTGAATGCGGCGTTGAAGGCGTTGTGACGGTAAGCGCCCCCTCGCCGCGATGGGGGAGGGGGCGTGAAGCCGCCGTCTGTTCATGAACGCATGAATAGCGGATCTAACGCGACGTGATCGGATTTCGGGGCGCTCGTGGCCCATCTTCTCGTGTTCGGCCTGACGATGCTGGCCTGATCGCTGGATGGACGATATCCGCGTCCAGTGTTCGGCTTAGATAGGGCGCCGCCAAAATGGGCGCCTGCGCCTAAAGCGCAGCTAGGCTTGCTGCAGTGCGGAATGCTATAGGCGCCGACAACGCCGGACGGCGAGCCTTCAGGCTCGGCGTGCCCGATGCGAGCCTGAAGGCTCGCGGTCCATTTCGCGCTGCAAGGGGCCCACATGAGCAAGATCAAGGTCGAGAATCCCGTCGTCGAGATGGACGGCGACGAGATGACCCGCATCATCTGGTCCTTCATCAAGGACAAGCTGATCCATCCCTATCTCGACATCGACCTCAAATATTTCGATCTCTCCGTCCAGAAGCGCGACGAGACCAACGACCAGATCACCATCGACGCCGCGGAGGCCACCAAGCAATACGGCGTCGCCGTCAAATGCGCGACGATCACGCCGGACGAGGCGCGCGTGAAGGAATTCGGCCTGAAGGAAATGTGGAAGTCGCCCAATGGCACGATCCGCAACATTCTCGGCGGCACGATCTTCCGCGAGCCGATCATCTGCCGCAACGTGCCGCGCCTCGTGCCGGGCTGGACGCAGCCGATCGTGGTGGGCCGCCACGCCTTCGGCGATCAGTATCGCGCGACCGATTTCAAGGTGCCGGGCAAGGGCAAGCTGACGCTGAAATTCGTCGGCGACGATGGCGCCGTGATCGAGCGCGAAGTGTTCGATTTCCCCTCGGCCGGCGTCGCCATGTCCATGTACAATCTGGACGACTCGATCCGCGATTTTGCGCACGCCTCGATGAATTACGCGCTGCAGCGCAAGTGGCCGCTCTATCTCTCGACCAAGAACACGATCATCAAGGCCTATGACGGGCGCTTCAAGGACCTGTTCCAGGAAGTGTTCGACTCCGAATTCGCCGAGGCCTTCAAGGCGGCGAAGATCTGGTACGAGCACCGGCTGATCGACGACATGGTGGCCTCCTCGCTCAAATGGTCGGGCGGCTATGTCTGGGCCTGCAAGAATTACGACGGCGACGTGCAGTCGGATACGGTGGCGCAGGGTTTTGGGTCGCTGGGCCTGATGACCTCGGTGCTGATGACGCCCGACGGCAGGACGGTGGAGGCGGAAGCCGCCCACGGCACGGTGACGCGCCATTACCGCGAGCACCAGAAGGGCCACGAGACGTCGACCAATTCGATCGCCTCGATCTTCGCCTGGACGCGCGGCCTCGCCCATCGCGCCAAGCTCGACGACAATATGGCGCTGAAGCTGTTCGCCGCGACGCTGGAGAAGGTCTGCATCGAGACGGTGGAATCGGGCTTCATGACCAAGGATCTCGCCCTGCTGGTCGGGCCGGACCAGCGCTGGCTGTCCACGACGGGGTTTCTGGACAAGATCGACGAGAATCTGAAGAGGGCGATGGGGTAGGGCGCGTCTCGCAGCCTGCGCGTTGTTCCATTCTCGCCGCTTGCGAGACTCTGCAAAATCGGTGACCGCCTCCGGCCTTCTCCCTCTCCCTTGCGGGGCGCGACGATCTCGCAAGATTTGGCCCGGTCGACCCCCCATCCTTCCCGGCAAGGTGGAGGGGAGGCGTGTCCCTTGCAGAGGTCTCGCGAGCGGGGAGCGAAAGCAGGCCGGCGTGTGAAACCCTGCCGTCCGCGCCCCGCCTATTTTTCCGCAACGTTTCAAAAACGGTTCGCGGTCATTGTGTCGTCGCAAACCTCTCGCTATAAGCCGCGCGACTTTAGTCCAAGGGTTTGGGAGCGGACCTTACATGGCAGTCGATATCGACGAGACCTACAAGCCGTCCGAAGACGAGCCGTTCATGAACGAGCGGCAGAAGGATTACTTCCGCCGCAAGCTGCTGGTCTGGAAGGACGACATTCTGCGCGAAAGCCGGGAAACCCTGACGTCCCTGCAGAATGAAAACGAAAATCATCCCGACATCGCCGATCGGGCCTCCTCGGAAACCGACCGTGCGATCGAGCTTCGGGCGCGCGACCGGCAGCGCAAGCTGATCGCCAAGATCGACGCTGCGCTCGGCCGGATCGAGGACGGTTCCTACGGCTTCTGCGACGAGACGGGCGAGCCGATCGGCCTCAAGCGCCTCGACGCGCGCCCAATCGCCACGTTGTCGATCGAGGCGCAGGAGCGCCACGAGCGGCGCGAGCGCGTCTATCGCGACGACTGAGCGCAACGGCGTTTTGCGAATCGAAAAGGGGCGGCCCGGATGATGTCCGGGCCGCCCCTTCGCGTTCGGCAGGACTATTTTTCGGGCGTCGGGCGTCCGAGCAGCTTGGCCATTTCCTCTTCCAGAGAGGCCAGAGCGTCCAGTTCGTCGGTGGGCTTCGCCGGTGGCGCGGGTTGCGGCGCAGGCGCTGCCGGCGCCGGGCGCGGGGAGGGTTTTTGCATGAACACGCCTGCGGGCGGCGGCGCGGCGGCCGGCTTTGGCGGCTCG
>JASGFP010000204.1:0-2802 GCA_047605445.1 Rhodoblastus sp.
GCAGCAGGTCGTTCGGGAATTCGATGTCCGCCTTGTCGATCTCGTCGATCAGCAGCACGGGGCGCGCTTCGGAGGCGAAGGCTTCCCACATCTTGCCGCGCTTGATGTAATTGTTGATGTCGGACACGCGCGGGTCGCCGAGTTGGCTGTCGCGCAGGCGCGAGACGGCGTCATATTCGTAGAGGCCCTGCTGCGCTTTGGTCGTCGACTTGATGTGCCAGGTCAGCAGCGGCGCGCCGAGCGCCTTGGCCACTTCTTCGGCCAGAACTGTCTTGCCGGTTCCGGGCTCGCCCTTCACGAGCAGCGGACGCTCGAGAACGATGGCCGCGTTGACGGCGACCTTGAGGTCTTCGGTGGCGACGTAATCCTTGGTTCCGGTGAAACGCATGTGAGCCCCTTGGGTGTTTAACCGGCAAATTAAACGGGGCCGCCGGGCGGGGCAAGCCGGGCCCGGCGGCGCACATGGCAGGGGCGCGCATGGTAGGGTTGCGGAATGAAGACCGAAGGTTCCGCCGGGCGGATGCAGGCGCGCGGCGTCCAGTTTCTGCTGATCACCGCTTTCGGCTGGGGCCTCAACTGGCCGGCCATCAAGTTCCTGCTGCAGGAATGGCCGCCGCTGTTTGCGCGCGGGCTGGCCGGCATCCTGGCGGCCGCCCTGCTGGCGGGCGTGGCGCTGGCGCGGGGCGAGCTTCTGCGCCTGCCGCCGCGCGACCTGCCGCGCATGGCTCTCGCCGCCTTCACCAATGTCTTCGCCTGGATGGGCTTCACCACCATCGCCATGCAATGGCTGAGCGTCAGCGAAGGCGCGATGCTCGTCTACACCATGCCGATCTGGGCGACCTTGTTCGCCTGGCCGCTGCGCGGCGCGCGGCCGGGCCCGCTCGGTCTCGTCGCGCTCGGCCTCGGCTTTGCGGGCATTGCGCTGCTGCTCGGCGTCGACGCTTTTCATCTTGGCCCGGACAAGGCGCTGGGCGTCGGCCTCGCCCTGTTCTCGGCCATGGCCTTTGCGCTCGGAACCATACTCAACCGCGCGCCGGTGGCGCTGTCGCCCATTGGAATCGTGGTCTGGCAGGTCGGGCTCGGCTGCGCGCCCATGCTGCTCATCGGTCTCGCGTTTGAGCACCCCCATATCGGCGCCCTGTCGCCCGCGGGCGCGGCGGCTTTCGTCTACATGGCGCTCGTGCCGATGGGCGCCTGCTATCTCAGCTGGTTTGCGGCCATCGAATTGCTGCCGCCCGCCATCGCCGCGACCGGCACGCTGCTGGTTCCTGTGATCGGCGTCGTCTCGGCCGCGCTGCTGCTCGGCGAGGGGCTCGGCCCGCGCCAGTGGCTCGCGCTCGCGCTCACCATAGCCGGCGTCGCGCTCGCCTTGCGCGAAAACCGCGCGAAATAGGCCTACTTCTGCTGGATCGATTGAAGGTAGCGCAGGAAGTCCGCCACCTGCCGCGGCGCCATTTTCACGCGCGGCATGCCCTGCGCATGGCCGACGACGATCCCTTCGGCGAGAGATTCCTGAAGGTCTTCCAGCGGATAGCGCTGGCTCAACGTGCGGAACGGCGGCGCGGCGGGATTGGGGCTCGCGCCCTTCACGCCGATCGAATGGCAGGCCTTGCAGCGCTGCGCGAGGCGGCGCCCGGCGACGCTGTCCGGGGCGGCGGCTGCGGAAAAGGCGAACAGGAGCGAGGCGAGGATCAGGATCGTGCGCATGGCCGCAGGATGGGCGGGCGCAGCGGCGCGGACATTGCGCTGCGTCAACCGATGCTATGATCATAGGGAGCGCGGCGGCGCGCGTGTTCAGGAAGAATTGGATGGGATCGATCCGCACGATATCGCTGGCGGCGCTGCTGGCGCTGACCGGCCCCGCCGGGGCGCAGGAGGCCACGCGCGCCGATCTCGCCAAAACCTTCGCCGCCTCGCTGACCGCCCTGCCCGCCGGCGCGCTGCCGGTCGGCGGCTCGTTCTATGTGCCCGCCTATTCACAGGTGGTGCGCAGCGCTGGCGGCGTCACCATCGCATTTTCGGTCACGCTGACCATCCACAACGTCTCCGAATCGCGCCCGCTCGTTCTGAGCCGCATCGCCTATTTCGACACGGCCGGCGCGCTGGTGGAATCCTTCCTCGAGACGCCGGTCGCCCTCAAGCCGCTCGCCACGCTGCAGCTTTCCATTCCCGTAACCGACGCGCGCGGCGGCGCGGGCGCCAATTTCCTGGTGGACTGGGCGGCCGACGGCGCAATCGCCGAGCCCGCAGTCGAGGCGCTGATGCTGGGCGCCATCGGCAACGCCACCTATTCCTTCGTCAGCGCCGGCCGGCCGACGCGGGAGATAGGGTCGCGCTGACGGCGGCTCGACCTGCGGCGCGCGCCGTGGCACATTCGGCCCATGTTCCTGCAATTCTTCTCTTCCCTGCGCGAGGCGCAGGTTCCCGTCACCCTGCGCGAATACCTCACGCTGATGGAGGCGCTCGACAAGGATCTCGCCGAGAAATCGGTCGAGGATTTCTACTATCTATCGCGCGCCTGCCTGGTGAAGGACGAACGCAACCTCGACAAGTTCGATCGCGTCTTCGGCTCGACCTTCAAGGGGCTCGAAAGCCTGCTCGACGCGATGGAGAAGGCCGAGATCCCCGAGGAATGGCTGAAGAAGCTCGCCGAGAAATATCTCACCGACGAGGAGAAGCAGCAGCTCGAGGCGATGGGCTGGGACAAGCTGATGGAGACGCTGAAAAAGCGTCTCGAGGAGCAGAAAGAGCGCCACCAGGGCGGCAGCAAGTGGATCGGCACCGCCGGCACCTCGCCCTTCG
>JASGFP010000205.1:0-2655 GCA_047605445.1 Rhodoblastus sp.
CCGCCGACCCTCTCGGTGTAAACGAGATGCTCTACCAACTGAGCTAACCGCCCGCGCGCCCTATTTACGCGCCGGCGCGGCAGGCGCCAAGCGCGCGGCAGACGGGCGGACGCGCTTGCGGCAGGATGGGCCGACGCCGATTCGGACGCCTGCCTCTTGGAAACCGCCCTCTACGCCCCCGTCAAAGCCTTTCTCGAAGACCTCGGGTTTTCGGCCAAGGGCGAAATCTGCGGCTGCGACGTCGTCGCGATCCGCGAAGGCGAGGAAGTGCGGGTGGTCGTCGCGGAACTCAAGAGCAGCTTCAATCTCGAACTGGTGCTTCAGGGCGTCGAGCGCTCGGCGGCCTGCGACGAGGTCTGGCTCGCCGTGCCAGCCTCGACCAAAGGCCGCGACCGCGACAGCCGGGTGAAGAAGCTCTGCCGCCTGATCGGCGTCGGGCTGCTCAGCGTGCTGCCGGGCGGCCGGGTCGAGATCGTCGTGGCGCCGGAGGACTGGAAGCCGCGGCCCGACCGCAAACGGCGTTCGCGGCTTCTGTCGGAGCATCGCCGCCGCCAGGGCGATCCGACGTCCGGCGGTTCGACGCGCCGGCCGATCATGACCGCTTATCGCCAGCAGGCGCTCGCTTGCGCAGCCGCGCTGGCGCAGGCCCCTGCCCGGCCCCGCGACCTCAAGGCGGTATCGCCCGATGCGCCGAAGATTTTGCAAGGCAACGTCTACGGCTGGTTCGAGCGGATCGAGCGCGGCGTTTACGGCCTGAGCGACGGAGGCCGGGCGGCGCTCGCGCACTGGGCGGAAGCCCTGCCCGCGCGCGCCGCACCCTGACATCCCGCGATCTTCTGCACGATTGCGCTACGCCAAAATAAAAGAGGGCGCGAAACGCGCCCTCTCGCTTCCCGGTTGCAGCCGGAAAATCACTTGGTCTTGTTGACCGCGGCCTTGAGGGCGGCGCCGGCCTTGAAGCGGACGCTCTTGGACGCCGGGATCTTGATCTCCGCGCCGGTCGCCGGGTTGCGGCCCTTGCCGGCGGCGCGCTTCTTCACCGAGAACGTGCCGAAGCCGACGAGGCGCACTTCGTCGCCCTTCTTCACGGCCTTGGTGATCCCGTCGAGCACGGCGTCGATCGCGTCGGCGGCCTTGGCCTTCGACAGATCCATTTCGCTGGCGACGTGCTCGACGAGTTCCTGCTTGTTCATGGCTTGCTCCTTGTGGGCGCGACACATCCGTCCGCGCGCATGACCCTTCCTGCGCCCCGCGCTGCAACGCGCCGTCTGGCTAACCGAATCGCGTTGTCGGGGCCCGAAACTGTTGTTCCCGAATCGCCCGAATTGCAAGGCGTCCCGCGCAGGGGCGCAGCAAAATCCCCCAAAATGCAGGCGTCTTGACGCAGTGCGAATAGAAAAGGGCAGCAACCTCTAGAGGTTGCCGCCCATTCTTCGTTCGCTTCAAGGGCGCGTTGACGCGCCGCACGCGGATCAGTGCGCGACGACTCCCGCCGCGTCCTCGTCGCCCTTCGCCGCCACGGGCGCCGTGCTCTCGTCCCACACGATCGGCGTCGGCTGACGCACGAGCGCGTGCTTGAGCACTTCGTCCATGCGCGAGACCGGCACGATCTCGAGCGCGTTCTTCACCGAGGCCGGAAGCTCCGCCAGATCCTTGGCGTTTTCTTCCGGGATCAGCACCTTCTTGAGGCCGCCGCGCATGGCCGCGAGCAACTTCTCCTTCAGGCCGCCGATCGGCAGCACCCGGCCGCGCAGCGTGATCTCGCCAGTCATGGCGATGTCGCGGCGCACGGGAATGCCTGTCAGGGTCGAAACGATGGCCGTCGCCATCGCCGTTCCCGCGGACGGTCCGTCCTTGGGCGTCGCGCCTTCGGGCACGTGCACGTGGATGTCGCGCTTGTCGAACATCGGCGGCTCGATGCCGAAATCCACCGCGCGCGAGCGGACGTAGGACGCCGCCGCCGAGATCGATTCCTTCATCACGTCCTTCAGGTTGCCGGTGACGGTCATGCGGCCCTTGCCGGGCATCATGACGCCTTCGATCGTCAGAAGCTCGCCGCCGACTTCCGTCCAGGCGAGACCCGTGACCGCGCCAACCTGATCCTCGAGCTCGGCCTGGCCGTAGCGGAAGCGCGGGGGCCCGAGATAGTCGGACAGATTGTCCGCCGTGACGGTCACGCGCTTCTTGGCCTTCTTCGCCAGCAGGATTTCCTTCACCGCCTTGCGGGCGAGGTTGGAAATCTCGCGCTCGAGATTGCGCACGCCCGCTTCGCGGGTGTAGCGGCGAACGAGTTCGCGCAGCGCGCCGTCTTCCAGCGTCCATTCCTTCGGCTGCAGGCCGTGCTTCTGGATGGCGTTCGGGATGAGATGCTTGTGGGCGATCTCGACCTTCTCGTCCTCCGTGTAGCCGGCGATGCGGATGATCTCCATGCGGTCCATCAACGGGCCGGGAATGTTCAGCGTGTTGGCCGTCGTCACGAACATCACGTTCGAGAGATCGTAGTCGACCTCGAGGTAATGGTCGTTGAAGGTCGAGTTCTGTTCGGGATCGAGAACCTCGAGCAGAGCCGACGACGGATCGCCGCGGAAGTCCATGCCCATCTTGTCGATCTCGTCGAGCAGGAAGAGCGGGTTGGACTTCTTGGCCTTCTTCATC
>JASGFP010000206.1:0-2630 GCA_047605445.1 Rhodoblastus sp.
CCCGCGCCCCGCGTCGCCGCTGCGCCCGTGGGCGCCAGCGCGCGTTCGGGCGCGCGTCGTGAAGCGGTGAGCGAGCTTCCGCGCGGCGAACGCTGGAAACGGCGCCTGCCCAAGGCTCTGCGTTGACGCAATACGGTTGATCCGCGCCCCGGCGCGGCGCATCCTTCCGCGAAACCGGGAGGGACAGCATGAAGGGCGGCGCGCTCGCACGATTTCGCGTCATAGATCTCACGCGCGTGCGCTCGGGACCCACAGCCGTGCGGCAACTCGCCGATTTCGGGGCCGACGTCATCAAGGTCGAGCCGCCCGAGCCGAGCGCCGTCGACGAGGCGCGGCACGGCTCCGACTTCCAGAATCTTCATCGCAACAAGCGCAGCATCACGCTCAACCTGAAGAACCCGCACGGCGTCGCCGTCTTTCGCCGGCTCGTCGAAACAGCCGACGTCGTGGTCGAGAATTACCGGCCCGACGTGAAAAGGCGGCTCGGCATCGACTACGAGACGGTTCGCGCCATCAATCCGCGCATCGTCTACGCCTCGATCTCCGGCTACGGGCAGGATGGCCCTTATCGCCTGCGGCCGGGCTTCGACCAGATCGCCCAGGGCATGGGCGGTCTCATGTCCGTCACGGGCCTGCCAGGGCAGGGGCCCGTTCGCGCGGGCATCGCCGTGGCCGATTCGACTGCGGGCCTCTATTGCGCGCTCGGCGTCATGACCGCGCTTCTGGAGCGCGAGGTCTCCGGCGAAGGCCAATGGGTGAAGACCTCGCTGCTGCAGGCGCAGATCGGCCTGCTCGATTTCCAGGCGACCCGCTGGCTGATGGACAAGGTCGTGCCGCCGCAATCGGGCAACGATCATCCGACCGTCTATCCGATGGGCGTGTTTCCGGCCTCGGACGGCCTCATCAACGTCGCCGCCGCCGGTCAGGACATGTGGCGAAAGCTGTGCGCCGTGCTCGGCCTCGAGCGCATCGTCGACGATTCGCGCTTCGCCGACGGCGCGCGGCGTTCGCGCAATCGCGCCGCGCTCTACGAGATTATCGCCGAGACGACGGGCGCGCGGCCCGCGCAGGAATGGATCGAACAATTGAATGCGGCCGGCGTGCCTTGCGGGCCGATCTATACGGTCGATCAGGTGTTTGCGGATCCTCAGGTGCAGGCGCTGGGCATCGCGCAGAGCATAACCCATCCGGTTCTGGGCGAGACCACGCTGGTCGGTCAGCCCGTCGAACTTTCGCGCACGCCTGGACGGATCGAGACGCCGACGCCGGCGCTTGGCGCGCATACCGACGATGTGTTGCGCGATCTCGGTTACGATGCACAGGAAATCGCCGGCCTGCGCGCAGCCGGCGTTTTGTGACGGCGATGAAGAAGTTCGACGATCTGCTCGTCTTCGTCACCGTGGTCGACCGCCAGAGCTTCATCGGCGCGGCGCGCCAGTTGAAGCTGCCGCCAGGCACGGTGAGCCGCAAAGTGCAGGAACTGGAGAGCCGTCTCGGCATCACGCTGCTCAATCGCACGACGCGCCGCTTGTCGGTGACGGAGGTCGGCCGCGAAGTCTACGAAGCCGCCGCTCGCGGCTTCGCCGCGATCGAGGAAGCCGAATCGCTCGCCACCAACCATCACGACACGCCAGACGGCGTTCTGCGCATCGCCGTGCCCTATGCGCTGCTCTACACCGCGCTACTGCCGCACGTTCCCGCTTTTCGCAGGGCCTATCCGGACGTGCGGATCGAATTCATCGTCACCAACCAGTCGATCGACCTTGTCGAGAACAATTGCGATCTCGCCATCCGCGTGGGGACGCAGCCCGATTCCAGCTATGTGAAGCGCACATTGTTCGTGTCGGAATATCGCCTGGTCGCAACGTCCGCCGCACTGGAAAGGATCGGACGTCCCGCAAAGCCGTCCGATCTCTTGTCGCTCCCGATGGCGGGCCTGCTGACGGCCAGCGCCATTTCCGGTCCCTCGCCCGTGCCGCCGGTCTGGTCTTTCGTGCGTGGCGAGCGCCGCGAGGATATGACGTTCCGCTTCGCCGTGTCGGCGACCGATCCGATCGTGCCGCTCGATTTCGCTTTGCGCGGGCAGGGGGTCGCGCTGCTGCTCGACACGCTCGCCAGACCTTCGATCGAGGCTGGCCTGCTCGAAGTCGTTCTCGGGGATTGGCGGATCGCCGACAAGCTGGAACTGTCGCTATTCTACCGCCGCCGCGCCACGATGGATTCCAAGGTGCGCGTCTTCATCGAATTCCTGGCCGAACACATCCGGGCGCTCAGAACGGCTCAGGAGAGCGCGTCGGCGAAACGCTGATCCGCAACCGGAATCGGGCGGAAGACAAAAACAAGGGGCGGAACCGAGTTCCGCCCCTCGACTGCAGTCGGACGTGCCGGCGATTACGCGAAAGCGGGGATGAAATTGCCTTCCGGCGCCTTCACATTCGCCGTCAGGAAGGAATTGCCGCCTTCCGGCTTGTCGTAGGAAGCGGTCACGACCGCGCCCGAGCCTTCAGGCTTGTCGTAGGACGCCGTGACAGCCGAATTGCCGGCCTCCGGCGCACGGTAGGACGCGGTGACCGCCGAATTGCCCGCCTCGGGCTTGTCGTAGGAGGCCGTGACCGCCGAATTGCCGGCTT
>JASGFP010000207.1:0-2579 GCA_047605445.1 Rhodoblastus sp.
CGTATGGTTCTTGATGTCGCGCGCGCTGTCGCGCAGCGCCTCGAATTCCGGCAGCTTGGAAATGGCGAGCGCGCGCGACGCGGTGAAGCCGACGCGCAGCTTGCCCATCGCCTCCTGCAATTGCGGATCGCCCAGCGCCTTGTGGGCGTTGTCCTTGAATTGTGGCGTGGTGGGGTTGGCGTGGACGCTCATTCCGCCTCTCCCCGCATGATCTGCGCCTCGCCGATCGGCGGCGCTTCGTCCGTCATATCGGCGAGAACCTCGGCCACATGCCGAACTTCCATCTCGCGTCCCTTGCGCGACAGGCGGCCGGCCATGTTCATCAGGCAGCCGAGATCGCCCGCCAGAAGCACCGGCGCTTCCGACGCGATGATGTCCTGCGTCTTGCGCTCGACGATCTGCCCGGAAATCTCGCCGAACTTGACCGCGAACGTGCCGCCGAAGCCGCAGCAGACATCCGAATCCTTCATCTCCACCAGTTCGAGCCCGGCGACGGTGCCGAGCAGCTTGCGCGGCTGCGCCTGAACGCCCATTTCGCGAAGCCCTGAGCACGAGTCGTGATAGGTGACCTTACGCGGAAATTTCGCGTCCACGCTCTCGACGCCGAGCACGTCGGTGAGGAAGGAGACGAGCTCGAAACATTTGGCGGCGAAGGCGCGCGCGCGGCGCTGCAATTCCGGATCGCCCTCGAACAATTCGGGATAGTGCTTGGCCATCATGCCGGCGCAGGAGCCCGACGGCGCGACCACATAGTCATAGGTCTCGAACGCGTCGATCACCTGCAGCGCGAGCGCGCGGGCGTCCGCCTTGTCGCCGGAATTGAAGGCCGGCTGGCCGCAGCAGGTCTGGCTGGGCACATCGACTGTGCAGCCGGCGTCCTCCAGCAGCTTGGCGGCCGCAAAGCCGACGCTCGGCCGGAACAGGTCGACGAGGCAGGTCGCCATCAGGCCGATGCTCTTGCCTCTCGGCGCCGCGCCCATCGTTCTCTCCCCAAGCGACAGCTTGCATGCTAGTGTTGCACCCCATCTAGGAGCCTCGGGGACGTGCCGTCAACTCGTCTCTGCGGCTGATGGACTGGACGGGGCAACGCCAATGTCTTCAATAGCCTTCCCGCCGCCGGACCCCGATATTCTCGCCCGTCGCGACGAGATCGTCGCCGGGCTCGCAGCGCTCGTGCCGCCGGAATGCCTTGTCGCGAGCGAGGACGAGCGCCGCGCCTTCGAGACGGACGCGCTGACCGCCTATCGCCGAATGCCCCTGGCCGTCGTCCTGCCGCGCTCGACGGAAGAGACGAGCAAGGTCATGGCCTACCTCCACGCGCACGGCGTCAAGGTCGTGCCGCGCGGGGCAGGCACGTCGTTGTCCGGCGGCGCCATTCCGCAGGAAGACGCTGTCGTGGTCGGCGTCTCCAAGATGGCGAAGATTCTCGAGATCGACTACGCCGACCGTATCGCGCGCGTGCAGGCGGGCGTCACCAATCTCGGCATTTCCAACGAGGTGGCCGCTGACGGCTTTTTCTATGCGCCCGATCCGTCCTCGCAGCTCGCCTGCACCATCGCCGGCAATATCGGCATGAATTCCGGCGGCGCGCATTGCCTGAAATACGGCGTTACAACCAACAATGTGCTCGGCGTGAAGATGGTGCTGGTCGACGGAACGATCGTCGACATCGGCGGCGACTGGCTGGATAGCGCGGGCTATGATTTTCTCGGCCTGATGACAGGTTCAGAAGGTCAGCTCGGCATCGTCACCGAGGCGACGGTGCGCCTGCTGCGCCAGGCGGAAGGCGCGCGGCCCGTGCTGTTCGGCTTCGCGACGCCGGAGGAGGCGGCGGCCTGCGTCTCCGATATCATCGGCCACGGCATCATTCCTGTGGCGATCGAATTCATGGACAAGCTCGCCATCGAAATCTGCGAAGCCTTCGCGCATGCCGGCTATCCGCTCGACGCCGGCGCGCTCCTGATCGTCGAGGTCGAAGGCTGCGACGAGGAAATGGAGCGGCAATTGAAGAAGATCGTCGCTATCGCGCAGAAGCACGGCGTGAAGAATGTGCGCGAATCCCAGAGCGCGATGGAAGCCGCGCGCATCTGGAAGGGGCGCAAGTCCGCCTTCGGCGCCACGGGGCGCGTGGCGGACTATATCTGCATGGACGGCACCGTGCCGACGAGCCGGCTGTGCGAGGTTCTCGACGGCACATACAAGATTGTCGAGCGTTACGGACTTCGCGTCGCCAATGTGTTTCACGCCGGCGACGGCAACATGCATCCGCTCATCATGTATGACGTCAACGATCCCGCCGAGCAGGAGAAGGCGGAAAAGGCCGGCGAGGACGTGCTGAAACTCTGCGTCGACGTCGGCGGCTGCCTGACCGGCGAACACGGCGTCGGCATCGAGAAACGCGATCTCATGCCGCGCCAGTTCAACACGGCCGACTTGCATCAGCAGATGCGTGTGCGCGCCGCGTTCGATGCGCAATGGCTGCTGAACCCGGCCAAGGTCTTTCCGCTGGAGGGCAGGGCGGTGTGAGGGGGGGCGAACCCTCTCCCCGCGAGCGGGGAGAGGGCAGGGTGAGGGGCGAA